>JAJEDW010000244.1 GCA_022821265.1 Acidobacteriota bacterium
CGGCCTCGCCCATCTGGTAGGACGATCGCCGGTCCTGGTATCCCGCCAGATACCGCGGCGCCTCGAGAACCAACCGCACGAACGACGGCTTCAACGGAAGATCGTTCCATGGCCCGTTGTCCACCGTGGACCCCATGACGATCAGGCCGCGCGCCTCGCCCCGAGACTCGACGATCGACGGCGAGCCGTCTTCGAACCGGGCGATCACGAGCGCTTCGTCGTCGGGCGCGAGGTTGACGTAGGCGAAGAACTGCGCGCTGTTCAGCGTGAACCGCGAGCTTTCCTCCAGCGCCGTCACGATCGGATGACTCCGCTCGATCGTGGTGATCGAGTAGAACGGCCGGTTCCGGTCGCGTTCGACGAAGACCCGTTCCCCCACCGTGACCGGCAGGGGTTCGTAGCCGTTCCACCAGTCCGCTTCCGCGTTCTCGCCCAGGAACACCCATTGGCCCTGCCCCTCGGCGCGCCGCTCGGTGAGCCTCGCGGCGAACGCGTCGTCGAGTCTCGGCACGTCGTTGATGATCACGACGTCGTAGTCGTCCAGATCGGCCGCGCTGACGTTCTCGAACGCGTCGACGTCGACCGCGAACGGCAGGTCCGGGTCCGAGGCGAAGGCGTCGAGGAGAAAACGGCTCTGCTCCGGGCGGCCCGCGTCGACCACCAGCAGGGCCAACCTGTCCCGGCGCAGGATCGAGAACAGGAACTCGTTGTCGATCGCCAACGCGTCCTCGTCCTCGATCACCACCCGCCCCTCGGAATACCCCAGGGCCAGCTCGAAACCGGTGAACTCCACCAGCTCCGACGACTCGGGCGCGATCGTGACGGTCCGGGTCTCGACGGACCGCCCGTTGATCTCGAGCGTGACCGCGACCGTCGCCTGCGTCACGAGGTTGTAGTTGTTGATCCGGGCCAGCAACTGCCCCTCGTAGGTCCGCGTGAACACGGTGGCGTCCACGCTCACGCTCTCGAAACCCACGTTGTCCGGGTTCTCGACGCCGACGTCCACGATCTCGGTGCGCACGTCGGAGTCGATGACGGATTCGCGGGACGATCGGTTCCAGCCGTTCCGCTGGAAGTCGGAGATGACGACGAGCTCGCGGTCGAGGCCCTCGAGCGCGGCCAGCGCGCGGTCGGCCATGGCGAACGCCTCATAGTAGGCGGTCCGGTCGAAACTCGCATCGACGCCGTCGATGAGCGCGCCGAGCTCCGCCGGATCGCTGGTCGGCGTACCGAGCACCTGTGCGCCGCTGCTGAAGGCGATCAGCACGGCGCGGTCTTCCGGCGTCAGCGTGTCGATCCGGTCCCGCGCCTCGGCCTTCATCCGTTCGAAGTGCGTGCCGTACCGCATGCTGTAGGAGTTGTCCATCAGGACGACCATGCCGCGCGAATCCTCGGTGGTCTCGGCCGTGCCGGCCATCTCGGTCAGGTAGGGCCGCGCGAAGGCGCCGATCAGGAGAAGGAGCAGCAGCAGGCGAACCATCAACAACGGGAGGTCGCGGAAGATGTATTGCCGGATGGTCTTGCGCGGTATGCGCAACAGGAACATCAGCGAGCTGAACCGGACGATGTCGGACTTGTCCTTGCGCACGAGGTGGACGAGCACGGGAATCGCCAGCGTCAGGCCGCCGAGCAGGAAGAAGGCGTTCAGCAATGACATGGGCGCACGCTCACAGGTTCTTGCTCTTCGCCCGTTTGGCCAGGTACCGGAACAGGCCGTGGTCGAGCGGTTTGCTGCTGTTCATCAGCGCGTAGTCCGCGCCGACGGCCGCGCACTCGGCTTCGAGCGACGCGATGTGGCCGTGGATCAACTCCAGGTACTCCCGGCGCAGGCTGCCCGGGATCACGTTGAGCCTTCTGGTCGTTTCCAGGTCTTCGAACTCCGTCATGTTCTGGAACGGAAACTCGAGCTCGTATTCGTCGAGCACGTGGAAGACGATGACGTCGTTGCCTTTCGCGCGCAGCATCTTGACGGCCGAGACGATGTTGGCGACGTCGTCGTACAGGTCCGAGACCAGCACGACGATCCCGCGCTTCTTCAGGAACTCGGCCATGTAGTCCAACGGCTTGCGGAACTCGGTCTCCTTCGAGGCCTTCGCGCGGTCGATCGTGGTCAGCAGGCTCATCAACTGGCCCTGGCGGCGGCCGGCCCGGATGTGCCCGGCGACCTCCGTGTCGAAGGTCACCAGCCCCACGCCGTCCCGCTGCCGGTGGGCGAAGTAGACGAGCGAGGCCGTCAGGTACTTGGCGTAATCGATCTTCGAAACGGGACCGGAGCCGTAGGCCATCGATCCGCTGATGTCCATCAGGAAGTTGACGTGGGTGTTGGTCTCGCCGTCGAACAGCTTCACGACGAGCCGGTCCAGGCGCGCGAAGACGTTCCAGTCGACGCTGCGGAGCACGTCCCCGGGCTGGTACGGGCGGTACTCGGCGAAGTCGACGCTGAAACCCAGGAACGGCGAGCGGTGCAGGCCCTGGACGAAGCCCTCGACGACGGTCCGGGCGAGCAGCTCGAGGTTTTCGATCCTCGACAGGACGATCGGATCGATGTAGCGCGTCGGGCTGAGCGGCGCCGGGGCCTCGGCCGGCGGTGCGTTCTCCGGACGGCTCATGGCGCGCGCCGCGGTTTCCGTGCCGGGCGCCGGCGCGCCCGGGCGTCGATGGCCGCTCCCGGGCGGGTCATTCCTTCAGTCCCGACGCGGGAACGGGGACCGCCTCCAGGAGCCGCTTCACGATGTCTTCCGGGGTGACGCCCTCCGACTCGGCATGGAAGTTCGTCAGGATCCGGTGGCGGAACACGGGATAGGCCAGCCTCTGGATGTCCTCGACGGCCACGTTGTAGCGGCCGTTGATCAGCGCCAGGGCCTTGCTCCCGAGGATCAGGAACTGCGAGGCGCGAAGACTGGCCCCGTAGTTGACGTATTTCTTGACGAAGTCGAGAACGTCGCCGTCGCCGACGGGGCGGCTGGAACGCGCCAGCTGGACCGCGTAACGGAGCACGGGCTCGGCGACCGGCATCTTGCGCACGAGCCGCTGGAACTCCAGGATCTCCTCGGCGCCGATCGTCTTCTCGAACGTCACCTCCTGAAGCGACGTGGTCTGGTTGACCACGTCCATCTCGTCCTTCTCGTCGAGATAGCCGATGACGATGTTGAACATGAACCGGTCGAGCTGGGCCTCGGGGAGCGGGTACGTGCCCTCCAGCTCGATCGGGTTCTGCGTCGCCAGCACGTAGAAGGGCTTGGGAAGTATGTAGGTCTGGCCTTCCACGGTGACCGAACGTTCCTGCATCGCCTCCAGGAGCGCGGACTGCGTCTTCGGCGGCGTCCGGTTGACCTCGTCGGCCAGGATCACGTTCGCGAATACGGGGCCCTTGACGAAGATGCGTTCCCGGTGACCCGTGGCCCGATCCTCCTCGATGATTTCGGTCCCCGTGATGTCGGCCGGCATGAGGTCGGGCGTGAACTGGATCCGGTTGAAGTCGAGATGCAGGACCTGGGCCACGGTCTGGATCAGCAACGTCTTCGCGAGACCCGGCACGCCGGTGATCATGGCGTTCGCGCCGGTGAACAGGGATATGAGAACCTGGTCGACCGCTTCCTTCTGTCCGACGATCACCTTGCGGACTTCACGGTCGATCGCCGCCACGTCCGCGTGGAACTTCTCGACGGTCTCCAGTTCCTTGTCGTCTACCTTGGCTTCAACACTCGGATCCATTCATTACCTCGCAATCTCCAGCAGCAAACCCTGGGCCTCTTCGAAAGACGGAGCGATCTTCAAGCTCTCCAGTACGCTTCTGCGCGCCTCGGTCAGCAGGCCGGCGCCGTACTGCGCGGACGCGAGTCGATAATACGACGCGGCGCGGTCCGGCGCGTCGAGCGCCAGCAGGACCTCGTATTCCCGGGCCGCCTCCGGATAGTCCTCCAGCTCCAGCAGCACCTCGCCGAGTTCCCGGTGTCCGTCCGGCTGGGTGGGGCTGATGAACATCGACAACTCCAGCGCCTCGGCGGCGCCTTCCAGGTCGCCGGCCGCGCGCTTCAGGCGGGCCAGGTCCCGCAAGGCCTGGTAACCGTACTCCGAGTACGCGGCCAACCCGTCGAGCGTCTCGATGGCGGCGGCCGGGTTCCCGTCCCGTTCGTAGGCCTCGGCCAGGCCCACGTAGGGATTGCCTTCGCCGGAGTACTCGGGAAAGATCTCGACGGCCGCGCCGAGATCCTCGATGGCCTGAGCGAGGTCCCCCGCCTCCAGCGCCTCGTATCCGTCCTGGGTTCGATTACGGAACGCCTCCACGTCGATCAGCGCCGTCCGGGCGTCCAGCCATGCGTCGAACCGCCGGTCGAACTCGTCCAGCGACACGCCGAGCGCGTTCTCGAAGACGTCGGCGGTGCCGTAATCGTCCCGGTACAGCGCCAGCATCTCCAGGATGGCCTCGAAGCCGTGCATCTCGTCGATGTAGTCGCAGACCAGCGACGCCTGGTAGTAGGACAACGGAACCTGCCCGGGAAACTCGGGCCGGATGAACCCGTCGTTCAACTCCGCGACGGGCAGGAAACGGCCGTCCCGGATCGCCGCGAGGAAATCCGGGTGGAGATCCTCGCCCCAGCCGGGCCGGGCCCGCTTCTCCTCGAACACGGACAGCCCCTCGGAGAACCAGCGGGGGATCTTGTAATCGGTCATCTGGAGCGTGACGACGTGCGCGAACTCGTGCCAGAGCGTGCCGCCCCAGTTGAACTCGCCCGGGGGTCTGGCCGACGGCGAATCCATGGCGATCAGCTTGCCGAAGGACACGCCGAACGCGCCCAGTCCCATCAGGCCCACAGTGCGGACCGAGAAGTCCTCGCGGTTGGGGTACATCTCGAAGACGATCGGGCCCTCGGGCTCGAACCGGTACTTCGTGCTCAACGTGTCCCAGGCCTCTTCCAACACGGCCGTGACATAGGGCTCGAGAGCCGCGCGCTCCTCGCCGTGCAGCATTACGCGGAAGTTCTCGGTCTCGAGCCGCTCGAAGTCCTCGAAGCTGTCCAGCAACAGCAGCGTGTTGTAGGTCCGGGGGTTGAAGGTGTCGTTCGAGGCCACCTCCAGCGCCGCCTTGCCCTCCGCCTCCTCGCCGATCCGCAGGAGGTTGATCCCGAGCACGCTGTAGGCGTCCCAGTCGCCGGGATCGAGTCGAACGGCCTCGCGGGCGAACTCCACCGCCTGCGCGTATTGCCGGACCATGACGCTCTGTTCGGCCAGGATCGTGTACAGCTCGGCAAAGGCGGGGTTGGTCGCCAACACTTCCCGGACGTAGCTCTCGAACCGGTCCGCATCGCCGCGCATGAAGCTGGTCGCCGCGCGCAGCGCCAGGGCCGGCGCCAACCGCGGATTGACCTCCAGGGCCCGGTCGACGGCCTCGTCCGCCTCGTCGTAGGCCTCGGAGGCGATCCGGCGGCGCGCCACCGCCAGGTGGGCTTCCGGATAGTCGGGGTTGACGTCGAAGGCGGATTCCAGGGCCGAGGCGCTCCGTTCCGGGTTCTCCTGGGCGAGCAGCACGGCGATGCCGAGGTGAGCCTCCGGCATCCGGGGATCGATCGCCAGCACGTCCTCGTAACTGTCCAGGGCGTCCGCGTTCTGATACTTGTCCGCCAGCATGTCGCCCCAGGCCAGGAGCGCTTCCGCGTTCCCGGGACGCTGCTCGACGGCGAACCGAAAAACCTCGTGGGCGTCTCGGATCCGGTCCCGCGCCCACATGGACCGCGCCACGTACGGCAGCGCGTCCGGATCGGTGATGGAGTCGCCCAGGAACCTCGCGATCAACTCGTCGTGGACGGCGTCGCTCTCGGGGAGACGACCCGTGGTCCCGAGGAGCACGGCCATCTCGTAGGCCGCGGCGACTTCCACCTCGGGCGCCGCGAGTATCCGTTCCACGTGCTCGAGGGCCCGCTCGTAATCGCCGGTCCAACGGTTCGCCCGCGCCGCGGCCAGACCGACGGGACCGGAATCGGGGTATTCCGCCGCCAGTCCCTCGAAGCGCTCCAGGGCCCGCGCGTATTCGCCTTGCCGGATCCAGGAATGGTACAGCGCCTCGACCACCGCCGGCGCATGGTCGCCGGACTCGACCATGGCCTCGAGCGCGGACGCGGCGTCGGCGTACTCGCCGCGCCTTGCCTGTTCCAGAGGCCCGGCGTCGTCGCTCTGGCCGAGCGCGCCGCATCCCGACATCAGCAGCAACGGCCAGAGGCGCGCGAGCGCGCCGAGCCCGGCCCGGCCAACGGGCCGCGTCATGGCTGCTCCTCGTACCGCCGGATTTCCTGGTTCTTCAGCGCGAGCTCGATCAACAGCTCTTCCAGGCGGGCGTTGAACTCGTCCTCGGGGACGGCGCCCTCCAGCAGACGATACGCATCGACCTCGTCCTCCAGGACGCGCCGCTCCTCGAGCAGCGCCCGGAGGACGGGGTCGTCGACGCTGATGGCCTCCTCCTGGTCGAAGGTGATCGACCGCGCCAGCGCGGGCGTTTCGTCGCGCTCCACGCCGGTCTGCTCGCCTCCGTTGTCCGAGATCTGGGGATGCTCGGTCGCCAGACGGCCCTGCTCCTCGTAGAACCGCTCGACTTCCAGGGTCGTGTGCTGAAAGGCCTCCCAGACCGACAACTCGGCGTCGAGATCCTCGTCGGCCGCCTCGTCGCCGAGCGTCGCGATGAAGTACTCGTAGAAGAGCGGGTCGTTGCGTTCGGTGCCGGTCCGCGTGGCCGTCACGATGACGCGGTTGGGCGCGGCCAGGGCCTCGATCGATGCCCCGCTGGAGTTCGTGCCGTTGACGATCACGACGCGGCCCGCCGGCACCGAATCCAGCATCGCGGCGTATTCGGCCGCCGACAGGTCGGCGCCCATGATGTTGAACTTGTACTCGCCCCGGTCGTAGGCGCCGTGGCCGATGAAGAACACGAACAAGGTGTCCTCTCCGCCCAGTCGGCCGGACAACTCCCCGAACGCGGCCCGGATGTCGTCGGCGCGCGCGCCCCGGTTCTCCAGGACCGTGACCGCGTCCTCGGCGAAACGGAACGTCTCGATCAGGGCCGTGCGCGTCGCGCGGGTCCATTCCGAGAACTGCTCGGAATGCCGGTCGCTGCCCGGCACGCCGCTCAGAATGAGGGCGGCGTCCTCGGCCGACGCCGCGGCCGGGAACGCCAACCACGCCAGCAACAACCCGCGCACCCTCAAGCCAACCCCTTCGCTTTCCGCCAGAACCACTCGCCGCCGAGCGTCGCCGCGAGCAGAATGAACAGGAACGGCGCGTCCCACAACTCCCGCTGCTCGATGACGGACGATTCGCCCTCGACGTACTGGGCGTCGTCGGGCAGGCGGTCCAGGTCCGACAAGGGGTAGTAGCGGCCGCCCGACTGCTCGGAAACGGATTCCAGGAAACGCCGGTCGAGGGCCGCGTTGTAGAACTCGACCGGCCGGTCGCGCACCTGGAACGTGCTCTCGGACCGTCCCAGCGGGTTGTCCCCGTAGCTGGCCTCGACCTCGAGCGTGTAGATGCCCGGCACGGAACCGGTGACCGTGGCCTGGTAGGTACCGTCCTGCAGCCCCGTCCACTCGAACGGCACCTGCTGGATGTTGCCGTCCGGGTCGATGACGCGGCCGGTCACGTCCGCGTTGTTCATCCGTTCGAAGCTGGCG
>JAJEDW010000227.1 GCA_022821265.1 Acidobacteriota bacterium
TCCGCCCGGCGCCCCGCTCGCGCGCCCGCTCGTAGACCAGCGCTCCCAGCGCAACGTCTTCCAGACCGACGCCCTGCGACTTGAAGAACGTGATCTCGTCCTCGGATTGCCGCCCGCCGTAACCGTTGACGACGTCCTTCAACTCGACGACCTCGTCCCAGTGGCGACGGCCGTGGCCCAGTGCCGCGATCAACTCGCCGCCCTCGATCCGCGCCTGCTCGATGGAGTCGACGACCAACCGGTCCGACCGGAACAGGGTCTCGGAATCCACTTCGCGGCGCAGGATCATGTTGCCGCCCGCCGCGTTGACGTGCGCGCCCGGCGACAGCCACTTGCCGAACAGCACGGGTTGGCGGCTGCTGGTGATCGTCGTGACCAACTGGCTGCCACGGACCGCGTCCTCGGGCGATGCGGCCGCCTCGAGGCGGGGCCGCACCCGCGGGCCCATCTCCCGAATGAACGCGCGTGCGCGTTCCGGCGTCCGGTTCACGATCCACACCGTCTCCATTTCGCGCGCCGCGTCCATCGCCAGCAACTGGCTTCGGGCCTGCCATCCGGCGCCGAACAGCGTGGCCGTGCGGACATTCCCCGGCGCCAGCAGGCGCGTCGCCAGGCCGGTGGCCGCGCCCGTCCGGATCTGACCCAGCACGTTGGCCTGCATCAAGGCCAGCAGATCGGCCGTCTCCGCGTCGTACAGGCAGAAATGGAAGCGGGGCTTCCCCTTCCCCGTCGCGTAGGTCTTGTAGCCGAAGTAGCCGGGAATCGCGCCGGCCAGAATGTGCAGGAAGACGTTCTCGGTTCCCAGGCGGCGCCGGGGCAACGTGGTCGCCCCGCCCCGGACCTGCTGGCGAAACGCCGCTTCGAGAACGTCGACGGTCTCGGCCACCGAGACCAGGCCGGCGACGTCGTCTTCGGCCAGAAACAGAGGGCTCATGGGGATCGCTCCAGGGATCGGACGCCGGATGCGCCGGCGACGATGACGCGGTCGGCCATATTCGTGAACAGACCGGAATCCACCACGCCGGTGATGCCCTTCAGGTCACGCTCCAGGGCGGCGGGATCGTCGATCGGCTCGACGCGCCAGTCCACCACGTGGTTGCCGTTGTCTGACACGAAGGGCTCGCCGTCGACGCGCCGGAGCCGGGGCTCGCCCCCGATCGCGCGCAGCCGGCGGGACACGACGTCGGACGCGAACGGCACGACCTCCACGGGAATCGGCGACCGCGTTCCCAGCCGATCGACGATCTTGCTGTCGTCCACGACGATCACGAACCGCTCCGACGCCCGCGCGACGACCTTCTCGCGGACCAGGGCGCCGCCCAGCCCCTTGGTCAGGTCCAGTTGCGGCGACACCTCGTCGGCGCCGTCGACGGTCAGGTCGAGCGACGCGACATCCGCGAACGTGACGATCGGCACGCCGACCTCGCGGGCCAGAGCCTCGGACCGCAGCGAGGTGGCGACGGCCCGGACTTCAAGTCCCTCTCCGACGCGCCGGCCGAGCTCCCGGATGTAGTGCGTCACGGTCGAGCCGGTGCCCAGGCCGAGCGTCATGCCCGCCCTCACCTCGTCCAGGGCGGCCACCGCCGCGCGGTACTTGAGCGAATCGTTCATGGAAGGTCCCGATGAGCCCGCGTCCGCGTTCCGTCCAGGTCCGGAATGATGGCGTCGAACATGCTGCGAGAGTCAGTGCGAGCTGCGTCCGATCAGGTTGAGGAACTCGTTTCGCGTATTCTGGTTTTCCTTGAATATCCCGAGCATGGAGCTGGTCACGGCGACGGAGTTCTGCTTCTCGACGCCGCGCATGATCATGCACAGGTGCCGAGCCTCGATGACGACGGCCACGCCCCGGGGGCGGATCTTCCGGTCGAGCGTCTCGGCGATCTGCAGCGTGAGGCGCTCCTGCACCTGGAGCCGACGGGCATACATGTCCACCAGCCGCGGAATCTTGCTCAACCCGACCACCTTGTCGGTCGGAAGGTAGGCCACGTGGCACTTCCCGAAGAACGGGATCATGTGGTGCTCGCACAGGCTGAACACCTCGATGTCCTTGACGATGACCATCTCGTCGTGCTCGACGTCGAAGAGAGCGCCGTTGAGTATGGAGTCCGCGTCCAGCGAGTAGCCGCTCGTGAGGTAGCGCAGCGAGCTTTCGACGCGCTCGGGCGTGCGGGCCAGCCCGTCGCGCGACGGGTTCTCGCCCAACTCGCGCAGTATCGTGCGGATCTCGTCGATCACCCCAGCCTCCCCGGGAGCCCGTAGATATTAATGGGAAGGGCGGGAGCCGGACAAGCGGCCGTCTTCCCAACGCCGAACCCCGTATGCTATTAGAATCCGTATGCCGATCTACGAGTACCGCTGCGGAAAGTGCGACGCGGTCATCGAAAGAATCCAGAAGTTCTCGGACGCGCCGCTCGCGCAGCACGACGGCTGCGGCGGCGCGCTGACCAAGCTCATCTCCCAATCCTCGTTCCAGTTGAAAGGCTCGGGTTGGTACGTGACCGACTACGCCGGCAAGGGCAAATCCCAGGAGGGCGGCAACGGGGACAAGCCGGAAACCGGCGAGAAGGGCGACAAGAAGGAAGCGAAGGAATCCGGCGGCAAGTCCGAGGGCGATTCCAAACCGGCCGCCGGAACCGAAGGCTCCAAGCCGGAGCGTTCGAAGGCGTCCGGCGGCGGAGCCGCCAAGAAGTGACCCGCCACCGCCGGCTCGACCGGATCGTCCAGGCTCTGGAAGCGACCTACCCGGACGCCCGCTGCGCCCTGAACTTCAAGACGCCGCTCCAGCTCCTGGTGGCCACGATCCTCTCGGCCCAGAGCACCGACAAGCTCGTCAACACGGTGACGCCCGCGCTGTTCCGGAAATACCGGTCCGCGCGCGCCTTCGCCCGCTCCGACCCCGCCGAGCTGGACACCATGGTCCACTCGACCGGGTTCTTCCGCAACAAGTCCAAGAACATCTGCGCCGCCTGCGCCATCATCGACACGAAACACCGGGGCCGCGTGCCCGACGACATGGACGCGTTGCTCACCCTGCCGGGCGTCGCCCGGAAGACCGCCAACGTGGTGCTGGGCACGGCGTTCGAGAAAGCCGAGGGCGTGGTCGTCGACACGCACGTCAAGCGGCTGTCCAAGCGGCTGGGCTTCTCGAAAGAGACCGATCCGGAAAAGATCGAGCGCGACATGATGAAGAAGGTGCCGCGGGACAAGTGGATCGCGATCGCGCACATGCTGACCCACCACGGACGCGGCCCGTGCAAGGCGCGCAAGCCCGACTGCGGAAGCTGCACGCTCGCCGACCTGTGCGAGTCGGAAGACAAGCGCGTGTGAGGACGGCGCCCCCGTAGGCGGAACGCGATGTCGGAATCCCTAGATGATGTCGGAAGCCCTGGATAAGGTCCGCGGCGAGTTGGACGGCTACGCGCACCCCTTCTTCGAGTTTTCGGCCGAGGAAACCGAGGACGGGGTAGAGGTTCTCGTCCGGTCCAGGGTGGCGGGCGTGCACACGCCCGAGTACCGCTTCACGCTGACCCGGAGGGAGGTCGACCATTCCCAGTTTCGATGGAGCTTCCAGGGGCTCCTCTACGGGAACCTCAACGACTACATGGTGGAGCTCTTCACCCGGAACCCGGGGGACCCGTAAGAAGACGCGTACTCACTGGCGCGGCGCCGGCGGGCCGCCCGACGGCTTCGAAAGGCGCTGCGCGAGGAATCGCCGGCACGGAACCGGGTTGTGGCGGAAGCGATCGCGTGCGATGGTTAACTCAACCGCCACCGACCGGAGTTCTGCCATGGCCAGAGTTACGATTCGCAACCTGTCGCCGGAAACGATCGAGCGCCTCCGGCGGCGCGCCGAACAGCGCGGCTGCAGCCTCGAAACCCTGGCCCGATCGATCCTGGACCGAGCGGCCGCGGACTTGACCGAGTTCCCGCATGACCTGATCGCCGTCGTCGAGCCCGGCGAAGATATCGAGCCGTTCCTCGACAGCCACGATGGTCCGCAAGCGACAGTCGATCTGCCCTGATCCTGCTGGATACGGACATCCGTTTGCGGCCAGACTCGGACCGAGGCGTCACCGGGCGTGGTCGCATGGCTCGAATCGAACGAGTTGATGATCGCCGTGCCGATGGCCGCGCTCGCGGAGTGGCGCTATCGGATTGCCCACCTGCGCGCTGGCCAGCCGGCGGCGCACGCACTAACATCGCCGACGAACAGATCACTGCGATTTCGCTCGGCCATGGAATGAAGGTCCGGACACGCGGCATGAGATCGATTTACGGAAGCGCGGTTGGGACGCACCTCCTGGAGCCTGGGACTCCGTGAGATAACCGAGAATCGACGGCGGCTTTGTGCCGGAACGGCGAACGATGATACAAGAACGGATTGACGAGCCCTTCGTAGGGCGGACCAGGGCGGCGGTCGACGCGTCCGCGGCTCGTCCCCCAGTTCAGGAAGAAGGTCGAGATTGAAGCGATGAAGGTCCCGACGATTTTCGAAACCTGCCAGCCGCGACGCGACGTCCTGCAGGGAGCCGTCGCGGACGCGGACTTCGCCGCCGATCTGGCACAAGTCGTCGTCGGTCAAGGCAACGCCCAATACCTCGACCCGGCGCGTTTCTTCGCCAATTCCTACCCCACCCGCGGACTCCGGAGCCTGCTCGGCAACGTCTGCCGGCGGCTGAGCGGAGCCGGCGGTGACATCGGGTCGCTCATCCGGTTGGATACGTCCTACGGCGGCGGGAAGTCGCACGGGTTGATCGCCCTGTGCCATGCGGCGCGCGGGGTACAGGACGTGCCCGGAATCTCGGATTTCGTCGATCCCGGCCTTCTGCCAGGATCCGGCGTCCGCATCGCCGCTTTCGACGGCGAAAACGCCGACCCATCCAACGGTCGGCGCATGGCGGATGGCCAACTCGCGTTTACCCCGTGGGGAGAGATCGCATCAGCGCTCGCGGGCAAGGAGGGGTACGAACGCGTCAGGAGGAGCGATGAGAACCGCGTTGCGCCGGGCGCCGAGACGTTGCGCGAATTGTTCGGCGGCGAACCGACTCTGATTCTGCTCGACGAACTCTCGGTCTACTTGCGCAAAGTCAGCAGGTTGCCGGATTCCCGGAAACAATTGACGGCCTTCCTGACTTCGCTGTTCAAGGCCGTCGAGAGCACGCCCAACGCCGTCCTAGTCTACACGCTGGCAATCGGCAAGGATGGGCGCGCCACGGATGCCTACACGGAAGAGAACCAGTTCATCGCCGACAACATGGCCGAGGCCGAAAGCGTGTCCGCGCGGCAGGCGACTCTGCTGAACCCCACCGAAGAAGACGAAACGGTTCACGTGCTTCGCCGGCGCTTGTTCGAATCCATTGACGAAACGGCGATTCCCGACGTGGTGGAAGCCTACCGCGAGCTCTGGAGCGCACACAGGGAATCCGTTGCGGATGATGCGGTTCGGCCCGATACCGTCGAGGCGCTGCGGTCCAGCTACCCGCTGCACCCTGAGGTGCTCGAGACCCTGACTGGAAAGACGGCGACGCTTACCAACTTTCAACGGGTCCGCGGCATGCTGCGGTTACTGGCGCGCACGATTTCGCATCTGTGGAACGAGAAACCCGCTGACGCAACGGCGATTCACCTTCACCACATCGATCCCGGTCATCCGCCGATCCACGAGGAGATCGCAACGCGCCTCGGACAGCATGCTTACGTGCCGGCCATCTCCAACGATGTGTCCTCCGGGTCGGCCGGAAAGCAGGCGCTGGCCCAGGAGATCGACGCCGCACATCACGGCGGGCTCCCGCCCTACGCGGGCTACGTCGCGCGCACGGCGTTCATCCACACGCTGGCATTCAATGACCCTCTGAAGGGTATTTCACCTGAACGCCTTCGCTATTCCGTTCTGGGTCCGTCCACGGACATCAGCTTTATCGAGGAAGCGCGCAAGAAGTTCATCGCGGACTCGGCGTATCTGGACGACCGGCCCGGCGCTCCCATGCGCTTTTTGGCCGAGGCGAACCTGCGCCAGATCATCCGCCGCGAGGAAGGCAACGTCGACGCCGGCGACGCACGCGCCCAACTCAACGACCGGATACGCGATATTTTCGCTCGCAAGACCTTCGAGCCCGTGTTCTTCCCAGGCGGACCGTTCGACGTTCCCGACGAGGTGGCCGACGGCCTTCCGAAACTCGTCGTCATCGCCTACGACGCCGTGGCCATCGGCGCCTCCGTGGACGACGTGCCCGAGCTGATCGCGCGCACTTACACACGGAAGGGTTCGGAAGGCACGGGCTTGCGCTCGCTGCGCAACAACGTGATCTTCCTGGCGGCGGACGAAGCCCGCAAGGAGGAAATGCGTCGCAAGATGAGTCACCGATTGGCCTTGCGGGAACTCAAGAAACCGGAACGCCTGGTCGACTTGGCCGAGCATCAGCAAGACCAGGTTCGCGAGCTGGAAGCGCGATCCGAGCAGGAGTTGGCCCTGGCGATCCAACAATGCTATCGCCATGTCTTCTACCCGTCTCGCAACCGCGTCGGCGCCAGCGATGTAGATCTCGCGCACACGGCGATCGACATTCAATCCGCCTCCGATCGGCCCGGGATGGGCCAGCAGCACCTCGTCCGGGCGCTGCGCGACCTCAACAAGCTGCGCCTGTCCGAGGACGAGCCGAACTCGCCCGCGTACGTACGTGACCGCACGCCGCTCAAGAAGGGGCAAATGACCACGTTGGCGTTGCGCGACGAGTTTCGCCGCGACCCGGCCTTGCCGATCCTGGTCGGCGACGACACATTCATGCGCGGTGTTCGGCGCGGAATCGATCAGGGTGAATATGTGTATCGGCGCGGCGATCTGCTTTTCGGGCCCGGCGAACCTGCCGCCGACATCAGGATCGACGAGCAGTCCGTGGTCTTCACGATGTCCTACGCGAAGAACGCTGGAATCTGGCCCCGCAAAACGGATGAGGGCGGCACGAATAGAGAACCGATCACCGAACCGCGCAAAGACACACCCCCCGGTCGCGGCACGCCTCCACCGTCGGGTCGTTCGTTTTCCGCCGAAGGTGTTCTCCGGGAAGCGCTGATTCAAGTTTGGGAAAAGACGCGTGCAGGCAAGGTACAGGCCGTCGGCAAACTGGCAATCCGCACGTACGAAATCGGCGACACGTTCCGCCTGATGGGACCTGTCGGCGCTGTGTCGAGTGCGGACAAGAACCTCTCGGTTAAGGGCGAATACGAAACTACTCAAGGTGGCTCGTTCAAATTCGAGTTCGAAGGAACGGTGACAGATGCCGAGCCGGTCCGGGAATTTCTTGAACCGCAGTTTCGAGCCGCCAGCGACCGCGAGATGGCGGCCGAATTCGAATTGACGTTCGATAATGGGTTGTCGATGCAGGGTGACGCGCCCGAGAAACTGACCGAACGTCTGTGCCGCTTCGCCAGCGGCGCGGCCTACGTGTCGGCGACCGCCGACGCGAAGAGTTAGATGGGACGGCTCGAACGTATCTCCCAGATCGAAACGCCGGAATCGGCGCCCCGATACGAGTTGCGGGTGCGCCGTGTTGGGCTGGTCGACGACGAGTACGAAATCTGGCAGTTGCCGGCGGCCGCGACCCCTCATTTGACTTCGGCTCTGCGGATCGCCGGGTTGCGGGGCCGCAACCTGGGACTTGTGGAGCATCGCGTGTTGCGACGATTGTCACAGGCCGGTGTCCGTCCGGGACGGGGCGCCGATACCGCCAACCGCGGCTACGCGCTGACTGAAGATCTGGCGCTGGTCCTGGGGTTGCTGTTCCGGACGTTGGCTCCGATGCGCAGCCGGGACAACATGCGTGCCGTCGCCGATGGGATCGAGGCCATGGGACACGAGGAAGCAGCATACTGGCTCGGCATGGCAATGCATCGCAAGCACCCGCGACGCGTACTGACGGCGTTGAGGTGCCTGTTGACTGATCCGAGAAGGTGACCGCATCAGGGAAGCGGCGACGCCCATGCACGTGAATTTGCCGCCGATGTCTGCCAATCCGACCTTCCGTAAATTGCAGGAGTGGGAAGGCCACGTCATCGAAATCGGCGCCGATGAATTCGTCGCGCGGCTCGTCGACCGGACACCCGGACACTCCCACGAAACCGAGGAGGCGAGCATTCCCTTGGCTGAACTTTCCGACAGCGACACCGCCAAGATAGCCGTGGGCAGCATCTTCCGGTGGGTGATCGGGTACGAAGATTCACCCTCCGGCGTCCGGCGCCGCGTTTCGCAGATTGCATTCCGGGACCTGCCCAGGATGACTGGCGCCGATTTCTCAGAAGGTCGAGAATAGGCGCGAAAAACTGCGGGATCGTTCGACCCGTGACGGGAACCCAAACGCCGACGGCCACCGTTTGAGAGCGTGCTCGACCGAAGGCAAGTGAGGCGCCCGCGTCGGGCTCGGGGGGAGTCTGGCGCCTCGCGACCCAGATCCGCCGACGATCCGCTACGGACGGGGTTGAATTCCAAGACGTTGGCGCACTTCCTGGTAAACCGGGACGCCTTCACCGGCTTCGATCGTCACGACCAATCCGTACCGGATCGCCTGATCAAGTCCACCGGCTTGCTCCCGGCACAGCACGCGGAATTGAATATGCCCGTCATCGACGAACGCCACCGCGTGGTCCCCGTGGTACCGGACATGAAACAGCGATCCACGCGGCACGGACTTGTCCGACGGCTGATCCGACGCCCGGCTGACGCCGGCGCGGTTCTCGAGTTCGATCGGCTGAATTTCCAGTTTCGCTCGACGGTAACCCCGATGACGATAATTGACGGGCGAAAACCACGCCAGCGTCATTGTGATGGATCGAGGCTCTGTCACACTCTCGAGGCTGGGCGGCAAAGGAATCCGGTACAGGACGGCCGACTCGTCGGAATCGACCGACCCGTAGCCGACAAGAATCGCCCGGTTCGCTCCGCAGATCATCGCTTCCTCAACGACAGGACGACCGTATCCGAGAACGCGGGCAATATTGTCCTTTCGCGCAACGTGTTTCCCTCGTCCTTTCGGTCCGTATAACTCGTTAAGGACCGCGCCTTTCGTCCCCCAATGCGCACGGTGAGCGAGCAACGCCTTGACCACGACGCCAAAATACGCGGGATCCGTTCCCTCCAGGATTCCACCGTTCTCTTCGTCCATCAATGCGTCGAAAAGTCGATGTGCGGCGCGCGTCGCCAAGGCCGTCGCGGCGCTGGTGCCGGCGGTCAACCCCTCCTGGTCGAGCCGGCCGCCCGAATCGGGAATCGCGGCCTTCAAACCGTAAAGTTGACCCGGAGACGCGGATCGTACTCGCAGTCCTGAACCCGAGGTCACGGGAACGAGCCGTTCACGGCCGCCCGGCATGAAAATGTCGGGCTTGACGACTTTGCGGTGCCCAAGCCCCAAGGCGGATGTGATGTTCGGACCCGGTTCTTACTCGTAGGGTGCGTAAATCAAACTGGAGTGCCCGTGGTTGTCGACAGCGTCTTCATACCAAGCGCCGACCGTCATGACGTTCAATGCCTCGGCTGGCGACAACAGTGAGCGCTGGCTACGCTGTTCGGCAAGGGCCTCGAAGAATGCTGTCTCCCGAACGGAGAGAGAAGCCTGCTCCAGTTCCGTTATTCCGTTGAACGCCGGGACGGGCAGCGGTTGGCCAATATTCCCCGCGCTGACCAGGAACAGGATTCCGAACCGGTCGGCGAGATGGTCGAGGAGCCGGCCCCATGGGCTCATGGGTCCTGCGAATGGCCTGTTTTCGTCTCCCAGCGACAGATTGACGAGAAACACGTCCGGTGCGGTCGCGATCCCTTCTGCGTCGTTGACCTTCATCCGCAGGACCGCTCGGTAGATCGTATCAATCAACAGACGATCAGGCTGGGTCCGCTCCTGGGCGCCATTCCCAGGCGCGTAGAGGACGGGTCGAACGTAGAGCAGTCGCGGCAGCGGCGGACCCGACAGGTTACGATCACCGTGCAGGATCAGCGAGGCCATCTCCGTGCCGTGACGCCGCTCCGAAACCACGCTGCGCTCCTCAAGATCGTCCGGGTCGTCGAAGCGGACGCGACCGTCCACCAACCGGTGCCCGAGCACAGGCACGCCGTCGAGAAGCGCTGCGATCGGTGGCAGGTCGCCGGAGGCCGTCGGCTCCACGGGTGGACCGGTGCCGAGCGTCTCGACGGCTGTCGGCAACTCGACGGCCGATTGCGGTCGAACGAACATGACGCCGTCGCAGGTCCCAAGAGGCGAGTTCCGGGGTTGAAGCAGACGCACCGCCTCCGCCACGGAAAGATCGACCAGGGCAGCCTCCCAGCCGATCTCCGGAATCGACGCGTGGTCCACAATCTCCGCTCCGGAGGCGTCAACAGCTTGTTTGAAACGCACCGCAGTCTGGCGGCGGAGCTGTTCGCCCTGGTTGTTCC
>JAJEDW010000071.1 GCA_022821265.1 Acidobacteriota bacterium
CGGGGATCGTCCCAGGTACGTCTGCAGACGCGCTCGGGGACGAACGAGTTTCACGGGGCGTTGTTCTACACGACCAACAACTCGGCCTTGAACGCCAACACGTGGTTCGACAACCTGCGCGGTAACGAGAAGGACTGGGAGAACCGGAACCAGTACGGCGGCCGGTTGGGCGGACCGATCCTGCGGAACCGGGCGTTTTTCTTCGTCCTGATCGACAACCAGTTGTACCGCACGCGTCAGAACGTCATCGGCAACGTCCTGACGCAGCAGGCGCGCCAGGGCATTTTCCGCTACTGGCCGGGCGTGGAGAACGACAACGCGCTGGGCGGGTCGGGGGCCTCGGTCGACTTCAACGGCAACCCGACGCAGCCAGCGGGCGCGACGGGGTCGCTCCAGAGTTTCAACCTGTTCAGCGACGTCATGGACCCGCACCGCGGGACCGGCATCTCGAACAACGCTTACTTGCAGGAAACGCTGCGCCGGATGCCGGCGCCCAACGACTTCACGGTGGGCGACGGCCTGAACACGGCGGGCATCTCGTGGGTCCGGAGCGTATCGGGTGACGACAACGCGGCCGGGACGTCGCAAAACACGAACCGGAAGCAATTGAACCTCAGGTTCGACTACCAGATCACGGACGGCAACAAGGTCAACGTCGTGATTTCGCGGGAGCGGAACACGGCGGCCAACAACGAGCCGACCTGGCCCGGCGGGTTCACGGGCTTTCAGTTCCGCGCGCCGCGGATCTACTCGGCGCAGTGGACGTCTTCGGTGACGCCGACCGTCTTGAACGAGTTCCGGTTCGGCTACCGCGTGACCAACTGGCATGGACGGCCGCCGTTCGCGGTGGGCTGCTGCTTCGGCGATGGTCAGTTCAACGACGGGTTGACCGACGAAGCCCGCGAGCTCTTCGACACGTACTTCCAGTTCTCGAACGGATATCCATACCTTCAAAACCTGCAGTCGGTCGGGGGCACCTTGTGGATGGCGCGGCCCTCCCTGGGTTCCACGCGCACGCAGAACAGCCCGCTTTACGTGTTTTCCGACAACGTGAGTTGGGTCGTCGGGTCGCATTCGTTCCAGGCCGGATGGGAAGCCACCTGGGCCGACTCGGACGGGTGGAACGGCGGCAGCCTGTGGCCGAGCGTCTCGATCGGTTCGGGCAACTACGACGTCACCGCGCTCGAGCGGTTCGCCGACATGCATGCGAACGACCGGGACGTTGCCGAAGCGATCCTCAACGACTTGTCCGGATCGGTCGGGACCCTCGTGATGGGTTACATCGTCAACGATCCCTCTCGCGGGTTCGACGACATCCTGGTGACGCCCAAGCAGAACCTGAACTACCACCAGGACGACTGGGCGGCCTTCTTCAAGGACGACTGGAACGTCACGCAGAACCTGACGATCAACTTCGGCGTCCGCTGGGACGTCTACGGGGTGCCGTACGAGGCGAAGGGCCTGAACACGGCGCCGGACAACCCGGAGCGGCTGATCAACGGCGGCGCAAACAACCCGAACGACCTGATTCGGTTCATTCAGGTCGGGCGTTTCAGCCCGAACCCCGAACGCGGCCTCTACGAGAAGGACTGGAACAACTTCGCGCCCAGCTTCGGCTTCAGCTACAACGTGCCGTGGCTGGACCGGACCACGGTGGTCCGCGGCGGCTTCGGCGTCAGCTACTCTGGAGCGCCGACGTTCCTGCAGTATGACTTCGGACCGGGCCGCAACCCGGGCAAGTCGTTCACGGCTACGGCCACCCCGACGCAGTTCACGGCCGTCCCGGGTATCGCCGGGAACCCCGATGCAGCTACCGTGCAGTTCCCGCTGCCCAACCCGATCGAGCCGTTCGGCACGATCCCGCTGAACAATCGGCGCGTGGACGCCTTCGTGTACGCTCCCGACCGGCGGATTCCCTACATCCAGAACTTCAACCTCTCGGTCGAGACCGAGATCGCTCCCGACACCAACCTGAGCGTCTCCTACATCGGGACCACGGGCGTGTCGCTTTGGGGCGAACGTGAGTTGAACGAGTACGAGATCTTCAACAACGGCATCCTCGACGCGTTCAACGTCGTGCGCGGTGGCGGCACCGCCCCGTTGTTCGAGGACATGTTCGAAGGTCTACGGTTCGGCGGCTGCGTCATCGGCACCGACGGCTGCACCGCGTCGTCGTCGCTGCGCAACTGGAGCCGGACCGACGATTTCTTTGCGGACGGCGAGGCGGCCGGTTTCGCCGAGTTCCTCAACTCGACGCCGTTCGCCGGCGGCGGCTGGGGCGGCATGCTCCGGGCCAACGGCTATCCGGAAGACTTCATCGTGATCGCTCCGCAGTTCGACGACGTGGACGTGTACGGCAACCAGGACCATTCGACGTATCACTCGCTGCAGACGCAGGTGACGAAGCGGCTCTCCGCCGGCTTCAGCGGCCAGTTGACCTACACGTGGTCGAAGGCGATCAGCAACGCCGGGACGGCGACGTTCCGGGCCCGCGAGGACCAGAGCGGATCGATCCGCGACCCGCGGAACCGGAACCTGAACAAGGGCGTCGTCGGTTTCCACCGCACGCACGGGTTCAACGCGCACGGCGTGTGGCAGTTGCCGTTCGGACCGGGCCGCGCGCTGGGTTCGAACGCGCCGGGGGCGCTGGCCCGCATCATCGAGGGTTGGCAGTTGTCGTCGATCTTCAGTTGGGTTTCCGGCACGCCGCTGATGGTGACAGCCGGATCTCTTCAGACGATCGCGGCGAACGACCTGGTCAACACGCCCGATCTGGTTGGCGGCATCGACGCGTTCCCGAAGTCCCTCGGAGAGGTCAATGTCGGCTCGAACGGCAACATCAGCTACTTCACGGGGCTTACGCGCACGGCTGAGCCGGTCAACGACTACTACGGATCGAATCCGGACAACTTGCAGACCCACGCGGCGCTCTTCCAGATCGTCGACAGCTCGGGCAACGTGATCCTGCGGAACCCGAAGCCGGGGACGACGGGTAACCTGGGTCCCAACTGGCTGTCGGGACCGGGTAGCCTGGGCATCGACGCCGCGCTCTCCAAGTCCATTCAGATTCGCGAAGAGATGGATTTCACGGTCCGGCTCGATGCGATCAACTTGCTCAACACGCCGCTGTGGAACAACCCGAACACGAACATCAATTCGTCGTCGTTCGGGCGGATCACGTCGGCGGGCGGCGCGCGCACGTTCACGCTGAACGCGCGCATCGACTTCTAGCATCCGGGCGGCCTCCGGCCGTTCAACTCCAGAAAGGCCCCGGCGCTTGCCGGGGCCTTTTTCTTGCGACAAGATGCGGGCGGAGTGCACACCGTGAAAACGATTCGGACAATCGGGCTGGGCATGCTGGCGCTGGTTCTTTGTCCGAGCGCTTCGGCCCTGCAGCAGCCGGCCATCCGGTTCAATCCCGAGGCGCCCCTGTCGCCGCTGGAGAAGGCGCCGGGGGAGCGGGCGGCGTACGAAGCCATCCGCGATCAGATCGATCCGGGCCGGCGCCTGTCCCTCGTCAACCAGTTCATCGCCGATCACGCCGATTCGGAGTTCATGTACCTGGTCCTGGAGGTCCGGTGGCAGGTCCGGGTCGAACAGGGTGACTGGGCGGCGGTCGTCGAGTCGGCGGAGGCGGGGCTGGAGGCACAGAACCACTTCCGTGACGCGAAGCTCGGTTTCGTGACCAACCCGTCTCGCGTGGCCGGTCTGGCGGAGTTCCGATACGCGATGGCCGCCCGGGAGGCCGCCTATTACCAGTCGATCACCGAGGCCTACCGGAACCTGGGCGACTATGACAGGGTCCTGGAATACGGCGAATCCTGCCTGGCGGCGGCCGCCGCGGCCTGGGGCTTCTACGCGGAGGTCGCGGATGAGGGCTCGCCGGCGTATCGCGCCGCACGGGAGCAGAACCTCGAGACGCAGGCTTTCGCCCTGTTCAATATGGTGGAGGTTTACGAAAGCCGGAACGATCACGCGAACGCTGTGGCGCACCGCGAACGGATTCTCGAGCTGACGCCCGACGACCTCCAGACGCTGGCGACGACAGCGCGGATGATGGCGCTGGAGCCCCCGCCTCCCGGCGCCGATGCGGACGCGTACCTCGGACGGGCGGAAAGCTACGCCCGGCGCACGCTGGAACAGGTGGCCGCCTACTACACGGCGCCCGCGTGGACCGCCCTCGACGCCGGGCGCAGAGCGGCCCTTGGCCGGGATGCGCACGTCGCGCTCGGGCTGATTCACTCGAGGCGCGGGGACTGGCACGGGGCGGCGGACGCCTTCGAGTCGTCGGTCCGGGCCCAACCGATGGACGCGCTCGCCTGGGCCGTTCTCGGAACTGCCCGGCGGGAGCTCGGGGACGTGGAGGGGTGGTTGTCGGCCTATGCCCGGGCCGTCCACCTGGAAATCCCGCAGCCGCGGATCCGTGCGGATCTCGAAACGGTCTTCATGGCCCGGGACGGTTCGCTGGACGGCTTGGACGCGTTCATCGAAGCCGAGGGTTCGATCATCGAGGCGCTCGGCGGCGGGCTCGATGGATCCCGTGAGAGAACGGCCTACATCGACGGCTTGCTCGAGAGCCTTGAAGTCCTGCCGACCGTCTTTCGGCCGAACACGTTCTGCTACCAGTACTACGAGTTCCTGGCGAGCCAGGATCTGGGCTGGGCGGCGGACGCCCTGGAGATCGGCGTCGGGTCGGGCGTCAACAGCTTCATCCTGCTGGATCGGGGCGCGGGTCGCGTGGTCGGGACCGACATCAACCAGAACGCGATCCGGACATTCGAGTTGAACGCCGCCCGGCTCGGCCACGAGGGCCGTATCGAGGGCCGGCCGGTTCCGCTTCATGAGCCGGCGGCCTTCTCGGTCATCGGCCGGAACGAGCGGTTCGATCTGATCATTTCGAACCCCCCGTGGGAGGACCACGAACCTCGGCGGATCGCCGAGTACGCCTACCTGGACAGCGGTTGGACCCTGCTTCGATCGATGCTGGAGGGTCTGGCCGACCACCTGAAGCCCGACGGACGCGTCTGGCTGCTGTACGGCGATCCGCGCGTGGTTCCGACCGGAGTCGCCCCCGCCGTGGACGTCGTCTTGCGGGAAGCCCCCGAGAACGGGCTGAACGCCACGCTTCTCTACCGCAATGCGCGGTGCTCGATCATTGAAGTCGTCGTGAATCGGTGAGGGCGGCCTCGGGCGGAGCCGCCGCCCGCCGCGACGGAGGGTCGGGTCCGCCCGAGCTTGTCGTGTGCCATAATCGCCGAAGCTGGGTGGGACGGATGACGGCATTGCGGGCACGCTCGAAACGCGCCGGGTCGTGGCTCGCCCTGATGCTCGTCTGCGGTGTGCCGGCGGAGCCGCTCCCGATCCTCCATGCGCAGGAAGCCGACGGCGCCGAGGTCCAGCGGCGGATCGGGCTCGAACACCTGGAGAACCGGCGCTTCGGTCCGGCGCTGGAGGCGTATCGCCGGGCCATCGAGCTGGACCCCGACAACGAGCGCCTGTACCTGGAAACGGCCGACATCCACCTGGCTTCGGGCGCGCCCGCGGAGGCCGAGACGACGTTGGCCGAAGCGGCCCGGCGCTTCCCCGGCTCCATCGCGCCGGCCTACAACCTGCTGTACCACGATCTGGCGGAGCTATGGGCCAGCACGGGACGGCTTGCGAAGGCCAGCGCGGCGATGGAGGCGGCCGCCCGCATCGAGGGTCCCATCGCGCCCGCGGTCATACACAAGCGGATTGGCGACTACGGCGCCGATCTCCTGCGGCTGGACCCGGCGTTGGCGGCCTATCGAACGGCTCTGGCGCTGGACCCCGGGAATGCGGCCGTGCAACTGGCGCTGGGGAACCTGCACCTGCGCCGGAACAGCCTCGGCGAAGCCCGCCAGGCCTTCGACCAGGTCCTGGCCGCGCATCCGGACAGCATCGATTCGCTCCACGGCATCAGCGAGATCCATCGCCGGCGCGGGGAGTTCGAACAGGCGCTTGCCGCCGCCGACCAAGTGCTCGAACGGGTGCCGGACCATCAGAATGCGCTCTACATTCGGGGTACGGCCCGGGTCCGGATGGGGCAGGGCGCCGCGGGTCGGGCGGACCTGGAAGCCTACGCCGCGCTCGAGGCCCGGTCCCGGGCCGCGGAGCAGCGTGCGCGCGCCCTGAACGCGTTCCGCACGGGAGCGCAGCGTCACCTGCTCGAGGGCCGGAACGATGACGCGATCCAGGTCCTCGAATCCGGCATCGCGGACTATCCGGATGCCGCGGAATTGTATCGCGACCTCGGGCAGGCCCTCACCCAGGCCGGACGCCATCGCGAGGCGATCGCCGCGTACCTGTCCATGCTCGAGAACGGGGGCGACGCCCCGGCGGCGCACCGCGAGCTGGCTCGCCTGTACCGGACCATCGGAGACATCGAGGCGAGCGACCGGCACCAGTCGTTTTACGAGGCGGGGACCGGGGCGCGGCAACGTCCGTGACCCGCCGGGGAAAACGGCGGCTTGCCGCCTTCCTTCCGGTCGTGATCCTGTGCGATCCGAACGCCGCCGCGGGCGTGCAGGTTCAAGACGCCGCCGGCCCGCGTTTCACAAGCGCCGCGGCCGACGGCGGAATCGACTTCGTTCACGTCAACGGCGCGACCCCGGAGAAGTACCTGCCCGAGACCATGGGCGGCGGTGTGGTCATCTTCGACCACGACGGCGACGGGTGGCCGGACATCTTCTTCGTCAACAGTGGAACGCTCGTCGACGACCCGACGATCGCGGATTCCCGTCATCGTCTCTACAGGAACAATCGCGACGGGACGTTCTCGGAGTCGCCCGCCGCGGGCGACATAGAGCGCTCCGCCTACGGCATGGGCGCCTGCGCGGCCGATGTCGACAATGATGGATGGACCGACCTGTACATCACGAACTTCGGGCCGGACACGCTCTATCGCAACCGCGGGGGGAGCGGTTTCGACGACGTGACCGCGTCCGCCGGCATCCGAGCGGACCGATGGAGTTCGAGTTGCGCGTTCGCCGACGTCGACAACGACGGCGACGTCGACCTGTACGTCGCGAACTACCTGGACTTCTCGCTGGACGACAATCGCTACTGCGGTCTTCTCGACATACGCATCTACTGCGATCCGAACGTGTACGACGGCGTGGCCGATATTCTCTACCGCAACGAGGGAGACGGCACGTTTACCGACGTCAGCCGCCAATCCGGCATCCAACTTCCCGAAGGCAAGGGCCTGGGTGTCGTCTTCGCCGACTACGACCTGGACGGCCGTGTCGACGCGTACGTGGCCAACGACCTTGTGGCGAACTTCCTGTTTCGCAATTCCGGCGCGGGCCGCTTCGAGGAAACCGGCTTGACGGCCGGTGTCGCGCTCGGCGGCGACGGCCGTCCGATGTCCGGCATGGGGACCGATATGGCGGACATGAACGGCGACGGCCGTCCGGACGCGTTCGTCACCAACATGGACCGCGAGACGCACAACCTGTACGCGAACATCGGCGGCGGCCTGTTCCTCGAGGTGACGTTCGAGAGTGGAGTGGGCACGGCCACGCTGCCGTACGTGGGCTGGGGCACGGCGTTCATGGACTACGACAACGACCGGGATCTCGACCTGGCGATCGCCAACGGCGCGGTCCTGGACAACATCGAAGAGTTTCGGGATACGCCCTATCCGCAACGGAACCTGCTGCTCGCCAACGACGGGACGGGATCGTTCCGGGACCGGACCCGCGAGGCCGGAAACGGGTTCGCGCTCGAGAAAGTCAGCCGCGGATTGGCCTCCGGCGACCTGGACAACGACGGCGATATCGACATCGTGATCGGCAACAACGGGCAGGCGGCGGACTATCTCCGAAACGACGGGGCCGACGGCCATCATTCGCTGCTGGTCCGGTTGATCGGCGCCGAGAGCAACCGGAACGGCATCGGCGCGTGCCTGATCCTGACCGTCGGCGGCCGGGCCCTGGTCCGCCAGGTCAAGGCCGGGTCCAGCTATCTGGGACAAAACGACACGCGCGTTCATTTCGGGCTGGGAACCTGGGAGCGGGCCGAAAGCCTGCAAATCGCCTGGCCGACGGGACGCGTGGACATCGTCGACGATATCGACGCCGACCGGATTCTGACGATTCGGGAAGGCGGACAGATCGTCGAGCAACGGCCGTTTTATTGAACGGCGTTCCGGAAACACGAATAGAATATCTGTCCTGCAAGTTTCGAACAGAGGTGCACGGTTTGCGTCAGGTCATCGGCGTCATTGCAGTCGGGCTCTTCCTTGGGACAGCGGCCGAGGCGCAGCTCCAGGGACGCGTCGTCGGGTCGGGCCGGGAGTTGATCGACGTGCTGGTGTCGCTGGAACGCGAAACCGGCCAGATCGTTCACCAGACGTTCACCAGCTCCCGCGGCACGTTCCGCGTGGAAGGCGTCAGCCTCTTCTCGGTCAGCAACAACAACCCCTACTACCTGGTCATCCGCGAGGAGGGATTCAAGCCCTACCGGCGGCGGTTGCAGCAACTGGACTTTCGCGGCGGCGGGGTCGTGTTCACGATCTTCCTCGAGCCCGAAGAAACGCGGACCGTGTCCTCGGCAGGCGACGACCCTTCCGTGGACGTCCGTCAACTGCAGGCGGCGATCCCCGAGTCCGCGTTCCGGGAGTACACGTCGGCCGGAGAGGCGGCGGCGGACGGCGACTTCGAGCGCGCGGCCCAGCGTCTGGAGCGGGCGGTCGAACTGGCGCCCGATTACTACGACGCGTGGATCGACCTCGGTGGGCAGTACGACCGCCTCGGCCGGCACGACGACGCGAAGGCGGCCTACATCGAGGCCGACGGGGTGAATCCGGCCGGCGCTCTGGCGCCGCTCAATCTCGGGGCGTTGTACTACCAGCAGGGCGAACGCGAACGCGCCGCGGGCGACGCGGACGCGTTCGGGTCGTTCTACGTGGCGGAGGAATGGCTCCGGCAAGCGATCGAGCGGAACCCCACCGGCGCCGAGGCGCGTTTCCTTCTCGGGGCCGCGCTTTACAGGATGGACCGGTTGGCCGAGGCCGAGGGCTCGTTGACCGACGCCATCGCGCTGGATGACGATTCCACCGATGCGCGGGTCATGCTGATCAATGTCTATGTGCGCCAGAATCGCTACGATGCGGCCTTGAGCGAAGCCGTCGCCTTCCTGGACGCCAATCCGGACGCTCCGGAACGCGACGCGATCGGCCGCGTGATGTCGCAGTTGGAAGCGGCGCTCGGCCGCTAGCCTCGGGAGGACCACCGAATGCGAAACGTCATCGTCGCCGTCACCGCGTGCGCGGCGGCCATGGGAACGGCTCTGGGTCAGGACTTCTTTCGAGGGCGCGTGGTGGCGGACGTGGAGCGCGCCGGCATCGTCGTCACTCTCGAGCGCCAGAACGGGCAGATCCTTGCGCAGGCGATGACCGACGGCCGGGGCGCCTTCACCTTTTCGGACGCCTTGGCGGCCGAAACGATCGACAACTACGCGTTCCTGGTGGTCGACGAGGAGGGCTTCGAACCGTACCGTCAACGGCTCGCTCGAACCGATATTCAGGGCGGGGGCCTGTTCACGATCTACCTGGCGCCGGAAGGCGCCGCCGCGGGGGGCGCCGACGGCGGCGCGGTGGATGTGAGACAACTGCTGGCCAACATTCCCGACGAGGCGCTGGAGGAGTACGAGCGCGCCCTTGAGGATATCGACGACGAGGACCACGCCGACGCCGTCGAACGCCTGGAACGGGCCGTCGATCTGGCGCCGGAGTTCTACGACGCCTGGATCGACCTGGGCGGGCAACTGAACGTGATCGAGCGCTACGACGACGCCAAGCGCGCGTACGAACGGGCCGGTGAAGTCAATCCGAACGGCGCGCTGGCCCATGTCAACCTCGGCGTCATCTACTATCAGGAGGGCGAGCGTCACGCGGCGGACGAGAACGTCGTCGAAGCCATGGGAACGTTTGCCGAGGCTTACGCATCCCTGGAGCGCGCCCTCGAGCTCGATCCCGTTTCCGTGGAAGGGCGCTTCTACATGGGCGCGACGCTGTACCGCCTGGCGGAGTTCGACCAGGCCGAAGCGCAGCTCCAGACGGCCGTCGAGCTCGGCGGCGGACACGCCGAATCGCGATTGATGCTGATCAACGTGTACAACCGGCAAGGGCGCTACGATCGGGCGCTCGAACAGGCGAATCTGTTCCTCGACGAGAATCCGGATGCCCCGCAGCGCGGCAGCATCGAGCGGGTTCGCGAACAACTCCAAGCGGTCGTCGACGGCCGCTGACCGCGGAAACGAGCCGCCGCATGCGTTCCACGACGATTCTCATGGCCGCCGCGCTCGCAGGGCCGGCCTTGGCCGGGCCGCCTGTTCAGGAACACAGCTACGCGCCGGCCGACATCCAGGCGGGACAGGTGCTCTACCAGGGTAACTGCGCCGGGTGCCACGGGCAGGCGGGCGACGCCGTGGAGGGTGCGGATCTCGGCACGGGACGGTTTCGCCGGGGCGGTGCGGACGAAGACCTGATCCGCATCATCCGCGGCGGCCTCCCGGGCACGTCGATGCCGCCTCACGAGTTTCTGTCCGTCGGCGACGCGCGCACGATCGTGGCGTTCCTGCGTTCGCTGCCCGCCGGGGGCATGGCCGTGGACGAGGCCGAGGTGCGCATCGGGGACGCCGCCCGCGGGCGGGCGGTGTTCGAGGGCCGTGGCGAATGCACGGCCTGTCATGGGATCGACGGTCAGGGCGCCATGCTGGCGCCCGACCTGGGCCGCGCCGGCATCGAGCTCGGCCCGGCGACCATCGAGCGCGCGATTCTGGACCCGTCGGCCGAGGTCCGCGCCGGCAACCGTTTCTATCAGGTGGTCCTCGCCGGCGGTGAGACGGTGACGGGCCGGTTGCTGAACCAGGACACGCACTCGATCCAGATGATGAGCGACGGGCGGCTCGTGGCGTTCCTGAAGGCCGACCTGCGCGGCTCGGGATTCGTCCCGTCGCCCATGCCGTCCTACCGGGACGAGCTGTCCGGGGACGAAGTAGCCGACCTGGTCGCGTACCTGTTGACGCTCGGAAGCGAGGACGCCCCGTGAATCGAAACGGCATCGCGATCGTGTTGACGGCCGGTATAGCCGCCCTTGCGTGCGTCGTCCCCGCGTCCGCGCAGATCACCGCCGAGCGGCTTCTCGAGGCCGCGGACGAGCCCGAGAACTGGCTGACGTATTCGGGCGGTTACGACAGCCTGCGGCACACGACGCTCTCCGGGATCACGCCCGAGAACGTGGCCGACCTCCGGTTGGAATGGGTCTACCAGGTGCGTTCACGCGCGGGCGCGGCCGAGAAGTTCGAGGCGACGCCGCTGGTCGTCGACGGCGTCATGTATACGGTGACGCCCCCCAACGACGTCGTGGCGCTCGACGCCTTGACGGGCCGGGTCTTCTGGATCTATTCCCATACCCCGTCCCAGGACGCCCGCGTTTGTTGCGGGCGCGTCAACCGCGGCGTCGCCATCCACGGCCAGACGCTGTTCATGGGCACGATCGACGCCCGCCTGC
Source organism: Acidobacteriota bacterium (assembly GCA_022821265.1). GTDB lineage: Bacteria > Acidobacteriota > Terriglobia > 20CM-2-55-15 > 20CM-2-55-15 > JAJEDW01. The sequence continues at coordinate 11,538 of JAJEDW010000071.1, forward strand.
TGGCCATCGACGCGCGTACGGGACGGCTGAAGTGGGACGTCCAGGTGGGCGACCCACGGCTCGGATACGCGCTGACCGTGGCGCCGCTCGTCGTCAAGGACAGGGTCGTCGTGGGGCCCGCCGGCGGTGAGTACGGGATCCGCGGCTTCATCGTCGCCTACGATGTCGAGACGGGTGAGGAGGCCTGGAGATTCAATACCGTTCCCGGTCCCGGCGAGCCCGGAAACGAAACCTGGGGCGGCGACGAGTCGTGGCGGACGGGGGGAGGATCGATCTGGGTGACCGGGTCCTACGATCCCGATCTCGATCTCATGTACTGGGGGGTCGGCAATCCCGGTCCGGACTGGAACGGCGACTCGCGTCCGGGCGACAACCTGTACACCGATTCGGTCGTGGCGCTGGATCCCGACGACGGCAGCCTTCAGTGGCATTACCAGTTCACGCCTCACGACGAGATGGACTACGACGCGGTCCAGATTCCGGTTCTGGCCGACATGAACTGGCGCGGCGAGGATCGGCGTCTGATGCTCTGGGCGAACCGGAACGGCCTGCTCTACGTCCTGGACCGGGCGACGGGCGAGTTTCTCCACGGGTCTCCCTTCGTCGAGGTGAACTGGATGGACGGGTTCGACGAGAACGGCCGTCCCAACCAGGTGTTGGCGCCCTCCGAGGGCGGCACGTTGATCATGCCGAACAACCAGGGCGCCACCAACTGGTACTCGCCGTCCTACAGCCCGGAGACGGGTCTCTTCTACATCCCCTCCTGGGTGGATACGTTTTCCGTGTACACCAAGCGGCCCGTCGAGTACGTCGAGGGTCAGCAGTTCGTCGGCGCGTTTCCAACCATGGCGATGCCGGCGTTGGGGACGCGTCCGACCAACGTGCGCCTGCCCGAGGAAGGCTACGGCGCGATCCAGGCCGTCGATCCCGAGACCGGGGCCATCGAATGGATGTTCCCGATGACCGACGTCACCGACAGCGGCGTGCTGTCGACGGCGACGAATCTGGTGTTCGCCGGCGGGCGTGAGGGGTACTTCTACGGACTGGACGCGCGGGACGGGACCATGCTCTGGCGGCAAAGCCTGGGCGGCCAGATAGCCGCCGGTCCGATGAGCTATGCGGTCAACGGCCGCCAGTACGTCGCCATCGCGGCCGGCGCCGGCCTGTTCGTCTTCGCGCTGCCGGAATGAGGGCCGGCCTCCTGGCGGCCGCGTGGCTCGCGGGAATCCAGGCGCAAGAAACGTTCACGGCCATCGAGTTGGACCGCTCCGAAGGCGGCGCGCTGTACGAGGCGCGCTGCATGGGCTGCCACGGACCCGACGGTGCGTACGGAGACGCCGGGGACATCGCCGCCCGCAGTGTCGAGCTCGCCGGCGATGACCTGGTCCGCGTCATCATCGGCGGCGTGGCCGGGACCGCGATGTCCCCGAGCGGGTTGACAGCGTTCGAAGCCGGCACTGTCGCCGCCTACCTTCGCTTCGTCGCTTCCGACCGCGTCACCGGCGGCGATGCCGCGCGCGGACGGGAGTTCGTATCCAACGACGGCGGATGTCTCGACTGCCATGCGATCGACGGCGTGGGCGGGCTGATCGCGCCGGACCTCACCGGAATCGGAAGCCGCCGCCGTTCGGGCCAACTGCGCGACTCCTTGTTGGATCCGAACGCCGAGGTTCGCACGGAATACCGGTTCGTCGACGCGCGTCTCCGGGACGGAAACACCGTTCGCGGACGGTTGCTCAACCAGGACACGTTCTCGGTCCAGCTCCTGAGCATGGCGGGCCGCTTGACGGCCATTTCCAGGGCCGATCTCGACGCGTTGGAATTCATCGACTCGCCGATGCCGTCGTACGGGGATCGATTGACGTCCGGCGCGTTGAACGATGTCGTCCGGTACTTGACGACGCTGAGGCCATGACCGGCCCGCGGGCCAGGCTTGAATACCCGGTGCGGGCGGCGGATACTGGTGGTTCCTGAACCGGCCCGCCCGGGTAGTTCGATGGGAACGACTCCGCAACGATTCCGGCTCTCGCTGCCGATCGCGATGACGTGCGCTCTGGTCGCCCTGTTGGGCGCGCTGGCCGTCTTGCAGTACCGCTGGATCGGTCAGATCGGCGCGGCCGAGCGGCGGAAGCTCGAGGAAAGCCTCCAGACGGCGACCGACGAGTTGGGCGAGGACCTCTACCGCGAGCTCGCCCGAATCGGTCTGACCTTCGGATCGGGCCTCGCCGTCGGCGATGCGGACCCGTCGGAACGACTGCGCCGGAACTACGAGTACTGGCAGGCGACGGCGCCTTTTCCCGTGCTCGTCGGCGATATCTACGCCGTCGCGGCCGACGCGCGGGGCGCCATCGCACTCGAGCGCTTCGACGCGGCCACCGGAGTTCTCGCCGATGGGGATTGGCCGGCTCCGGTTGACGAGCTTCGATCGCGCGTGGAGGCGCTGGGCCGTTCCCCGCGTCCGGTGTTCGACCTGCTGTGGCGCCGCGGCCTTTCGGTCGAGGGGACCGACGAAACGATCTGGCTCCTCGTGCCCGGCGAGTCGATCGCGCAGGCCCCGTTTCGGGGACGCCGCGATGCGCGGCCATTGCCGTCGCGGTGGATTCTGGTGTCGATCGACGTGAACTACCTGAGGGCCGAAGTGCTGCCCGCGATCATCGGCAATCACTTCGACCCGGACGAGTACCGGGTCGGCGTGTTCCGATCCGACCGCCTGCTGTACGCCAACGAGGTGGGCGCCGATGCGGCCGCGCTGGCCGATCCGGACGCCCGCGGCGCCGTGGTCATACCGATCCCCGAGCGGCGGGGGCGCGTTCGCGGAGGACGTCCACTCACCCTGACCGGGAACGCCTGGGAGATTCGCGTCAAGTACCAGCCGGGGTCTCTCGACGCGGCGGTGGCCGCCGTCCGGCGCCGGAATCTCGCCGTGGGGTTCGGGGTCCTGGCGCTGTTGGGCGTCGCCGGCGCGTTGACCATCGTGTGGGCGGAGCGCGCGCGGTCGCTGGGCCGCATGCAGATGGAATTCGCGGCCGGCATGTCTCACGAGCTCAGGACGCCGCTCGCGACGATCCGGACGGCCGCGCACAACATCGCTTCCGGCGTCGTCGCAGACCCGGGCCGGGTCAAGGAATACGCGGGTATGGTCCAGGCCGAGGGGCGTCGTCTGTCCTCGATGGTGGATCAAGTGATCCAGTTCGCGCAGACCGAGTCGGGCCGGCGGCGATATTCGATCGAAGACGTTTCGCTCGAACGCCTCGTGGAGCGAGCCCTGGCCACCACGTTTTCCGAACGGGAGCAGGCGGATCGCGCGGTCCGAACCACCGTCGAACCGAACCTGGGTTCGGTGCGGGCCGACGAGACGGCGAGTGCGCACGCGCTGGTCAACTTGCTGGTCAACGCCCTGAAGTACGGGAGCGCGCCCGGTCGCGATCCGGCCGTCGAAATCGAAGCGTCCATCGACCGCGTCCGAGGTGAGGGACGGATCGCCGTCCGCGACCACGGACACGGAATCGATGCCGGCGAATTGGACCGCGTGTTCGATCCCTACTATCGGGGCGCCCACAGCGAGACGATCCCGGGCAGCGGTCTCGGCCTCAGCCTCGTCAAGAAGATGATGGAGGGGCAAGGCGGCCGCGTCACCGTCCGGAGCCGACCCGGGCATGGGTCGACGTTCACGCTTCACTGGCCGCTCGCGGGAGACGCCGGCGCTTCGACCCAATGACCTCGGCGGGCTCCACGGCGCGGCCGCGCGTCTTCCTGGTCGAGGACGAACCCGCGCTCGCACGCGCGTTGGCGGACATGATGACCGGCAGCGGTTACGACGTGGAGACGTGCGCCGATGGGGCGGAAGCGTTGCGGACGGCGCACCTGCGCGCGTTCGATCTGATTCTGCTTGACGTGATGCTGCCGTCTCTGGACGGCTTCGAGGTGGCCGCCGGGCTCCGCCGGCGCGGTGTCGGAATCCCCATACTGATGCTGACGGCCCGGGACGAACTGAGTGACAAGGTGATGGGGCTGAAGTCGGGCGCCGACGACTACGTGACCAAGCCGTTCGAGGCCGAAGAACTGCTGGCTCGCATGGAAGCCCTGCTGCGCCGCGCCTCACCCGGCCGAAGATCGGAGATCGGCAGCCATGACTTCGGGGGCATGCGCGTGGACTTCTCGAAGCGCAAACTGACGCGTGGCGGCCAGACGCTGGACCTCTCGGAGCAGGAATCGCGGCTCTTGCAATACCTGGTGGAGCACCGCGGCGAGTCCGTCATCACGCGGGAAACGCTGCTGAAGGAGGTGTGGGGTTATGACACGGTGCCGATCACGCGGACCGTCGACGTCCACATCGCGTGGCTGCGCCAGAAGATCGAGACCGATCCGAAATCGCCCGAGTTCATCATTACGGTCCATGGGCGCGGCTATCGGTTTGCCGGGTAGCCGGACCGCGCGCGCGGCCCGGCCATCCCGCGATTCCTACCGCGCGCGGCGGGCGATGCGGCCTCGGCCGCCGGCCCGCCTGTCGTCGTCGATCGGGGCAAGCAGATTGCGGATCCCGTCCAGGCGCTCCTGCTGCTCCGGGGTCAGCGTTTCCCTCAGCGCTTCCCTTAGTCCTTCGTTCGCGGCACGCAACTCGGCGCCGACTTCTCGAGCGCTCAGAACGGTGTTGCCGATCGCCGTCGCGTCCGCATCGGATTCCAGTTGCCCGCGGATGGATTGGCGCGCCTCTGCGGCACGCTCCCGAAGCGGTTGAATGGCCTCCAGGTGGTCGTCCACCAGGGTCCGCGTGCTTTCGCGTTGCGCGTCGGTCATTTCCAGCAGTCGGGCGATCCGCCCTGTGAGATTCCCCCCGCGCGGAGCGTCCACCGAGCGCGCACCGCGTTCTCGCGCGCCTCGCGCCTCCTGGCCGAAGACCTGCCCGCCGGCCGCCATCGTCGTCAATACCAGGCCGAGGGCCGCCATTCCCAATACCGTGTTCTTCATCTTGGACCTCCTTGCTGATCACCGCCGCTCGCATTCACGCGTTTCGGCTGCATGATCCATTGGACAGCAGGGGGTTGAAAGCGGCGCGTTAAACCGTGTTAAAGCGCCGTGCCTAGACGGTTTCTTCCACTGTCCGAACCGTGCGGTGGTTCCGGACCGCGTCGGACCCGATGCGCTTGCTCAGGTAGAGTTTCGATTCGGCGGGGTCGTCCGCGTTCGGTTGCAGCTTGATGACATCGTAGCGAAGGCGGTCCAGCGTCGTCCGCATGGGGTAGAACCGGTTCTTGGTCTTGACGACGATCTCGTGATAGCGGTGATCGTGGGCCCATTGCTCCTGCTCTTCGGTCAGCGCGCGGTAGTGGCCGTGTCCCCGCCAGTCCTTCCGAGTGCCCCCGATCCAACTGTAGAAGACCTTCCGTCCGTCGAATCGGACGCACGCGCCCAGTTGCCCGGCCAGTTCGGCGAGGTCCGGCCGTGTTTCGAGCGCCTTCAACTCGTGCCCGACCTTGAACGCCACCGGGAGGAGATCGTTGTCGTTCTCGGAGGCCGCAGCCATCGACATCAGGATCAGGCATTCGCGGCCGCGCAGCCGCGAGACGATGTCCTCGGCCGTCTTGGGATGGCGGAACTCGGAGAAGTGTTCCTCGATGTACTGAACCTCGAGGGCTCCCTGTTCCAGACCGTACCGGCGAATGATGTGTTCCATCCCGGGCGGCCCTCGGGCCGGTGGTGATCGCGCGTCGCCGCGGGCCGTTTACTGTCCGGCGCGTATCAGCCGCGGCTGGACTTGATGGAGCGTTCCCTGCCCCACTTCCAGGATCGTCCCGAGGTCGTCGTAACGGCTGACGAACTCGGGGTCCCGGTACGCGCCCGCCGGCGCGTCCTCCCACGCGAACACCCGGTAGGCGCCCGGCGCGATGCCGCGTATCGTAAACCGTCCGTACTGATCGGCGCTCGCCACGTGATAGAGGTCCTCGCGCTCCGGGTCCGACGGGACCAGGACGACCTGGGCGCCCGTGAACGCCGTTTCCGCTTCCAGGGTCACGGCGCCGTCGATACGGCTTCCGGCGCCGCTGATCCAGAACTCGAGCAGTCCCGTATCGGGCGTGACGGCTACGCCGGACGCCAGGACGTCCGCGGAGCCCAGGCGCGCCGCGGCGACGAAGGCGTCTTCGGGAAGGCCGGTAAGCGAAACGCGGTACGTGGTCGGGCTGACGCTGTCGAAGAGAAACGTGCCGTCGTCCTCGACGCGCTCGTTCGGGCCGCCGATCGGCAACTGCAGCGCGGGTGCGAGGCGTACGCGGAGTCGCGACGGGTCGATCTCGGCGGCGCTTTCGTCGAGGTGGATTCGGCCGGCCACCGGCACGCCGGGCTCGACGCGGACGATAAGGTCGTCGACGTCCTCGGCCCCGATGTAGACGTCCGCGAAACCGGCCAACTGCGGCTGGTTTCCGCCGCCGCGTCCGCCCCGTCCCCCGGAGCGCACCGTCGCGACGATCGTGTATTCCCCCGGGGCGACGCCCGTCAACTCGAACGTGCCGTCGCGGCGTCCGCGTCCGCCGTTCGAGAAGCGCCGGCCGCGCCGGTTGCCCGAGCTTGCGACCTCGGAGTTCTTCGGGACGATGTCGACCGCCGGCGTCATCCCCGCGTCGGGCGCGTAGGGCCCCACGACCACGCCCCGGACCGTCACGGCGCGCGTCGGCAGGACCGTGAAGTCGATGGCGCGCACCTCGCTGCCGGCCGCGACCCGAATCGGGGACGAGGCCCGGGGATCGTTCGTACCCGGGTAGTAGGTGTCGACGTAGATCTCCTCCAGCGGGTCCTCGGCGGCGCGCGCGAGCGCGTCGGCAATGGCGCCTCCCCGGCCGCCGAAAGTCTCCAGCCGCTCCCCGACCCGTTCGATCACGCCCGGATCGGCGGCCAGCACGGCCTGCCGCAAGTTGGCCGCGGCGCGGAAGCGGTCTTCGAACGTCGCCGATACGCGGTATTCCCCGGGCTCGAGCCAATAGAGCCGGTATTCGCCCAGATCGTCGGTCTCGGCCTGACGGACCGAGTTCAGGACGCGCTCGCCGTCGTCGTAGTCGTATCGCATCGCCCGGACGCGGGCGCCCACGATGGGATCCCCGTCTTCGTCGAACACGCGTCCGGCGATCGTGCCCGTCGGCACCATGTTCACCAGGACGTCGCGGACTTCCTGGCCGTCGAGCAGAACCAGCACGGTGCCGGGGCGCGACGAGTTGACCTGGCCGTATTCCTGGTCGACGTACCCGTCGCGCTCGATATGCAGCCGATAGCTTCCCGGACGGATGTTGGCGAGATGGAAGGCGCCGCCCGCCTCGGTCACCGCGCCGTATACCGGGCTGCGCCCTTCCACCGGCCGCAGCACGACCCGGGCCTTGCCGAGCGGTTCCCCGCCGACGCGCACCACGTAACCCTGTATCGACGCGGCCGTTTCATCCGCGCCTCCGGGCGGGCCCAGCGGCGCCTGACGCGCCAGGAGCAGCGATCCGGCCGCCAAGGCCAGGAACACCCCGCTGACCGGTTTCACGAATCGATTCATGGCGTCCTCCGCGGGGGACTCGATTACGGTAACGCGCCCACCCTGGAATAGTCTACGAATCGATAGGATCGAACGGTTGCCCGCGGGCTGCGTCCGCGCGTAAAAACTTGTAAACGCCGGGGTCGCAACCCGGCGCGTCCTGTGACACCATCGGCGAAGCATGTCGCAAGCTCCATCCTGATGACCCGAACCGCTATCTCAGTTGTCAACTACATTCGAGACAGCCTCGCGTCGCTGCTCCATGTCTACAACGATCGGCGGATGGGCTTCCTCCTGTTGATGGGATTCGCCTCGGGCATGCCGTTGTACCTGACGGGAACGACGCTCGGGACATGGCTGGCCTTCGAAGGGACGGGTCTCACCGCGATCGGCCTGTTCAGCCTGGTGGGGGTCCCGTATTCGTTGAAGTTCTGCTGGGCGCCCCTCGTCGACGGCTATTCGCCGCCGTTTCTCGGGCGCCGGCGAAGCTGGATGGCCGTGACCCAGATCGCGCTGATGGCGGCTCTCACGGTCATGGCGTTCTCGCGGCCGGATCAAGGCCTTTCGCTCATCGCGGTCGCGGCCCTGGTGGTCGCCTTCCTCAGCGCGACTCAGGACATCGTGATCGATGCGTACCGGGTCGATCTGCTGGAACCGCGCGAGTTCGGCGCCGGGGCCGCCGTCTACACGGTCGGCTACCGCGTGGCGCTCTGGGTGACCGGATCCGTCGCCCTGGTCATGGCCGACTACGTGGGTTGGACGGCGGCGTACCTGGTGATGGCCGCCTGCATGGCGCCGGGGCTGTATGCTTCGCTTCGCAGCCCGGAGCCGCCGAATCCGGGCACGCCGCCCCGATCGTTCGGGAGCGCGATCGTCGATCCGTTTCGCGAGTTCCATCGCCGCGTCGGCCCCTCCGGGGCCGTGCTGGCGCTGGCATTCGTCGCGCTGTACAAGCTCGGCGACAACGTCGTGACGAACATGACGGCGCCGTTCCTGTTGAGCGAGGGGTTCACGCAGACCGACATCGGGCTGGTTCGGGGCACGTTGGGCCTGGTCGCGTCGATCCTCGGTGTCGTCGCCGGCGGCGCGTTGATGAGCCGGATGGGGATCTGGCGGTCGCTATGGATCTTCGGTTTGCTGCAGGCCGGCACCAACGTCTTCTACTTCGCCCTGGCCCAATCCGGGGGCCACTACCCGCTGATGGTGGTCACGATCAACCTGGAGTACTTTGCCCAGGGGCTGGGAACGGCGGCGTTGCTGGCCTTCCTGATGAGCTTGTGCCACCGGGATTTCTCGGCCACGCAGTTCGCGTTGCTGACCTCGTTCATGGCGCTCAACCGCGACGTGATGGCGTCCCAGGCCGGGATGCTGGCCGAGGCCGCCGGGTGGCCCGCGTTCTTCCTGCTGAGCGTGGTCCTGGCGGCGCCGGCGCTGCTTCTGCTGTGGTGGATGAAGGGCCGATACGGAGGGTTGGATGCAGTTCCCCGCTCGGTTTCAATTTGATGGGAGATATGGTACCGTCCGGCCATCGAAAATCATGACCGCAGCCGGCGTTCTGTCTTCACGCCCGGCGTTTCGTTTCCGTTTCTGAACCTGAGGAGGCGCGATGAGCAGCGGACTCGAGGCGATTTTCAGATGGATGCACGTCTTCGCGGGAATCATCTGGATCGGGCACCTCTATTTCTTCAATTGGGTCAACGGCGCCATGGCGGCGCAGCTCGACGGCCCGACCAAGAAGGCCGTCGTTCCCGAACTCATGCCTCGCGCCCTGTTCTGGTTCCGGTGGGGCGCGGCCTGGACGTGGATTACCGGCGTGCTCCTGCTGCTGCTGGTCTATTACATGGGGGAGCAGACGCTCGACGACCCGGCAGCGGGGTGGTCCGGCGGAACGTTCGCCATGGTCGCGGTCGCCTTCCTGGCCGTCTTCCTTTATGACACGCTCTGGAAGACCGGGCTGGCGGGCAACGTCCGCGCCGCGGTGATCGTGACGTTCATTCTCCTGTCCGCCGTGGTTGCGCTGTTCGTCTATGTCGGGGGCTTCAGCCCGCGCGGGACGCTGATCCACACCGGCACGATGTTCGGAACGGCGATGGCCTTCAACGTCTGGTTCCGGATCTGGCCCGCCCAGCAGAAGATCATCCGCGCCGTGAAGAACGGCGACGCCCCGGACGCCAGCCTGGTCAAGCTGGCGGGCCTGCGGTCGAAGCACAACACCTACATGTCGGTGCCGCTGCTCTGGGCCATGCTCGGACAACACACCACGTACTTCTTCGGCGGCAATCTCGGCATCCCGTCGGCGTACTACTGGGTCGCCTGGCTCGTGATCATCGTCATCGGCTGGCACATCGTCTTCCAGTGCTACCGGAAGTCCGGAAAGGTGAAAGGTTTCTAGCCACTCCCCGACGGTGTCGGCCGAACGCGCGGGTCCATGAAGCTCGCCGACTCCAGTATCGAACCACGAGTTCTCATAGTGGGCGCGGGCGCGACGGGCCGGGAACTGGTCCGCCGTCTCTCGAAGCTCTGGCTCGTTTCCATCATCGACGCCGATCCGGAACGGCTGGCGGGGCTTGACGGCCCGGACGACGCCGATCGGGTCCGCAAGACCCGGGGCGACGGGACGAGCCGCCTCGTTCTCGACGCGGCCGGCATCGCGTCCGTCGACTACGTGATCGCGGCGGCCGGCGACGACGCGGTGAACTTCGAAGTCTGCCGGCTGGCGCGGCAGGACTACGGAAAGGTCAACGTATTCGCCGAAACCGGCGACCCGGGCGCGCGGGAACGCTATCGTGAAGCCGGGGTCGAATGCGTCGTCCCGGCGTTCGCGGCGGCCGCTGAGCTCGAGAACCGGTTGGTGCGGGGCGTAGGCACGTCGCTGAGCACGGCCGCCACGCGCGGCGAGGTCGTGGAGGTGCCCGTGCTGCCGTCCTCGCCGATGATCGAGCGACCTCTATCGTCCGTCCGGTCCCGAAGATGGCGGGTGGCCGCGATCTATCGGGGCGACACGCTCGTCGTGCCGACCGGCGCGGCCCGCATCCGGCAGGACGACCGCGTCGTCCTGATCGGCGAAAAGGAGATCCTCCCGTCGATCGCGGAGTTCTTCCGGATCGGTGAACCGGAATTCCCCCTGAATTTCGGTTCGAACGTGCTGATTCTGACCGAGCACGCGACGGACTTCGACGGCATCGCCGGCGAGTTGCACTACCTGTTGGAACACAGCCGCGCACGGGGCGTGGAGATTCTGTTCTGGCCGCACGAGCCCGGGATCCAGCGCGCCATCGATGACGTCTGCGGTGTCCACGGCATCGAGGCTTCGACTCTGGCGGTGTTAGGCAGTTACGGCGACTTCGCTACCAAGCGCGTATTGAAGAAGGACTGCGGCCTGCTGGTCGTGCCCGACCAACCGTTCCGCCTTCTGGAATCCATCGGGTTGCGCCGCACGGCCTTTTCGGCGCTGTTCAGGAGACTGGAAGCGCCATTCGCCATCCTGCGCGGAAGCCAGCCCTACGGCAGGATCCTGCTGCCGGTGACCCACGACAACCTCTCGATGGCGGCCGCCCGGCTCGCGTTCGATCTTGCCCGGATCCACAAGGCCCGAGTGACGGTGGTCAACGTCCGCCAGCCGCGGTTCGTGGCGGGCGAGGAAGCCATGGCCGCTCAACAGGCCGCGTTCGACCAGATCACGCACCTGGCCCAACTCCACCGGATCGAAGTCGCCCGCATTCAATGCGAGGGGAACCCGATCGACCAGATCCTGGAGCTGGCCAGCGGCTATGACCTGTTGCTGCTCTCCCACAACCGGGATCGCGAGCCGTCCGTCTTCAACCCCGACGTGAGCCAGCACCTGCTCCGCCGATCACCGGTCACCACGATCACGTTGCCCGCGTAATGGAAGCACAGGCGGGCACGCTGCTGCTGATCGCGATCGGGGCGTTCATCGTTCCCATTCTCAGCGGCCGGATAGGCGTTCCCGCAGCCGTCGGCGAAATCGTTTTCGGGATCCTGGTCGGGCCTTACGTGCTCGCTGCGGTGTCCGAAGGCGAGTTCTTCAACGTCCTGGCCGAGTTCGGATTCGCTTTCCTGATGTTCCTGGCGGGTCTGGAGCTGGATTTCACGAGCCTCGAACGGCGCGGCCGGCGGGTGCTCGTCCTTGGAGGCGTTACCGCGGCGGCGATCGCCGGGTTGGCCTTCGCCGGCGCGTACGCGTTGGGCCGCTCCCCGTTCTTCGGGATCGTCTTCGGCGCCGTCTCGATCGGCCTGGTCCTGATCAGCCTTCGGGAAACCGGCGCGGCCCGTTCCGATTTCGGGCAGTCCGTCATATTGATCGGATCGATGGGGGAGTTCGTCACGATCGTCGTCGTGACTGTCTTTGGCATCGTCTCGTCCGTGGGCGTCGGCTTGCGGTTCGTGCTGGAGATCGTCGGGCTCGCGGGGGTCTTCGTCGTCGCCTACGCGTTCCTGAAGACGCTGCGGCTGCTGGTGTGGTGGTTCCCGGAGCGATTTTCCCGCTTCATCGATATCGACGACCCGTCGGAACTCGGAGTCCGGGCCGGTCTGGCGCTGATGATCGCGTTCGTCGCCGTCGCCGAGTGGCTGGGCGTGGAGGCCATCCTGGGCGCGTTCCTGGCCGGCGCGCTCTTTTCGTTCGTGTTCCGGGAAAAGGGGATCCTGGAAACGAAGCTGGCCGGCATCGGTCATGGCTTCTTCGTTCCCGTGTTCTTCATACACGTCGGCGTGGAGTTCGACCTGGGAGCGTTGTGGATGCCGGCCATCTATCCCATGCTGGCCGGCATCGTGCTGGTATCGCTCGCCGTCAAGGCCATCGCGTCGACGGTGTTCTTCGCGATGGGGTTCGGATTCCGTCAGGCGGCCGGGGCGGCTCTCCTGTTGGCGTCGCCGCTGACGTTGCTGGTGGCGATCGCGGAAATCGGACTCGATCTCGGGGCGCTGACGGAGTTGGAGAACGCCACGGTCATTCTGGCCGCGATCGTGTCGGGGTTGATGTTCCCGACAGCCTACAAGCGCATGTCGGCCAGTTAACGCGCGGCGATGATCAGCGGCTCCCGGAGCGTGAACCGCAGCAAGGTCTCGGCCGGAATGTAGATCTGCTCGCCGCTGGTCAGGACCTGCACCGTTCCCGCGGCCCCGGCGCCGACGCCGGCGCCGATGGCGGCGCCTTGGCCGCCGCCGGCGATCGCGCCGATGATGGCGCCGATTCCCGCCGCCGTACCGATCCGGCGGGCCGATTCCTCGCCCCGCCCTTCGCCGACCTCGGCGTATTCGGCCGTCTCGATGGCGTACGGAACGCCGTTGACGTTGATCCGCGTCAACTCGAGCCGGAGTTCGGCCGATCCGCGTACGCGCCCGCCGCTAGCCGCTTGGACGATCCGTCCGCGGATCGCGGCCCCGCCAGGCGCCACTTCGATCCCGTCGACTTCGAGCGCCTGCGCCAGCGTTGCGTTGAATATCCGGCCCACCGCGTCGACTTCGCTGTCGAGGGCGTCGATCATCCTCACGGTCAGCGCCGAACCGCCCGGTATCGTCCACGCGGTATTGGCCGCGTTGTCGGCCTCGGGCGGCCGCTGGGCTTCCTGGCGAGTCTGCAGGCGGGGCGTCGCGTCCTCGCCGGGAGCGGTCGATGCGTCCGCGGTCCGTGGCGGCGGCGCCGCGTCGTCCCCGAAGCGGATAGCCTCGACGGTCAACAGGTCATACTCGCCGAGGCCCGAGTCGGTCCGGAAATGGATGACGCGAGAGGTTCCGCCTTCGTAGAACCCCGTCAGCTCGACACCGTTCCTGAGCACGAGCGTGTCCGCGAAACCCGCGCGGGGGAACGGCAGGAACGATACGGCAAGCATGGCGACGAGCGGCCAGCGTTTTCCATGGTTCTTCATGGAGCCCTCCAAGCGGTGTCCAACCGAAACACGGACGCTTAGACGCCCGCGCCTGCCGAATGTTACCATTCGGGCAGGCCCCGATCAGGACCCTCCCGTATCGGCGGGCCGCCCCGTTACCGGCGCCCGTAGCTCAGCCGGATAGAGCAACGGCCTTCTAAGCCGTGGGTCGCAGGTTCGAATCCTGCCGGGCGTATCCGATGGCTCGCCACCGTGTCGGGAAGCCCCGAAACGCCGCGATTCCCGATTTCCGGACCGAACCCGCCCGCCGGAGCCCCCTTGTATTCATGCTATATTTAACGGCTGGGTACGGGTGGGACGACGAGTCTGCGCAGCAGGCCGGGAACGTCGCCGTTTCCCAATCGTCCGCAAAGATCAAGGAGCCCCGAAGTGTCACAGCAGTCCCCCGATGCCGCTGTGCTGGACGAGGAAGGTGGAGGAAGTTCGGCCTCTGTAATCAACGACTTCAGTATTCAGGTGGCCACGGTCAACGGCTCGGGAAGCCAATCGGCCAACCTCGTGCTGATGCGGTCCATCTTCCGGATGGGCATACCGGTCAGCGGCAAGAACCTGTTCCCTTCCAACATCGCGGGCCTTCCTACCTGGTTCACGATCCGCGCGAACAAGGACGGCTGGACAGCCCGTCGCAAGGAGATCGACATCCTCGTCGCCATGAACCCGGCGACGGCCCGGGAAGACGTGTTGGATCTGGAGCCGGGCCGGGTCGTCGTCTACGAGGACCGGCTGAATCTCTCCGAGCTTCGCAGCGACGTGATCTTCTACCCGGTTCCGTTCGCGAAACTCGCCACCGAGATCACGACCGACTCCAGGCTGCGAAAGCTTCTGGCGAACATGCTGTACGTGGGCGTGGTCGGCGAACTCATGGGCATCGAAACCCAGGAGATCGATGCCGCCATCCGGAAACAGTTCAAGGGAAAGAAGAAGGCCGTCGAGCTGAACATGCAGGCGATCGCGATCGGGATCCGATACACCCGGGAGCACATCCGGAAGATCGATCCCTTCCGATGCGAGCGAATGGACAAGACGGCGGGCAAGATCATCATCGACGGCAATGCCGCGTGCGCCCTGGGAGCGATGTTCGCGGGCGTCACCGTCGCGACGTGGTATCCCATCACGCCGTCGTCGTCGTTGTGCGAGAGCCTCGAGGGCTACATGAAGCGCTACCGGCACGACCAGGACGGGAAGGCCACGTACGCGATCGTGCAGGCCGAGGACGAGCTCGCGGCGGTCGGGATGGCCATCGGCGCGGGTTGGGCGGGCGCGCGCTCGATGACCGCGACATCGGGGCCGGGAATATCCCTGATGTCGGAGTTCGTGGGATTGGCCTACTACGCCGAGATTCCGCTCGTCATCTTCGACATCACGCGCGTCGGCCCCAGCACGGGTCTGCCGACACGGACGCAGCAGTCCGACATCCTGTCGCTGGCGCTGCTGTCGCACGGCGACACCCGGCACGTCGTCATCATCCCGGGAACGGTCGAGGAATGCTTCTCGCTGTCCCTGGAGGCCTTCAACCTCGCCGAGGAGCTTCAGACGCCGGTCTTCGTCATGAGCGACCTCGACCTTGGAATGAACAACTGGATGGCCGACCCGTTCCAGTTGCCGACGCGGCCGCTGCGCCGCGGCAAGGTCCTCTCCGCCGAAGATCTGGCCGAGGCCGGCGAGTTCGGCCGTTACCGCGACGTTGATGGCGACGCGATCCCGTATCGAACGCTCCCCGGAACGGACCATCCCCTGGCCGCCTACTTCACGCGCGGCAGCGGACACGACGCGGACGCCAAGTACAGCGAACGGGCCGATGACTACGTCAACAACATGAACCGGCTCAAACGCAAGTACGATACGGCCCGGTCGATGGCGCCGGCGCCGGTCGTCCACGATGACCCGGACGCGCGGGTCGGACTGGTCGCTTTCGGGACATCGGACGTTGCCGTCGGCGAATCCCGCGTGCAGTTGGAAAGGGAGTACGGCGTCCGGACGCGCTATCTCCGGCTCCGCGCGCTCCCGTTCACGGCGGAGCTGGACGCGTTCATCGACCGCTGCGACCGCGTCTACGTGATCGAGCAGAACCGGGATGCCCAGATGTCGATGCTCATGAAGATGGAGTTGCCGGTCGAACGCATCGGCAAGCTTCGCAGCGTGCTCCATTACTCCGGCTTGCCGATCGACGCACGCTTCATCACCGACGAACTGATCGCCGCGGAACGGAAGGAGAACGGCTAGCAATGTCCACGACGACGACGCCTCCCAGGACGAACCGCCTGGGACTGGGCATCGGGGAGTACAAGGGCGGCGACTCGACGCTGTGCGCGGGTTGCGGCCACGACGCGATCACGAGCCAGCTCATCCGTGCGTTCTGGGAATACGGCGTCGAACCCCAGCGCGTCGCCAAGCTCAGCGGCATCGGGTGCTCGAGCAAGACGCCCGCGTATTTCCTGAGGCAGTCGCACGGTTTCAACAGTGTGCACGGGCGCATGCCGGCCGTCGGGACCGGCGCCATGCTGGCCAACAGGGACTTGGTGGCCGTCGGCATCAGCGGCGACGGCGACAGCGCGTCGATCGGGCTGGGACAGTTCTGTCACCTGCTGAGGCGCAACGTCCCGATGATCTACATCATCGAGAACAACGGCGTTTACGGACTCACCAAGGGACAGTTCTCGGCGACGGCCGACTACGGGTCGAAGTCCAAGGGCGGCGCGCTGAACGATCTGCCGGCGATCGACGTCTGCGCGTTGGCCCTCGAGATGGGCTGCAACTTCGTGGCGCGTTCGTTCGCCGGGGATCCCAAGCAACTGGTCGCGCTGATCAAGGCCGCCATCAGTCATCGCGGCACCGTCCTGCTGGACGTGGTCAGCCCGTGCGTCACGTTCAACAACCACGAGGGATCGACCAAGAGCTACCCTTTCGCGAAACAACATGAGGAACTGCTCCACGAGATCTCGTACGTTCCCTTCTTCGAACAGATCGAGGTGGACTACGAAGAAGGCAGCGTCGTCGACGTGGAGATGCACGACGGTTCCCGCGTGCGGCTCCGGAAGACCGAACGGGACTACGACCCGACCGACAAGGCCGCCGCGCTCGCCATGTTGATGCGGACCAACCATGACGAGGAGTTGCTGACCGGCCTGATCTACATCAACGAGGGCCAACCCGACTTTCTCGCGTCGCTCGACCTGTGCGAAACGCCCCTGGCGCGCCTGGGATCCGAGGCCGTGGTCCCCGGGGAATCCGCGCTCCACGAGGTCATGGAATCGTTGACGTAGTCCGGAAGGACCACCTCCGGGTCCGGAAGGACCACGTCCGGGTCCGGAAGGACCACGTCCGGCCATCGCCGCCATCGGCCGGCGCGCCCGGTTGACAAAACGCCGGGGCGGGCTCGACAATCGAAAATCTGTTCTGGTGAGCGTAGCTCAGTTGGTAGAGCACTGGATTGTGGCTCCAGTGGTCGCGGGTTCAAGTCCCGTCGCTCACCCCTTTTCCTTCTTGGACGCCCGAAGCGCAGTGCTTATGATGAGGCCTGCGGAACCGGCGCCGCGTCCGACGCATGCGAGCATTCCGTTCCATCGCCGCATTCCCGATCGTCGCCCTGTGGGTGGGCGGCGGGTTTGGCGCCGCCGCTCAGCAACGCGTGACCGGGGCCGGCGGCCCGCAGGTCAGCGTCGAGTTGCTGCGACCGGCGGGTGGGCCGGTCGTCCCGATCTTCGAAGGGTGGTACGCGAACGAGGACGGGACCTACGAGCTGTCCTTCGGCTATTTCAACGTCAACACCGAGGAAGTGATCGATATCCCGCTCGGGTCGGACAACTTCATCGAGCCGCGTGAGCTCGACGGGGGACAGCCGACCCGCTTTCTGCCCGTGCCCCCGGGCGACCGCCGGCATTACGGCGTCTTCACGGTCACGGTGCCGGCGGACTTCGGCGACCGGGATGTCGTATGGACACTGCGGCGCCGCGGACAGAGCCTGTCGGTCCCGGGCCACACGACGAGCATCCACTATCGTCTCAACGAGTGGATCTTTCCGGAGAGACGCACGACGGCGCCGCTGATCCGGTTGACCCCGACGGGCCCGGAGGGCAGCGGCCCGGACGGTGTCCAGGCCGGCCCGCTGGAGACCGTCGCGGGCCGCCCGTTGCCGCTGACGATCTGGACGACGCGGAGCGATGTCTTCCCGGATGAAGCCACGCCGATCGACGTCAACTGGTTCAAGCATCAGGGCCCCGGCGACGTCGCTTTCGATCCCGCACGGCTGCGGGTGGCCACCGAGGCGTGGCGTGGTTCGCCCGGCGGAGTTCCTGCGGCGACGGCCGCGACGTTCACGGAACCGGGGGCGTACGTTCTCCGCGTTCGAGTGGATAACGGCGGCGGGTTCGAGAGCCACTGTTGCTGGACCAACGGTTACGTCGAGGTCATCGTGCGATGAGCCGGCGCCCGAGCGGTGTCCGACGGGAGAAGACGATCATGAGCAGGAATCCACGGAAAACCGGGATCGAACGGCCCGTGTGCCGGGCCGACCGCGCCGGCGGCGCGGCGCTCGCCGGAGTCCTTCTCGCGCTATCGGCCCCTGTTGGGTCCCGGGCGCAGGTCGCGCCCACGTTCAACAGCGATGTCGCGCCCATCCTGCAGCAGTCGTGCCAGGTGTGTCACAACGAGAACGGGATCGGTCCGATGCCGCTGGTCGAGTACGAGCAGGTACGCCGCTTCGCACCGATCGTTCGGGCGCGTGTCGAGAACCGCGAAATGCCGCCCTGGCACCTCGACCGTACCATCGGCATCCAGGCCTACAAGAACGATCTGTCCCTGACCGACGAACAGATCGAGACGATTGTCCATTGGGTCGAGGCCGGGATGCCGCGGGGCGATGCGGCCAACCTCCCGCCCCCGATCGAGTTTCCGAAGGGGGACGCGTGGCAGGTCGAAGAGGCGCTGGGCCGCCCCCCGGACGTCGTCATCCGATCGACGCCGTACACGGTCCTCGCGAACGGTCAGGACCAATGGTGGAACCCGGTCGTGGAGTTCGCGGGTTTCGACGAGCCGCGGTGGCTCGAGGCCACCGAGTTCAAGCCGTCCTTCCCGTCGGGGAAGCGTGTCGTCCATCATGGGCATGCGCTGTACCAGAAACCGGGACAACGGGCCACGTCGATCCCACTCCACATGTACGGCGTGGGGAAGATCGGCGGCGACATCTTCGCGGAAAACACCGGCATGCGGATCGAGCCCGGGCCGGCCGAGATCGCCTGGAGCCTTCATTACTTTCCCATCGATCGGGAAGTGCCTGACGACGTCGTCGAAGTCGGGCTGTGGTTTTACCCTCCCGGTGAGGAGACGGAGCGGGAAGTCGCGGGCGAAGTCCGGTTCGTCGTCGACCAGATGCAGGGGCATCCCCGGGGCGCCGACATCCTGATCCCGCCTCACGGCTACCAGATCCTGGAGAGCGTCCACGTCCTGGACCGGCCGCTCTTCATCCACAGCTTCCGGCCCCACATGCACATGCGCGGGACCGGCATGTCGATGCAGGCGGTCTATCCGGACGGCCGGAGAGAGATGCTGAGCAGCGTCAACCGCTACAACCACAACTGGCAGATGGCCTACTTCTACGAGGATGACGTCCAGCCGCTGTTGCCCAAGGGCACGATGCTGCTGTTCCACGCGTTCATGGACAACACGGCCAACAACCCGATCAATCCGGACCCGGACGTGTGGGTGGTGCGCGGACAGCGGGGCGTCGACGAAATGTCCCACGCGTGGGTCGGCGTGACGTACCTGGAAGACGCGGAATACGAGAGGCTGGCCCGGGAGCGGGCCGAACCACGCGAGCGTTGAGTCAGGGGTTCGATTCCAGCGCGGCCAACTCCGCCCGTGCGCGTTCCAGTTCGGCCTGGAGCCGATCGAGCCCGAGGGCGGCTTCCGCCAACGCAGCGCGCGCCCGGTTCCGCTCCTCGTTCGCTCCGAGCGGACCGGTGATCCTGTTGCGGATTTCCACCATGTCCAGACGCTGGCCGACAACCCGGTCCTCCAGCTCCTGAAGCGCGGCCCGCCGGGCTTCCAACTCGGCCCGGGCGGGGGGCTCCTGGCCGTCGCCGGCCCGCGCGGCCGAAGAGGCCGGGCGGACGGCGGCCGCCTCGGGCTCGAAACGCGCCAGGTCCTCGCTGGTGTACATGCGTCCGTCGGGGCGCGCGTCGGCCTGACGCGCGCGTTCGAGACGGGACAACGCCACCAGGTCGCGCATCGCGACCGTTCGGACCGATTGCGCGACGGCCGGGGCTGTCAGCAGGAGCGCTATAATCAGGGTCCCGGACGAGGCCCGCATGGCCGGAATTATACACTTCACGTGCCGCGACTGCGGCCACGAACTCCAGGCCGAAACGGAACGCGCCGCGATGGTCGCGTGCGCGGAGTGCGGCCGGCCGGCCGGACTGCGGTTGACGCCGAAGGTGGCCCACGGGGAGTTGGTCGATGTCTGCGCCGGGTGCGGCCACGACGACCTTTACGTGCAAAAGGACTTCAACCGGACTCTGGGTCTGGGCATCGTCGTGGTCGGCGTCGTGGTGTCCGTGGTGTTTTTCGCGCTCGACCGGCCGCTTGCGGCCATGGGGGCCCTGGTGGGCATGGCCGCCGTCGACGCGTTGATCTATGCATCGGTCGGCCGGGTCACCGTCTGTTACGCATGCCACGCCATCTATCGGGGGTTTCCCGCGAACCCGCGCCACCACGGTTTCGACCTGGAGTTGCTGGAGCGCCACGGCGGCAAGGATCCGCGTTACTAGGCGTCGCAACCCGCGCGGTCTCGCGGCGTCCGGGCGACCTTGAAAAGCCGACCCCTTTGGGATATGGTGGCCGCTGCTAACCGCCACATTCGGTGTACGCGCAACGGGTCCGCCGTGAAACGCATGCAATCCCAGCCGGCCGTGGGGCCGTCCCGTCCCTCCCAACTTCCGGATATCGGCAAGCTCACCCGGATGCTGTACTACATGAAGCTGACCCGGGAGCTGGAGGACCGGATCGAGCGCAAGCTGTACCGGCAGGGCAAGATTCTCGGCGGCGTCTACGTCGGGCGCGGACAGGAGGCGATCACCGTCGGCGCCTGTATGGACCTGGACGGAAACGACGCGATCTGCGTCTCTCACCGGGACATGGCCGCCTTCCTGATGCGGGGCGTGACGCCGCGGCAGATACTGGCACAATACATGGGCCGGAAGACCGGGCTGACCCAGGGCAAGGACGGCAACATGCACATGGGGTCGCTCGATCACAACCTCATCGCGTTCATCAGCATGCTGGGAGACAGCATTCCCATCGCGGCCGGCGTCGGGCTCTCCTACAAGCTTCGCGGCATGAAGCAGGTGACGGTGTGTTTCTTCGGCGACGGCGCCAGCAGCCGGGGAGACTGGCACGAGGGCCTGAACATGGCCTCGGTGCTGAAGTGCCCGGTCGTGTACGTGTGCAACAACAATCAATACGCCTATTCGACGCCTCTGGAGCAGCAGATGGCCGTCGAGAACGTGGCCGACCGCGCGTCCGCCTACGGCATGCCCGGGGACATCGTCGACGGGAACGACGTGGTGGCGGTCTGGCAGGCCGTCAATCACGCGGTCGAACGCGCGCGCGGCGGCGGCGGCCCATCCATGGTCGAATGCAAGTCGTTCCGCATGACGGGGCATTCGGCCCACGACGATGCGCGTTACGTTCCCAAGGAGCTGTTCGAGTACTGGGAGAAACGCGATCCGATCACGCGTCTGGAAACGTCGATGCGGGATTGCGGCGACCTCACCGAAAACAAGCTTGCGGAAATGAACAGCCGTATCGTCGCTGAGGTTGACGAGGCGGTGGAGCTTGCCGACAGTGATCCGTATCCCGATCCCGAAGACTGCCGGAAAGGCGTCTACT
>JAJEDW010000243.1 GCA_022821265.1 Acidobacteriota bacterium
CCCGCCCCTCGGGGACGCCGCCGGAGGGGACGACCGGGTACTGACCATGCGGGAGCGCATGGAAGCGCACCGGGCCAGCCCGGCCTGCGCGGGCTGCCACGTGATCATGGATCCGATCGGGCTGGCCATGGAGAACTTCGACGCCGTCGGCGCCTGGCGCACGCGCGAGGGCAGCTCGGTGACCGCGCTGGGGAACCCGATCGACGCGTCGGGCCAACTGATGGACGGCACGCGCGTCGACGGGGTCGTGGCGCTCCGGAACGCGTTGCTCGCCGACCCGGAGATTTTCGTGTCGACGTTGACCGAGAAGCTGATGGTCTATGCGCTCGGGCGGGGACTGGGTCATTACGATATGCCCGTCGTCCGCTCGATTGTGAGAGAATCGGCGGACAACGACTACCGGTTCTCGTCGCTGATCGCCGGCATCGTCGGAAGCACGCCGTTCCAGCACGGGATCCGGCCGGACCCCGGCGCCGCGCCGGATTCGAACTGAAGCGCCAGAGGAGGATGACAGGCATGTTCATCACCCGGAAGTTTCTGTCGAGACGGACCGTGTTGCGCGGAATGGGCGCGATGGCCGGGTTGCCGTTCCTGGAAGCCATGACCCCGGCGCTCACGGCAACGGCCCAGTCGGCGGCGAACCCGCTGAAGCGATTCGGCGTCGTGTTCGTGCCCCTGGGAGAACGGCCCGGATACTGGACGCCTTCGAAGATCGGCGCCGATTTCGAATTCACGACCATCCTCCAGCCCCTGGAGACATTCCGCGACTCCATGACCATCGTGTCCAACCTGGCCAATCCCCTGGACGGGCACGCGGTCAGCGTGGCCGCGTGGCTGAGCGGTTCGATTCCGTTCCGGACGATCGCGGAGAACGTGCGGGCGGGCAAGACGATCGACCAGGTCATCGCCGACCGGATCGGCCGGGAAACGCCGTTTCCGTCGCTGGAAGCGGCCACCGAGGACTTCACCGGATGGATCGGCGGCTGCGACACGGCTTACAGTTGCGCCTACATGAACACGATCACCTGGAAGACGCCGACCACGCCGCTTCCGATGGAGATCAACCCCCGCGTGCTCTTCGAGCGCATGTTCGGCCGTCCCGGAACCGCCCAGCAGCGGATGCGGCGCATGCGCGAGAACCGCACGATCCTGGACTCGATCCGCGACGACGTGGCCGACCTCGAGGCACAGCTCGGAAGCCGCGACCGGCAGCGGCTCGGCGACTACCTGGACAACGTCAACGAAATCGAGCAGCGCATACGAAGGACCGAGCGACAGGGCGCCTCCAGCGTAACGGTGCCCGACGCGCCCATCGGCATCCCGGAGGCGTTCGAAGCTGACGCCATGCTGATGTACGACCTGCTCGCCGTGGCGCTGGAAGCCGACATGACGCGCGTGTTCACCTACATGACCTCGCGCGACGCCAGCCAGCGTGTGTATCCGGAAATCGGCGTCACGGAGCCGCATCACGCGATGTCCCACCACGGCAACGATCCGGACAAGATTGCCGGCCTGGTGACGTTGAACACGTACCACGTCGACCTGTTCGGCCGCTTCCTCGATCGGTTGCGGTCGACGCCCGACGGAGACGGCTCACTGCTGGATCATTCCCTGATCCTGTTCGGCAGCGGCATGAGCGAGAGCGACACGCACTCCCGGTTGGACATTCCGACGCTGCTGGTCGGCGGCCTTGCCGGCGGGATGCGCGGCAACCGCCACATCCAGGCCGAGCCGGACACGCCGTTCTCGAACCTGATGGTGTCGCTGGCGAACAAGTTCGAGTGCGGCCTCGACGGTTTCGGGTTGAGCACGGGATCGATCGACATTTAGTCATCATGGGTCTCACGATGGTTCGACGGCGCGGGCTCGGATGCCTCGCCGTGGGCGTGGCGGCCGTGTTCGCGTTTCCGGCCCGCGGTGAAGCGTCCCGTGAGCGCCCATCCCAGGCCGTGGACGCTGACGGGATGACTCCCCTGCACTGGGCCGCCTATGCGGATGATGTCGACACGGCGCTGGCGTTGCTGGAGACGGGCGCCGACCCCGGGGCCCGCAACCGTTACGGCGTTACGCCGCTGTCGCTCGCCGCGTTGAACGGCAACGCCTCCCTGATCGAAGCGCTCCTGGAAGCCGGCGCCGATCCGAACACCATCACCCGCGAAGGCGAAACGGTTCTGATGATCGCGGCCCGCACGGGACGGACCGATGCCGTTCGGGCGCTCCTGGCGGCCGGCGCCGATCCCGACGCCCGGGAAGCGTGGCAGGAGCAGACGGCGCTGATGTGGGCCGCCGCCGAGAACAACGCCGGGGCGATCGAGGCCCTCGCGGCGGCCGGCGCCGACACGGACCTCCGGTCCCGGGTGTGGGAGTTCCCCGAGTACAAGTACGAAACCAACGGAATGGCCGTGTTCCAGCTCCCGCGCGGCGGCTGGACCGCGCTGATGTTCGCGGCGCGCCAGAACGCCCAGGACGCGGCCCGGGCTCTCGCCCGGGCGGGCGCGGATCTGGACGCCGTCGACGGCGACGGTTCGACCGCGCTCCAGTTGGCCGTCATCAACATCCACTATGACCTCGCCGCGCTGCTCATCGAGCTCGGCGCGGACCCCGACGTCCGGGACTCGAGCGGGATGACGGCGTTGTACGCGGCCGTGGACATGCGGGCGCCGGCCGGGATGATGACACGGCCGAACCCGAAACTCCCGAACGCCGCCCGTCTCGACGCCGCCGGGCTCGTGCGCGTGCTCCTGGAGAACGGGGCCGATCCCGACCTGGCCCTGACGAAACCCATCATCGGACGGCACAACAACCTCGTGGGAGACACCTCGCTGGGCGAAGGCGCGACGCCGCTGGCCCGCGCGGCGCGGAGGAACGACCTGGAGGCCATGCGGATGCTCCTGGAACACGGCGCCGACGCCACCCTCACGCTGAAGGACCGTACGACCCCGGCCATGATCGCCACGTCCCTGCCCGCGATCGAGCTCCTGGTGGAGCACGGCGTGGACGTGAACGCGTTCAACACGAACGGCGCGTCCGTCGTGCACAACGCGGCGGCGCGCGGCGCCGACGACGTGATCCGCTACGCCGCCGCACAGGGCGCGAAGCTCGATCGGCCGGACCGGCGTGGACGGACGCCGCTGGACATGGCGCTGGGCCAGGGCGGCGGCCGCGGCGGCGGACAGGTTCGCGAGTCGACGGCCGCACTGCTCCGGGAGTTGACGTCCGAGTAGACCCGGAACCATGCGTTCGAGAGCCCCCGTCTTCGCGATATTGACCGGCATCCTCTTCACGGGCGCGGAGGCCGCCGGCCAGGACTCCGAATCCATAGTCCGAATCTGGGACGGCGTGTTCACGAACGGGCAAGCGGCTCGGGGACAAGCCGAGTACGATCGCGTATGCGCTCGCTGCCATAACCTGGAGCTGAACGGTTCGGAGCGCGGGCCGGCAATCACGGGGGACGCGTTCCGCTCGAATTGGCAGAACGGCACACTGGGAGGCCTGTTCGCCAAGATCCGGGACACGATGCCGCAAGGCAATCCGGGAACGCTCGACGAGGCGGCCAAGGCGGACATCCTGGCCTATGTGCTTCGGCGAAACGGCTATCCCGCCGGAACGGTCGAGCTGGCTCCGGACCCGGCGTCGTTGGAGGCCGTTTGGATCGTCCCCGAGGGCGTCGAATCGATCGGTCCGCAGAACTACGCCCTCGTCCGCGTCGTGGGATGCCTTACAGCGCGGACCCGCGGCCGATGGGCGTTGACGAACGCCTCCGCGGCGGCGGCGACTTCGGACGAGACGGCGCCGCCCGGCGCGCTGGAACGGGCGCGCACCGACCCACTCGGAACCGGGACGTTCGAGTTGATCAGCGTGCGCGCGGCGTACGAGGCGGTCCGCCACGCGGGACGGAAGATGGAAGCGCGCGGCCTCCTGTACGCCGAGCCCGGTTACGCGGAGTTGAACCTCACGTCGCTGGCCGTGGTGGGCGCGGACTGCACCGGCGGATGAAATGCGTCTGATGCGGGCGTCACTCCTGTTCGCGGCGTTCGGGTTGGTGACCGGGACAGCACAACCGTCAACCGCCGCGCAGACCGGCGGCGGCGACCGGCCGCTGGTCCGCGCCCTCGACGATCTCAATTCCGGACGCGTTTTCGAAGCCGTCGAGGGCCTGACCGGGATGGTGCAGGCCGATCCCGCCGCCAGCAACGCGTACTTCTACCTCTCGGTGATTCATACCGAAGCCGGGCAGCTCGACATGGCGCGCGGCTTCATCGAACGCGCGCTCGACGGCCAGCCGGAGGAGGGAAAGTTCCACTATCAGCTCGGCGTCATCCTGCACCGCAGCGACGACCGCGTGGCGGCCCGATCCGCGCTCCGGAACGCCCTCGAGCTGGGCATGGACGGGGACGAAGCGGCCGCCATGAGGGAGCTCGGCGACGTTCATGTCCTGTTGCTCGAACACGGCGCGGCGCTCGAGGCGTACCGGAACGCCGTCGAGCTGGAACCCGGCGACGCGCGCAATCGCCTGGCGCTGGGTCAGTACTACCTCGATCAGCATGAATCGGAAGCCGCGCTGGAACACCTGCGCGCGGCCGCCGAACTCGATCCGAATCTGGATGGAGCACTCGCGGGGCTCGGCGTGGCCCTGCGCCGGATGGGCGACATCGAAGCCGCCATCGAAACGCTCCGCGGCGGCGTCGATATCAACCCGGCGGACCAGACGTCCCGCTACGCACTGGCTCAGAGCCTGGCGGCCGCTGGCCGCATCGTGGAAGCCCGGAACCAGGAGGAGGCATACCGGCAACTCGAGACCCGGATTTCCGCATCCAACGCGGCCCTGGACGCGGGCGCCCGGCGCTTCGAAGCCGGCGATCTGGCCGAAGCCCGCCGGTTGTTCGAAGAGGCCGTGGCTCTGGCGCCCAACTACAGCGCCGGCCACCGGGACCTCGGCCGGGTGCTCCTGGCTGACGGAGAGCCGGAGTCCGCTCGAGCCGCGCTCGAGCGCGCCGTCCTTCTGAACCCGCTGAACGCGGACGCCTATTACAACCTGGGGACAGCCCTGCGGCGTGTCGGCCGGATGGGCGCGGCGTTCGAAGCGGCCCGCAGGGCGACTGTCCTGGACGGCGGCAACGCCCGGTATCGTCGTCAGCTCGTCGAGATCCGTCGCGAGATGGAGCCCGAACCCGCCGACTGAATGCGCCGCATCGGCCCGCTTCTTCTCTGTCTCTGGCTGTCCCCGGGCGCAATGGGCGCCCAGGACCGCCCGTCTGCAACCGACTTTCCGGTCTTCGCCGACGTGGCTCGAACGATCGGCCTGACGCTGGAGAACGTCTCCGGGGGCGTGCCGAAAGACTACATTGTCCAATCCCTGGGCAACGGCGCGGCCTTCCTGGATCACGACGGGGACGGCGACCTGGACCTCCTCGTCGTCAACGGCTCGACGATGGAGGACTACCCTCGAGGCGGCCATCCGATGGCCGCGCTCTACGAGAACGACGGTGAACGCTTCCGCGACATGACCGGGGACTCGGGCATCGTCGCCCGCGGATGGGGCGTCGGCGTCTGCGCGGCCGACTACGACAACGACGGCCGCACCGACGTCTACCTGACCGCGTACGGCCCGAACGTCCTGTACCGGAACGCCGGCGGAGGACGTTTCGAGGACGTGACTGCCGAATCCGATGTCGGCGACGCCCGGTGGAGCACCAACTGCGCGTTCGGCGACTACGACCGCGACGGCCACGTCGACCTCTACGTGGCGAACTACGTCGAGTTCGACCCGGCGACCGTTCCCCGGCGCGGCCAGATCGAGCGCTGCCGGTACATGGGCGCCCCCGTCTTCTGCGGCCCTCTCGATCTGCCGGGCGCCCGCGACACGCTCTACCGGAACAACGGCGACGGCACGTTCACCGACGTCACCATCGGGGCCGGGGTCGCCGGCGGCGCGCTTTACGGTCTCGGCGCGGTCTTCAGCGACTTCGACAACGACGGCTGGCCCGACATCTACGTGGCCAACGACGCCGTGCCGAATTTCATGTTCCGGAACAACAGGGACGGAACCTTTCTGGACGCTTCGTTCGTTTCCGGGACGGCGCTGAACGAGGAGGGCGCCGTGCAGTCCGGAATGGGTGTCGCGATCGGCGACTACGACGGCAACGGCTACTTCGACATCTTCGTGACCAACTTCGCCCGCGACACGAACACGCTGTACAGGAACGACGGCAACCTGTCGTTCCTCGACGCCACCCCGCTGTCGGGAATGGGCGCGGCCTCCCGCCGCTACCTGGGATGGGGAACGGGATTCGCCGACCTAGACAACGACGGCCGACGAGACATCTTCGTGGCAAACGGGCACGTCTATCCCGAAGTCGACGGCGCAGAAATCGGTCAAGCGTACGCGCAACCGAAGGAGGTCTACCGCAATCTCGGCGGGGGCCGTTTCGAAGGGCTGGCGCTCGCAACAGGAGACGCTCTCGCGGCGCCGCAGCCGGCGCGCGGCGCGGTCTTCGGAGACTATGACAACGATGGCGACGTCGACGTCGTCGCCGTCAACATCGACGCCCCGCCCAACCTGTACCGGAACGACGGCGGGAACCGCAACAACTGGATCGTGTTCCGTCTGGAAGGCGTCGAGAGCAACCGGGACGCGATCGGCGCGCGGGTCGAAATCGACGCGGGCGGCGCTACGCAGGTCGACGAAGTGCGAAGCGGCGGCAGCTACCTGTCGCACAATGACCTGCGGGTCCATTTCGGCCTCGGGTCGGCAAGGGAAATCGAATCGGTGCGCATCGGTTGGCCCAGCGGAGCGAGTGAGGTGCTGGCCGGTGTCGACGTCAACCGGATCCTCCTCGTCCGGGAGGGGGACGGCATCGTCGAGTCGGGTCCGTAGCCACCCGCCCGGCATCGCTCCGCCCGGATTTTTGCGATATCCTCGGAACCGGAATGCCCGAGAACGAGGGGATGCGGCGCGCCTGGAAGCGAACGGTTCCGCCTGTGATCGCGGCGCTGACAGTGGCGTCGACTCTCGTCCATGCTCAGGCCGATCGCCCGGAGTTGCGAATGATCGTGGTCGACACGGAAGCCGCGGCGGCAGCCGTTCAGGCCGGAATCGACGCCGGCCTGTCGTTCGACCGGTTGGCCCGCGAGCACTCCGTCGATCCCTCCCGATCGGCCGGCGGCTACATGGGCCCGGTCAACGCCGATGACCTTCGAGGCGAGTTCCGGGAGGCCCTCGACGGGTTGGCGCCGGGCGAAGTCAGCGCCCCGACGCCCTTGGGCCGATCCTTCCTGTTGATCCAGCGCCTCAACGAACCGGACATGGCCTGGATGGTCCACAACCAGGCCGGTTTCACAGCGTTCGACGAGGGACGCTACGCCGACGCCATCGCTTCGCTCGGGGAGGCCGTGGACCTGGCGGAGCAACTCGAGCCCGATCGCCTGGCCCAGAGCCTCGGCAACCTGGCCGACGTGCACCGTCTCGAAGGCAATCACGACGATGCCGCGCCCCTGTACCAGCGCGCGGCGGCGCTCTACGAGGCGAGCCTGGGCGCGGACCACGTCGACCTGGCCCTGACGCTCAACAACCAGGCGCTCCTCTACCATACGCGGGAGGCGTACGCGCGGGCGCAACCGCTCTATGAGCGCGCCCTGGGGATCTGGGAACGAGCCTTGGGCCCGGAACACCCGAACGTCGCCGCTGGACTGAACAATCTCGGCGCCGTTCGCCACGCCCAGGGGGCGCCGGACGAAGCCGAAGCCATGTTCGCGCGCTCGCTGGAAATCCGCGAGCGGGTTCTGGGTCCCGACCACCCCGATGTCGCTCAAAGCCTGAACAGCCTGGGAGACCTCCACCGCGCCGCTGGAGACTTCGGCGAGGCGGAAACGTTCTTCCGGCGCGCGCTCGGCATTCTCGAACGGGCGCTCGGGCCGGACCACCCCAGCACGGCCACCAGCCGCAACGCGCTGGGCGAAACGCTCGTACAGGACGCGCTGGAGCGGTTCGCCGAGCTGGTGAGCCTGTCCGCGTTCCGGGACGAAGAGTACGAGGCCGCGCGCGCCGCGTTCGCGCGCGCGTTGACCGGGGCGCCCGTGGCCGAGGAAACGTACCTGGAGATGGCCGACATCTTCGCCCAGGAAGACATGCTTGGCGAGGCGGAACTGATGCTGTCCGAGGCGGCCGAACGGTTCGAGTCCCGCGAGGCCTGGTACCACCTGGGCGAGCAGCATGTGAACACCGGAGCCCCCGGGGCCGCTCTGGACGCCTTCCAACAGGCGTTCGCAACCCCGGGCCCACCCAATCTGGACCCGGTCGTCGAAACACAGATGCGGAGCTTCATCTCTCGAAGGATCGGGGACCTGCACGGCGACGCCGGCCGCTACGACGAAGCCTTGGCGGCTTACGGCCGCGCCTTCGAGATCGATCCGGAAATCGTCGAGTCGCGGCTGGGGCGGGGCGTCGTCTACTACCGTTCGGGCCTTCCCGAGGAGGCTATCGAAGAATACCGGTGGGTACTGGACAAGGACCCGGACAACGTCTCCGCGCTCAACAGGCTGGCGGAAACCTTCATGAGCCTGGGACGCGTCGAGGAGGCGGCCGAGACGGCCGCGCGGGCGCTCGAGATCGATTCGGAACTGCTGACTCCGCGGCTCCTCGGCGGCCGCGCCCTGGTGACGCTCGGGCGGACCGAGGAAGGCGCCCGGCTCCTGGAGGAATACCAGGCGCTCAACGCCGAACAACAGGCCCGTGATCAGCGGACACGTGAGATCATCGCGTTGGACCGGGACGCGATGGCCCGCCTCCTGGAAGGCCGGCACGACGATGGCGTCCGCATGTACCGGGAAGCCGTCCAACTCCATCCGGATGTGCCCCAGTTCTACTTCAAGCTGGGCGTCGCCCTGAACAAGCTGGGCCGGCACGATGAGGCCGTGACGACGTTTCTGGAATTGATCGATCTCGGACTCGGCGATGACTTCATCGTCCACAAGAACCTCGCCGAAGCCTATCGAGTCCTGGGGGACGACGACGCCAGCGCGCGGCACGCGGCCCTCTACCTGGAAAGGCGGGACGCCGAGATGGTCCTCGACTGACGTCCCTCGGCCTGTCATGACAACCCGAAACGGGATCGCGGCGTCGGCCCTGGCACTTCTGGGCGGGGCGGCCGGCGCCGGGCCGGCCTACGAGCTCCAGGAGGACGCCCCTGTCGTCTTTTCCGACGCCGCGGGCGAAGCCGGGATATCGTTCCGGCACGAAAACGGGGCGACACCCGACAAGTACCTGCCCGAAACGATGGGCGGCGGCGCGGTCATTTTCGACTACGACAACGACGGCTGGCCGGACGTCCTCCTGACCAACGGCGGGTCTTTCGTCGACGCGGACGCTCAGGACGGGGCGCGTCACCGCTTGTATCGCAACAACGCCGACGGCGCGTTCACCGATCGCACGGAGTCCTCCGGGCTGGGGGTTTCCGGTTATGGCATGGGAGCCTGCGCCGCCGACTACGACAACGACGGGTGGATCGACGTGTACGTGACCAGCGTCGAGGCCGATCGCTTATACCGAAACACCGGCCGGGGGAACTTCGTCGACGTCACCGCCGAATCCGGCGCGGGCGCCGGGGAATGGAGCGCGAGTTGCGCCTTCGCCGACGTGGACCGGGACGGCGACGTCGACCTCTACGTGACCCGCTACGTCGACTTCCGCTCCGATAACAACAAGTACTGCGGCGACGAGGTGTCGAACGAGCGCGTCTACTGCCATCCCAACGTCTACAACGGTTTGTCCGACGTCCTCTACAGGAACGACGGCGACGGCGCGTTCACCGACGTCAGCCGCGAGGCGGGCGTCGACACGACGGAAGGCAAGGGTCTGGGCGTCGTGTTCGGGGACTACGACGGCGACGGCTGGATCGACATCTACGTGGCCAACGACTCGGTCCGCAACTTCCTGTTCCGCAACACGGGCGGCGGCGCGTTCGAGGAAGTCGGCCTTCTGGCCGGCGTGGCGCTCGGCGAGGGCGGCGAGCCGCTGGCGGGCATGGGAACCGATCTGGCCGACGTCGACAACGACGGATGGCCCGAAATCATCGTGACGAACCTGAGCCGGCAGACGCACAACCTGTACCGGAACCTCGGCAGCGGTTTCTTCGTCGACGCGACGTTTCCCACAGGCGTGGGCGCCGCCACCTTGCCGTTCGTCGGCTTCGGCGCGGTGTTCCTGGACTACGACAACGACACGGACATGGATCTGGCCATCGCGAACGGCGACGTCATCGACAACGTCGAGTTGTTCCGGGACGACACGACCTACCCGCAACGGAATCTCCTGCTCGCCAACGACGGGACGGGACGCTTCACCGACGTGGGGCCGCGATCGGGTCCGGGTTTCGCCCTCGAGAAGGTCAGCCGCGCGCTCGCGGCCGGGGACCTGGACAACGACGGGGACCTGGACCTGGTCGTGGTCAATGCCGGCCAGACCGTCGACCTGCTCCGGAACGACGGCGGCAACCGGAACAACTCGATCCTGGTCCGCCTGGTCGGGAACGAGAGCAATCGGGACGGCGTCGGCGCGCGTCTCCGGCTGGAGGTTGGGGCCCAGAGCCTTGTGCGCCACGTCAAGGCGGGCTCCAGCTATCTCGCGCAGAACGACCTGCGGGTCCATTTCGGTCTGGGGCAGTCCGCCCGCGCCGACCGACTGGAGGTAGCCTGGCCCAGCGGGACCGTGGACGTCATCGAGTGCATCGACGCCAACCAGGTGCTGGTCGTGTCCGAGGGCCGAGGCGTCGTGTCGCGCGAACCCTATCCCGGCCGATAACTCCAGGAACATTGTTACAGAACGTTGACAATCGCGTGCGTGCGTGATGTCATGTGGCCACTCGGCCCGACGTGTCGGGGACAAGATTGCAACCATACTTGCGGAGGAATTCAATGAAGACGTCAACGATCGCCCTTGCGCTGCTTCTGGTCGCTTCGCTGGCCACGTCCGCGGCCGGCCAGGCCAGCTTCGCCACCGCCAGCGGAACCGTGACGGACGCGACGAACGCGGTGATTCCGGGCGTCTCCGTGGTCGCACTGGACACGGCCACCGGCGTCGAGACCGAGGCGGTGACCAACGCGGCCGGAGCGTACAACTTCGCCGCGCTGCAGCCGGGCACCTACACGTTCAGCGCGTCGCTTCCCGGTTTCCAGACCTCCAACGTGACCGACGTCCGGCTGGGAACGGCCGTCCAGGTGCGCGTGGACTTCGAGCTGGAAGTCGCCGCCGTGGCCACGGCCGTCGAGGTTTCGGTCTCGGCCGACCAGTTGCTGCTGGAATCGAGCCCCTCGGTGGGAGACGCGCTCGAGCAGAACGAGGTGGCGAGCCTGCCCCTGGTCACCGGCGACGTGCTCGACCTGGTCCGCGTCATGGCTGGCGTCAACACGACATTCAATGACGTGTTCGCGGCCGAGGGCACGACGTTCGCCGGGGTCAGCGCCCAGAACATCAACGTGTCCCGGGACGGCCTGACCGTGAACGAGCAGCGGTGGCCGAACGGCATCGACGCCTCGACGCGCCTGAACCCGGACCTGGTGGGCGAGATGCGGCTGATCCTGACCCCCGTGGACGCCGAGAAGGGCCGCGGCAGCGGCCAGGTGGAGATCACGACCCGTTCCGGCGGCAACGAGTACAACGCCGCCCTCGTATACAACGTGAAGAACTCCGCCATCGACGCCCGGTCCTGGCTGGAAAACCGGGACGACGTCGTCCAGGACTGGGCCAACAAGCACCAGTACACGATCAGCGCGGGCGGCCCGATCCGCCGGGGCCAGACGTTCTTCTTCGCGCTGTGGGACCACCAGATCGCCAACTTCCGCAATACGCCGAACCCCATCGTCCTGACGCCCTGCGCGCGGAACGGGATCTTCCGCTACTACGACAACTGGAACAACGGCAACGCACTGCAGGTCCCGACGGGCGGCGGTACGCCGTCGATCGCCGTCGTCGACTCCGCCGGGAACCCCATGGCCCCGGCCACCAACCCCGACGGGACCCCGCACAACGGCATCCTGCGTTACGCCTCCGTGTTCGGTCCGCTGCAGAACATTCCTTCGGCGCCGGACTGCTCCGACGCCCTCGTCGACACCGGGAACCCCTGGGACCTCAACCGCGACCGCGACGGCAGCGGGTACCTCGACGGGCTCCTGTCGGCGATGCCGGAGGTGAACAACTACGACACGGGCGACGGCCTCAACACGGCCGGACATCGCTGGACCCGCAGCTACGAGGGCGACGACAACCTGTTCGGCATCACCGACGATTCGATGCGGACGCAGATCAACCTGAACGTCGACCACATCTTCAACCCCGACCACAAGGTCCAGGTCGCGTACACGTACGAGTGGGACTGGTCGGACGAGGACATCGCGCAGTGGCCCAACGGGTACCGGGGGCGCAACGACCGGCGGCCGCAGGTTCTGGCCGTCAACTTCGTCTCGACGCTGAATCCCAGTCTCGTCAACGAGGCCCGCTTCGGAATGTCGCGGACGGGCGTCAACCGGGTGGCCGCCATCGACCGCGAGCAAACGCGCGAGGACGCGCTGTCCGTGTTTCCCACGGCCGCCAACGGCCTGCCCGTGATCGCGGAGTTCGGGCAGGGCGAGGTGGACTTCACAGGCGCGCTGGTCTGGAGCACGCGAGGCTTCGAGGCTTTCACGGCGCGGGACACCAGTCCGCGCTGGAGCTTCGGCGACACGATGAGCTGGACCACGGGCCGGCACTCGTTCCGGTTCGGCGGCACGTTCATCGTCGCCAACTCCAAGACCGACAACCTCGGCGAGGTGGGTGGCAACACCGGCAACCCGGGCTCCTACTACCCGACGGCCGAGGGCGGCATGACGTCGAACTCCATCATCACGAGCCTCGGGAACGGCAACGCCGCGTTCGCGACGGGGAGCAGCCCCGAACCCGGAGTCCTGCAGGGAGCCAACGGCACGGGCAATCAGGGGCGGATGGAAGACCTGCTGGTCGCGCTGTCGGGGTCGCTGGCCAACACGAGCCAGTACCGCTTCGTGAACACCGTCGAAGGGGCCGTGTCCGGCGAGTGGAACGACCCGTTCAGCGAGTTCAACTCCGTGCGCGACACGCACCAGAACGAGTTCAGCACCTTCTTCAAGGACGACTACAAGGTCAGCGACAACCTGACGCTGAACCTGGGCATTCGCTGGGACTACTACGGCGTGCCGTACGAGGAAAACGGCCTGACCGGCATCCTGGAGGACGGCAGCGCCGGACTGTTCTCGATCTCGGGCCGCAGCTTCGACACGTGGCAGACGCCCGGCGTCCGGGCCGCCCCATCGAAGCTGATCTTCGTCGGCCCGAACTCGCCCAACCCGCACCTGTCCGCGTACAAGCGGGACCTGAACAACTTCGGTCCCGCGGTGGGATTCGCCTACAGCCTGCCGTGGTTCGGCCGCGACCGTACGACCATCCGCGGCGGATACCAGGTGTCCTACCAGGGCGGCGGCCGCGGCGACGTGGTCGGCGACCTCCTGACGCTGACCCCGGGCAGCGGTTATCGGGCGGAGTTCGAGGGTCCGGCCGGCGGCGAGTACTTCGACTACGAGGACGTGCTCAACGGCGTCGGGATTCCGGTCAACCCACCGGTACCGCCGATCACCGACATCCCCTTCACGGACCGCGACAGCCAGTTCAACACTTTCGATTCGAACCTGGTGTCGCCCTACATCCAGAACATCACGTTCGCGGTGACCCACGCCGTGAACAGCCGGCTGACGCTGGACGCCCGCTACGTCGGCACGCTCGGCCGGAAGCTGTTCGGCAACATCAACCTCAACGAGGAGAACTTCCTCTTCAACGGCCTGCTGCAGGCCTTCGACGCCGCCCGGCGCGGCGGCGAGGCCGGATTGCTGGACCAGATCTTCTACGGGATCAACATGGGCACCGGCCGGACGGGGATGGACCCCGGCGCGCGCTCGGGCGCCGAGATCGTGCGCACGCACCCGGCGCTCCGCAACAACCTCGCCCGGGGACTCTACGAAGGTCTGGCCAACTCGCTCAGCGAGTTGAACTACTCGAACGGGCTCAATCCCGGACTCCCGGCCATCGGGTCGGGCGAGAAGGGCGGCGTCCTCCGGGTGAACATGCCGGAGAACTTCATCCATCCGAACCCGCAGTTCGGCACCACGAACCTGCAGACCAACATCGGTCACAACAACTACCACTCGTTCCAGGGGCAGGTCACCCTGCGCCCGACCTACGGCGTCAACCTGCAGGCCAGCTACACGTGGTCGAAGAACCTGGGCGTTTCCGGCGGATTCACGAGCCCCTTCGACCGGTCCCGCGACTACCGCGAGTTGCGCGGCCGCCGGCATGCGTTCAACACCTACGGAACGTTCCAGCTTCCCATCGGACCGGGTCAGTTGATCGCCGGGAACAGCTCGGGATTGGCGGCGCGGCTCATCGAAGGCTGGGAGATGAGTTGGATCTTCTTCGCGGGCAGCGGCATCCCCATCTCCGTCGTCAACAGGGACATGCTCTATGCCAGCGGCGCGGCGGACCTGGTCGGCACGTGGGACGCGTTCGACGGCTCGGCCTACGTGTGGGAGGACGGCGCCCGGACCGGCGACTTCTTCGGCGGCCGGTTCGAGCGGACGCGCGATCCGCAGTGCTTGAACTCGGCGATCGTGCATCCGTCGCTGCAGTTCCGGTGCAACAGCAACGCGATCGTGGATTCCACGACGGGCGACATCGTGCTCCAGCACCCGCTTCCCGGAGAGTTCGGGAGCTTCGGCCGGAACAACATCTCGGGCCTGGGCATCTGGTCGCTCGACATGTCGATGGCCAAGCGGGTCCAGATCAGCGAGGGCGTCAGCATGACGATCCGCGTGGACTCGACCAACATTCTCAACCACCCGCAGCCGATCGGCGCCTCCGGTTTCTTCGCGACCGAGGGCCCGGTCATGGACGTCAACGGTTTCTCCCCGTTCGGTTCGCTCGGGAGCAAGCAGGGGCGCCGGGAGTTTCAGTTGAAGGCGCGCGTGGACTTCTAGTCCGCGCGTACGCCGATGATCGCCGAGCCGGGCCCGTGATGCGGACCATCGCATCGCGGGTCCGGCTTTCTTGAATGGTGTTCCGCACCCATCGCGCTTCGCAACGAATCGCACGCCGCGTGTTGCTCGCCGCCGGGGTGGTTTGTCTGACTGTGGGCGGGCCGTCGAGCCGTGCTCAAGACGCGCCCCGCGGCCTCCGCATCATCGTCGTCGACAGCGAGGCCGAAGCCCTTCGTTTGGCGGGCGAGATCCGCGAAGGCGGCTCGTTCGCGTTGTTCGCCGCCCGCCACTCGACGGACCCCTCGGCCGTGCGCCAGGGAATCCTGGGCCGGTTCGTGATCGAGGATCTCCGGGCCGAGTATCACGCCGCGCTCGCCGGCCTGCCCGCCGGCGCCGCCACCGATCCCATCCCCGTGGAGGACGGCTTCTCCCTCCTCGCATGGATGACGCCCGAAGATGAGGCCTGGGTCGCTCGCAGAGACCGGGGAATCGTGGCGGCCGGCGAAGGCCGCTACGACGAGGCGGAGCGCATATTCGCGATTGCCCTCGCCGAGGCCGAGGCGGCCGGCGTGGAGGATCTCCGTCTCGGCGAGAGCCTCGGGGACCTGGCCGAACTCCGGCGGCTGCAGGGCCGCGCGGACGAGGCCGCGCCGCTGCTGGAGCGGACCTTGCGCGTTCTGGAACCGCTGCTCGGGCGGAGTCATCCGGGCCTCACCGCGCCGCTGAACGACCTGGCGGAGATCTACCGGATGCGCGGCGAGGCAGACCGCGCCACGGCCACGCTCCGATTGGGCGCATCCGGCACGGGCAACCCGGCCGCGTTGTCCGAATCACTCGACGTCCTCATGGAGGTCCTGGCGGCCGGTTTGACGGCCATGGACGAACCCGAGGCGCGCATCCGTCACCTCGCAGACGTCGTCCTCAGGGCGTCGGTCGCGGAACGCCTGCCGGCGGCCGTCGGCGGCATCCTGACCACGGCCGGTTTGACCTCGGCGGCCCGACTCGTTCTGGACCGGGCGGTGGAGCGGTTCCCCGATTCACGACGCCTCCACTCCGAGCGCGCGGCGCTGGCGCTCCGGCTCGGTTCGATCGACGCGGCGATCGCGGACTACGAGCGGGCCCACGAACTCGACGGCGCGTTCCCGCCGGCGGCCCGGATTCACGCGGGAATCGGAGACGCCTGGATGGAACTCTCGCGGGGCGAGGACGCGTTGACGGCCTATGGCCGGGCCGAAGCGCTGGATTTGGGAAACGGGGTCGTCCACGTCCGGATCGGCCACGCCCTGGCGCGTCTCGGACGGCACGAGCAGGCGCTCGACGCATACGCGCACGCCATCGACCTGGATCCCGCCCTCGCCGAGGCGCATGCCGGCGCGGCGGAATCGGACCTGCGCGCGAATCGATTCGACGCCGCGGCCGCGGCCGCCCGCCGCGCGGTTGCGGCCGGCGGCGCCGACCGCAGGATGTGGTACCTGCAAGGGCTGGCGCTCGTCCGGGCCGGGCGTCCGGAGGCCGGGCGGGACGCGATGGCCGAATACGAGCGGCTCGGCGCCGAAGCACGAAGCCGGGAATCCCGGCTCGTCGCAACGGTCGTGGCCGCCCGCCGCGCCGTCGAGGCTCACGGCGAAGGAGACAGCGCGGGCGCCATCCATATTCTGGAAGGCGCGACCCGGGCGGCGCCCGAGGCCCTCCGGCTGCGCTTGACGCTCGGCCTCATACAACTGGAGTCGGGCCGCTACGATGACGCCGTCCGCACGTTCGAGCGGATGAGGGACGCGGGCCAGGGTGACGATTCCCTCGTCCAGTGGAGCCTGGCCCGCGCGCACCGGGGACGGGGGGACACGGCGGCCGCCCAGCGGCACGAAGCCCTGTTTCTGGAACGGGTCCTCGTCGAGTTGGGAACCCACGCGGATGGTTGAAGACATGGCCGCGCAATGCCGAACGCACACGCTCGCCGTCGATCCGCAGATCCTCGCTTTCGCGGCCGCGCTGGTCCTTGCGGTAACGGTGACGGCCCCCGCTCAGGACTCCCCGCCCCGCGGCTTCCGCGACGACATCGAAACGATCGCTTTCGAACGGGTCAACCAGGTGCGCGCGGAGCTGGGTTTGGGCGCGCTGGCGCCCGATCCGGCCCTCACGGCGATCGCTCGCGTCCACAGCCGGGACATGCTGGAGCGGGACTACCTGGGGCACGTCGATCGGGAAGGCCGGGGTCCCGCGGAACGGGCCGGCGCGGATCATCGCCGGCTCGTGGGCGAGGTGTCCGAGAACGTGTGGAGCGCCGTGTTTCCGGAAAGCAGGAGCCCGAACGACGTGGCCGTCCGCATCGTCGACGCGATGATCGCGAGTGCGGGCCACCGGCGCAACATGCTCGCGCCGGAACTGACGCACCTGGGACTGGGCGTCGACTCCGCGCCGGGCCGCACCGGCGGGATCGAGTATCGGGCCACGCAGTTGTTCGCGGCCGTGGCCGCGTACCTCGAGGAACCGGCGCCCGAGCGGCTGATTCGCGGCCGTTCGGTGGCGTTCTCGCTCGATGGGCCGGA
This sequence comes from Acidobacteriota bacterium, assembly GCA_022821265.1. GTDB lineage: Bacteria > Acidobacteriota > Terriglobia > 20CM-2-55-15 > 20CM-2-55-15 > JAJEDW01. Next base: position 17,580 of record JAJEDW010000243.1, read on the forward strand.
CGGCGGCCCATCCGGCATGGAGTTCTTCGACTTGTGGTCACCCTCGGAGCAACGCGTCGTGTTCGGTCCGGCCGGCCTCGTTCTGGCCCGGCTCTCCGGCGATGCGGGGCCCTACCGGTTGCGCTTCTACCGTCCCCTCGAAGGGAACAGTTACCAGGTCTTTCTCGGGCCCTCCGTCGTCCTGGAATGAACCGACGCGACGGTTCGCTGCGGTTCCCGTCGACGGTTTGTTTGACGCCGACTCGCCGGTGTAGTTACATTCGGGGTCGTTGGGACCGCTCGACGCGCGGCGTCGTCAAGCCGGCCGATCCGATTCCGCCGGACGAATTCCCATGAAACCCGCACGGAAACACCCGGAACGCACGCTCCCGGCGAGCGCCCTCGTCGTGGTCCTGTTCTCGACGCCGGGAGCCGCGACGGCCCAAATCCCGGACGCCGGCGGCGCTTCCCTCGTCACCGAAGCGGAATCCGAGCTTGCGGCGATCATCGGAATCCAGGACGAAACCGATCCGTCCCGGCTTCTGCGCCTCGTCGAAGATTTCGAGAGGACCCATCCGGACGGCGAGTATCGCCATCTGGCGCTCAGGATGCGTTGGCAGGCGATCCGGGAATCGGGGGCCGGTCCGGACGCCGTCATCGACGCGGCCCGCGAGGCGCTCGCCGCGCAGGATCGCTTCCTGAACGAGAGCGCGCCCGTTTCGAACACCGTGGCCTACGACCTCGGCAACCAGGAAGCGCTCTTCCACGGCTCGATCGCGGACGCTTTCGTCGCTCTCGGCGACGGACGGCGCGCCGTCGACAGCGCCGAGCTCGGCCTGGCCGCCGTGGACCGTTCATGGGATCGGTACGTTCGGGACAATCCCGCGGGCGGTCCGGACTCCGGCGGCGCCCGCGAACTCCGGGATCGGATGCTGCGGAACTTCCTGGAGATCCTCGTTCAGGGATACCAGGACGCCGGTGACGGCGACAGGGTGATCGATTACGGTCGACGGTATCTGGCCGTCGCGCCGGACGACGTCCGGATGCTGTTGTACGTGTCGGGGCTGATGGCGCAGCGGCCGCCTCGGGACGGCTCGCTGGCCCAACACCTGGCGGCTGCCGAGAGATACGCCGCGAGCGCGCTTCCGAGAGTCGAAGCACTCGCGGACGTCGGCGAGGCGCAGAAGACGTCCCTGCTGTCGGGAGCGCACCTGACGTTGGGCATCGTGTGGGCGCAACAGGGGAAACTGGACGCGGCGGTGGAGTCCCTGGCCCAAGCCGTCACGCTCAACAGCGGTCAGCGCCAGGCGCGCACGATCCTCGAGAACGTCTACGCCGCCCGGCACGGTTCCCTCGACGGACTGGACGACTACGTCCGGAACCTGGACCCGGGTCGAAACTCTTCGGCCTCGGAATCATCCGCGAACTCGACGGAACGCGCCCGGCCGGCGGATGGACGCACAGTCCCCATCCCCGCCGAACGGCCGGTTGCCGAGGCCGCGAAAGCCGGCGACCGCGCGCGCGTCCGCCGACTCGTCGCGTCGGGAGCGGACGTCGACACGCCGACGGCGGACGGGTCCACGCCCGTCGTTTGGGCCGTCTACAATTTCGACGCCGAGACGGCCGCCGACCTGGTCGCGGCCGGCGCCGACGTCAACGTCCCCAACGACTATGGCGTCACGCCGCTGCTCCAGGCGGCGCGCACCGGTGACGCCCGGATGACGGCGCTGCTTCTCGACGCGGGCGCCGACCCGGAGCGGGCGCATCCGGAAGGCGAGACGCCCTTGATGGCCGCCGCGCGCGCCGGGAGCGTTCGATCCGTCCGCCGACTCATCGACCGCGGCGCCGACGTGAACGCCGTCGGCGGCGTCGGGGACCAGACCGCGTTGATGTGGGCCGCCGCGGAAGGCCATGCCGACGTCGTCGATACGCTGCTCTTGGCGGGGGCGGATCCCGATGTCCAGGCCCGCGTCACGTCGCTGGCGACTCGCCGGAACGTCGATTTCCCGACCGGGGGATTCACGGGGTTGATGTGGGCGGCGAGAAATGGCGACGACGAGACCGTGCGGCGCCTGGCCGACGGGGGCGCGAACCTCGATCTCCAGAACGGCGACGGGGCCTCGGCGACCATGATCGCGATCTACAACGATCGCTTCGACACGGCGCGGACGCTCATCGAGCTCGGCGCCGGCGTCCACGACGGATCGTTGTTCACCGCCGTCGAGATGCGCCGGGGCACGACCGACCAGTACGCGTTCGACGGTTCGCGATTGCGGCCCGACCACCCGAACGAGCTGACGGCGCTGGACCTGATCCGGCTCCTCCTGGAGCGCGGCGCCAATCCGCACCGATGGTTCACGGGGCAGTTCCACTCGACGTCCATGCCCAACAGCGACCGTTTCAGCAGCACGCCGTTCCTGCGCGCGGCGTTCGCGGCCGACGTCGAAGCGCTGAAGGTCTTCGTCGACCACGTGTCCGACCTGGATGCGATTCCCGTCGTTCCCGACGACTTGTGGTGTCACGACGTGGCGACCGGACTCCTGGCGTTGTCCTGCAATCCACACCCGGGCCGAACCGCGACGATGCTTGCGATCACCGGCGGCCGCGGACCCGACGTGACAGGCGGTCCGGCGTATTTCCGCGAGGGCGACGTCCCCTATCGCGAGCCGGGGAGCCGCCGTCCCGAAGACGCGCTGAGGGTCCTGCTCGAGGCCGGCGCGAGTCCCGATTCCGCCGCGCCCGGCGGCGCAACGTTGCTGCACCAGGCCGTCCGCGCCGGCAGCCTCGGGATGATCCGCACGCTGGCCCGCTTCGGCGCCGACCTGGAACGGACCGACGACGACGGTCTCACGGCGCTCGAGGTCGCGGAGAACGGAGGCGAGCCTCTCCGCGACGCCTGGGCGCTGCTGGGCGATCTGATGGGGCGGGCGCGATGAAGCGAACATGGCGAATCGCGGCGCTCGCGCTGGTCTTCACGGGTTCTTCCGTCCGGGCGGCGCCGATGGTTTCACAGGCGGCCCCGGACGCCGGGGGAGCGCCGGCCGAGTACCGCGCGATGCTGGACCGTTACTGTGTCACCTGCCACAACCAACGGAGGGACGTTCCCGCCGGCGCGCCGCTGCGATTGGACCTTGCGAATCTCGAAGACCCCGGCGCCGATCCCGCGACGTGGGAGGCGGTGGTTCGGAAGCTCGGCGTCGGCGCCATGCCGCCCGAGGGATCGCCGACCCCGGGGCCGGAGGCGTTGACGGCCTTCCGATCGGCCCTGATCGCCAGCCTGGATCGAGCGGCCGCCGCGGCGCCCAACCCCGGACGCTACGTCGTGCACCGTCTGAACCGCAACGAATACGCCCATGCCGTTCGAGACCTGCTCGGCGTCGACGAGGACGTCGCGGGGTTTCTGCCCAGCGACGGCGGCGACTTCGGGTTCGACAACATCGCGGGGGCGTTGAAGTCTTCGCCCATGCTCATCGAGGGGTATCTCGAGGCCGCGCTGCACGTGAGCGACCTGGCCGTCGGCGACGCGCGGGCCGAACCGGCGACCTCGACGTACTCGATCAGCACCGAAGTGACGCAGAGGGAACACGTCGACGGGCTTCCGATCGGAACGCGTGGTGGCGTCGTCGTCCGGCACACCTTCCCCGCGGACGCCGAATACGTGTTCTCGGGGCGCCTCCTGCAGACGGTCGCGGAAGGATACGTCGGTGTGGAAGGCCACGAGACGCCGTTCGATTTCATCGTGACGATCGACGGCGCCGAGGTGTTTTCCGCTCGCATCGGGGGCCCCGAAGACCACGAAATGAACGCCCGGAACATCACCGTCGCCCGCGAGGCGATCGATGGCCGGATGACCTCGCCGCCCATACGGGTCCCGGCGGGTCCTCGCGACGTCGGGTTCACGTTCATCGACCGGCCCGGCCAGGAACAGAACGTCTGGCGGCCGGCCTTGCGGGACACGCAGGAGGCGCACAACGCCTCGGGGCTGCCGCGGCTGCGTTCCGGAAACATCGACGGGCCCTACAACGCGACCGGGGTCGGCGAAACGCCGTCGCGGCGGCGCGTCTTCGTTTGCGAACCGGCGTCCCCGGGCGAGGAAACCCCGTGCGCCGAGGAGATCCTGACCACGGTGGCCCGCCGGGCGTTCCGGCGGCCCGTCGCGAGCGCCGACACTCGGGCGCCGATGGCCTTCTACCGCCGGGCCCGCGACGACGGGGGCGACTTCGACGCGGGCATTCGCGCCGGCCTCGTGCGCATCCTGTCCAGCCCCCGGTTCGTGTTTCGCGCCGAGGAGGACCCGGACGACGTGCCGCGAGACGCCGCCCACCGGATCAGCGACATCGAGCTGGCGTCGCGACTGTCTTTCTTCCTGTGGAGCAGCATCCCGGACGACGCACTGCTCGACCTGGCCGCCGCCGGGCGGCTGAGCGCGCCGGGAGTGCTCGACGCCCAGGTGCGGCGCATGATCGCCGACCCGCGCGCCGACGCGATGATCGTCGAGTTCGTCGGTCAATGGCTCCAGCTCCGCAATCTCGACAAGGTCACACCGGATCTCCTGTTGTTCCCCGACTTCGACGACAACGTCCGGCAGGCCTTCCGGAAGGAGACCGAGCTGCTGTTCTCCAGCGTCCTCAGGGAGAACCGAAGCGTCCTGGACCTCATGGACGCCGACTACACGTTCCTGAACGAACGGCTCGCCCGTCATTACGGAATCCCGGGGGTGTACGGATCGCGATTCCGGCGCGTGAGCATCGCGGATCCGAACCGGCGCGGGCTGCTCGGCCACGGGAGTTTCCTGGCGCTGACCGCGGCCGCGGACCGGACGTCGCCCATCATGCGCGGCGAGTACGTGATTTCGAACTTCCTCAACACGCCGCCCCCACCGCCTCCGCCCGCGGTCTTCGAGCTCGACCCGGCCGCGCCCGCCGAAGGGTCCGTACGCGAGCAGTTGGAGCGTCACAGCGCGAACCCCGTGTGCGCCTCGTGCCATCGATACATGGATCCGGTCGGGTTCGCCCTGGAAAACTTCAACGCCGTCGGCCAGTGGCGCGATGCCGCGCCGGACGGTCAAGCGATCGATTCGGCGGGACGGCTCGCCGACGGCACGCGCATCGACGGCCCCGCCGCCCTGCGAAACGCCCTGCTGGCCCGGCCCGAGGTCTTCGCCGGGACGGTCACCGAGAAGCTGATGACCTACGCCCTGGGCCGCGGCCTGGAACTCGCCGACATGCCCGAGGTGCGCGGCATTCTGCGCGACGCCGCGCCGGACGATTACGCGCTGCAATCGATCGTGCGGGGCATCGTTCGCAGCCCGGCGTTCCGGATGCGAACCAAGTTGTTCGATTCGATGGCGCCGCCGGCTCCGGGCGAGGAGTGACGCATGATCGTCACGAAGTCCCATCTTCCCCGCCACACGTTCCTGCGGAGCGCCTTGGGCGCCGCGGTGGCGCTGCCGTTTCTCGACGCCATGGTTCCGGCGCTGTCCGCCCAAACCGCACCGCGGCCGCTCCGTTTCGGCGCCATCTACCTGCCCAACGGCGTCCAACCCGAGGAATGGCATCCCGATGACACCCGAGACGGCTTCGAGTTCAAGCCGATCATGAAGCCCCTGGAACCGTACCGGGAGCACATGGTCACGGTCAGCGGCCTGAAGGCGCCCGACGGAAACCCGGAGAACGGCGGCGTGCACATGGGCGCCAGCGCCGCGTGGCTCAACGGCGTCGGGCCGCTCACCGGACAGGGGGACTATTCGGTCATCCGTTCGGAGAAGTCGCTCGACCAGTTCGTCGCCGACGCGATCGCCGCCGACACGCCGCTCCGCTCGCTCCAGGTGGGGACCGAGGACATGGGAACCTCCGCGGGCGCTTGCGACGGCTATCCCTGCGTCTTCTTCAACACGCTGTCATGGCGCGACGCGATCAGCCCGCTGCCGATGGGGATCAATCCACGCGTCACGTTCCGGCGCATGTTCGGAGGAACGGGCTCGGAAGCGAAGCGGCGCTCGGATCTCCGGTTGAAGCAGAGCGTGCTGGATTCGATCGTGGAAGAAACCTCGGCATTGCAGCGGAACCTGGGTCCGGCCGACCACGCGATCCTGGACGCGTACCTGACCGACGTCCGCGAGGTCGAGCGGCAATTGGACCGCATGGAGGCCCGCGCGGGCGCCATTTCTCCCGACACCGCGGCGCCCGGCGGGATTCCCGACGCGTTCGACGATCACCTGACGGTGACCTACGACCTGATGCGCCTCGCATTCGAGGCCGACATTTCGCGCGTCTTCACGTTCATGGTCGGCCATGAAGGCAGCAGCCGCAGCTACGCGCACATCGGGATTCCCGAACCGCACCACCCCGTCTCGCACCACCTGAACCGGCCCGCGGCCATCGAGAACTACGTGAAGATCACTACGTACCACACGGCGAAGCTGGCCGAGTTCATCGGGAAGCTCGCCTCGCGGGCGGACGGTGACGGCACGCTCCTGGACCGCTCCCTCATCTACTATGGCAGCGGCATGGGCAACGGCAACACGCATGATCGGAACGACCCGCCGGCGCTGGTCATCGGCGGCGCCAACGGGCGGCTGAGGGGCAACCGGCACATCGCGGCGGAGCCAGGTGAGCCGACGGCCAACGTGCTGCTCGGAATCGCCGACATGGCCAACGCCGACGTCGACCGGATCGGGCGAAGCACGCGCCGCTTCGAGCTCTGAGCCCGCCGTCCACGTAACCTGTTCACGGACCGGGATCCGTCGTTCGCCGTCTCCGGCCCGGCTCCGGGCGCCACCCGTCGACCACTCGGATTCTCGTGCGACACGCGTGTTGTCTTGTCGCCGTCGCGCGGTTCGTCACGATGGCGTTACGTGCGATAATGCGGAGCGCCCACCATACATGCCACGACGAAGAAACGTGAGCGGAGAAATCGTTGCCATCGTCTCGGTCGGAATTGCCCTGGCCGGACTCATACTGAACAGCAACCGCGGATTGCGGCACGACATCACTCTGTTGCGGGCGGAGTTCCGGCAGGACCTGGCTCGAACCGAAGAGCGCCAGCGGGACGACATTACGCACCTGTCCGATCGGGTCGGCCGGCTCGAACACGGTCAGGCGAAGCTGGAAGGACTCCTCGACGGCTTGCGCGAGGCCATCACGGGGCGGGCTTCCACCTAGAAATCGGCTGCCAGGGCCAACGCCGCTCCCACGGACCGCCCGCGCGCGGTTCAGCGCGACGGCGCGGCTTCGAGCTCCGCCGCCATCCGCCGCAGGAAGAGCGCCCCATGCCGCCAAGCGGCGTCCGCGTCGTCCAGAGACGCGTGGGCGTCGGCCAGACGCTTTCGAATGACGGCGTCGTCGCCCAGGCCGTCCTCGACGATCGCTTCCAGAGTCCGGACGGCCTCCCGATGGAGGCCGGCCCGGTTCTGGACGAGGCCCAACGCCAGACGGAGCCGGTAGGACGCCGGATGGCGCTGGACGCCGGCTTCCAGGACGCCCATGGCCGACGCCAAGTCCCCGCCGGCCGCGGCCGCGCGCATGTCACGCTCGATCGCGGACACCTCGAGCCGGCGGCGGTTCTCGCTGCGGCTCCCCTCCTCCAACCGGGCGTACGCGGCCAGGGACTGGCGCCCCTCGTCCTCGCGTCCCAGCTCGATCAACGCGCGTCCCCGGATGTAGTGGGCGCGGCGGTCGTCGGGGTCCCGTTCCACGACGCGCGCCGCCCATCGGGCGGCCTCGGCGGAGTTCCCCATGCGGAAGTGCGTCTCGGATACCCGATAGTGAACCGCGGGATCGTCCGGGGCGAGGCGCGCCGCCTCGTCGAACTCCGCCAGGGCCGCGTCCAGGCGGTCGGACCGGAAGTACAGGTTTCCGAGCCCGAGCCGGGCCTCGACGGAACCGGGGTCGAGGGCCGCCGCGTCCGCGTAGGCCGAGCGGGCCTCCTCGAAGCGGCCGGCTTCCAGCGACAGGTCCCCTCGGCGTGTCAGGACCGTCGACGCACTCGGCGAAGCCCCGGCCAGGCGTCCGGTGATGTCGAGGGCCTCCAGCGCTTCAGCGATGCGGCCCCGGCTGGCCGCGAGTTCAGCCAAACCGAAGCGCAGGGTCCGGGAACCGGGGAACCGCGCGGCGGCTTGCCGAAGAATGGACTCGGCCTCGACGGCGTGACCCTCCGCATCGAGAATGGCGCTGGCGGCCCGGTAGAAATCCTCCCGCATGGGCGCGTCGATCGCCGCGCTCTCGAATCGGGCCGCCACCGCGGCGCGTTCCTCGCTCCCGGCGAACGGCAGCGCCAGCACGTCGACGAAGCGTTCCAGAACGTCGAGGACATCGGGCGCCTCCACGGTCGCGGCGCTCCAGACGGCGACCAACGACTGCGCGTACAGGCGGGCGGCGTCGGCCCAATCCCCCTGAAGCCCGCGCAGCTCGGCCAGTGCCTCCAGCTTCCGTGTCACTTCGGGGTGGTCCGGCGCCAACGCCGGCGCCACGATGGCCAGGGAACGGCGAATCAGGCGCTCGGCCTCGGCGTGCCGGGAATCGATCATCGCGACGGCGGCCAGGTTCGCCAGGACCGACGCGACATTGGGGTGATCGGGTCCGAGGGCGCTCTCCCAAATCCCGAGCGCCCGTTGAAAGTGGTCTTGAGCGTCCGCGTAGTCGCCCTGGAGGTGGGCAACGAGACCCAGGCTGTTCAACGTGGCCGCCACGTCGGGATGGCTGGGCCCGACGACGCGCTCCCGGACGGCAAGAGCCCGGCCGAAAGCCTCGGCGGCCGCGCCGTAGTCGCCGAGCGCGAGCCGCGTTTCGGCCATTTGTCCGAGACTGGCCGCCGTGGACGCATGCCCGGGGCCCAGGGCGGCGTCCCACGCGGCAACGGCCCGTTCGTAGAGTTCGGCGGCTTCGGCGAGATTGCCCCGGAGCCGCCCCAGCTCCGCCGCGTCGTTCAGGCTGACGCCAAGCCGCGCATCGTCGGGGCCGAATGCTCCGGCCCCTTCGAGCGCTCTGTCGAGCGCGTCGGCCGCGTCCGCGTAACGGCCGTCCCGGATCGCGGCCAGTCCGGCCTCTCGGTCCCGGCGCCACTCCCGCTCCGCGACCGTCGGCAGGCGGAGTAGGGCATAACCGTCGTCGAACACGGTCACCGGCGAGACGTCGCCGGCGTCGAGGCCGTCGAGCGCCGACCGGAGCGCTGCGCGCAAGTCTTCGATCCGGACCTCGCCCAGGTACCCGCCTCGTTGATGGGACGCGTCTCGGGAATGGAGCCGCGCCAGCGTGTCGAACGACTCGCCGGCCCGGACCCGCTCGCGGAGCGCCGACGCTTCCGCCTCCGTCGGTACGGTGATCAGGCCCACGCCGCGCGCGTCCTGGCCGTGGGCGCCCACACCGGCCGCCAGGCACACCATGGCGCCCATGGAGACGCGGACGCGCCTCCAGCGGCCAGACCTGTGTGTTCGGTTCTCCCGCGCCATCGCCCATCCCGAACGGTTCGGTTCATGGTATCGGAGGGCCGGTGGGCGGTCAAAGGAAGGCGCCGCGGCGGCGGCGCGTGTTCCGCTCCCGTCTTCCGGCCGGGCCGGGCCGTTCGGGAACGTATAATGGACCGGCTGCACACAGAACGACCATGAAGACGACGGCCATCGCGTGGGCCGCGGCGTGTCTTCTGTCAACGACCGCCTCGGCCCGGACACAGGAGAACGCCGTCGGCCTTCGGCTGATCGTGGTCGCCACCGAGGCCGAAGCCGTCGACGCGCGCGCCCGAATCGCCGCCGGCGAGTCGTTCGCGACCCTGGCCCGGGACCTCTCGCTGGATGCGTCGTCCGCGGCGGGCGGTTACATCGGACGGCTGGCCGTCGCGGATCTGCGCGATGAGTTCCGGGAAGCGGTCGAGAACCTCGGCGCCGGTGCGCTCAGCCCCGTCTTCCGCCTCGGCGCCGACTTCGCGCTGCTCCACGCCCTCACTCCGTCCGAGGAGGCCTGGATGGCGGAACGCGACGCCGGCATGGAGCACGCGCGCAACCGCCGGTACGCGGAAGCCGCGGAGCGCTTCGAACAGGCCTTGGCGCTGGCCGAGCCCTTCGGAGAACGCGACGCGCGCCTGGCCGCGAGCCTGAACGATCTGGCCGAGGCCCGCCGCCTCCGGGGCGACGGCGCCGGGGCGGCGCCGCTCTACCGGCGGGCGGTCGCCATATGGGAGACCGCTCTCGGGGGGGATCATCCCGACGTCGCGACGGCGCTGAACAACCTGGCCGAGGTTTACCGGTCGGACGGGAACCCCGCGGAAGCCGAGCCGTTGTACCGGCGGGCCGTCACCATCTGGGAAGAGGCGCTCGGCGCCGACCACCCGGCCGTCGCGACCGGGTTGAACAATCTCGGCCTGGCTTTGCACGCCGTCCGGCGTTCGGACGAGGCCGAAGGGGCGTTCCGCCGCGCCCTGGCCATCTGGGAACGGTCCGACGACGCGGCGAGTCCCAACGTTGCGGCCGTGCTTCACAACCTGGCCAACCTGCTCCGCGCTCGCGGCGACGACGCCGGCGCGTCCATCGAGGCCGAGGCGCTCCTTGAACGCTCCCTCGCGATTCTGGAGCAGGCGCTCGGACCCCGTCACCCCGGTCTCGTCCAAGGCCTCGACAACCTGGCAACGCTCGAACGGGATCGCGGCGACGACGCCGGCGCCGCGCTCCGTTACGAGCGCGTTCTGGAAATCCTGTGGAGCACGGGCCCGGACGCGCCGGGGGTCGTCGGCATGCTCGACGCGCTCACCGACCTGGTGGCTCTCGGATTCATCCGAGGCGACGGCCTCGACGCGGCTCGCGACACCTTCCACGAGACGATTTCCCGGTTTCCCGATCCCGAGCTTCACGTCGCCGTGGCCGGCATCCTGCTCTCGGCGGGGATGGCGGAGGCAGGCGAATCCATCCTGGCCGCGGCGGCCGTCCGGTTCCCCGACGCCTGGGCCGCGCGCTTCCGTCTGGGATCGCTTTACGCGGAATCGGGCCGGCCCGGACCGGCCCTGGACGAGTTCCGGCGCGCCGTGGAGCTGTCCGCCACCGACTCCGCGCGATACCGGGCGCTGATGCGAATCGGCGGCGTCCACCTGGACCGGGACGATCTGGACGCCGCAGAATCCGCGTTCACGAGCGCCGCGGCGCTGGGACCGGACGATCCGGGCGCCGCCGTCTCGCTCGGCCGCCTCCACTTGAGGCGTTCCCGATGGAACGACGCCGCGCGGGCGTTCGAACAGGCCGCGGCGATGGATGCGGCCGGGGCGGATGCGCATTCCCTGCTGGCCGATGCGTATCTGCGCCTGGACCGGCCGGCCGACGCCCGGGCGGCCGCCCAGCGCGGGGTCGACCTGGATCCGTCCCATCGGCGCGCGCACTATCTGCTCGGGCAGGCGCTGATCCGTTCGGACAACCCCGACGCGGGCCGGCGTCGCCTGGAGGAATACGCGCGGCTCGAGTCCGAGGAACGCGCCCGCCAGGCCCGCGTCCTGGAATCGGTCCGCTTCGGCGCCGACGCGCTCGACACGCTGGCGGCCGGGAATGACGACGACGCGTTGGCGTTGCTGGAGAACGGCATCGACCGTTTTCCCGAAGCCGTGCGGCTGCGCCTGGCGCTCGGCCTGGCCGAGATACGGCTCGACCGGCCGGAAGCCGCCATCGCCATTCTCGGCCGCATCGTCGAAGACGGGCTCGGCGACGATTCCGTAATCCATCGCAACCTGGCCGCGGCGTATGCCATGCTGGGAGAACCGGCGCTCAGCCGGCGCCATCGGGCGCTGTATCTCGAACGGATCCGCGTGGAGTTGGAGGCCCAACTCCCGGGTTGAAGCCCGGCGGCGGCGCCCGGATCGGAACCCATGCGAAACGCATCCAGGCGGGCGACGATGATCGCCGTGCTGGTCGCGGCGGCGTCCGGGCATCCGGCCGCGGCCCAGGACTTCCCCGGGTTCCCGGACGTGGCGGAAGAAGCCGGCATCACGGTGATGAACATCACCGGCGCCGACGTCAAGGACTATATCGTCGACGTCAACGGCAACGGCGCCGCGTTCTTCGATTACGACGACGACGGCGACCTGGACGTGCTGATCGCCAACGGTTCGACGCTCGACGACTACGCGACCGGCGGGAACGCCATGGCCGCCCTCTACCGGAACGACGGCGCCCGATTCGTCGACGTGATGCTCGAAGCCGGGCTCGATGCGCGGGGTTGGGGCATGGGCCTGTGCGTCGCCGACTACGACAACGACGGCGACAGGGACGTCTACCTCACCGCCTACGGCCCCAATGTCCTGTACCGCAACGACGGCGGCGCGTTCACCGACGTGACCGCCGAGGCGGGCGCCGGCGATTCCGGCTGGAGCACCAACTGCGCGTTCGGAGACTACGACCGCGACGGCGACGTCGACCTGTACGTGGCCAACTACCTGAACTTCGACGTGGACACGACGCCCCGGCGCGGCGAGACAGACGTGTGCCGGTACCTGGGCATGGACGTCTTCTGCGGCCCCCGCGGCCTGGAGAGCCAGCCGGACGTCCTGTACCGCAATGACGGCGGTCGCTTCGTCGACGTCACCGGAGACGCGGCCGTCGCGGGCCCGGTCTACAGCGGTTTCGGCGTCGTGTTCAGCGATTTCGACAACGACGGCTGGCCGGACATCTACGTCGCCAACGACATGACGCCCAACCTGCTGTACCACAACAACCGGGACGGCACGTTCGCGGAGACGGGGCTGGTCTCGGGCGCGGCGCTCAACGACGAGGGGCGCGAGCAGGCCGGCATGGGGCTCGGCGTCGGGGACTACGACGGGGATGGGCGGCTCGACATCTTCGTGACGCACTTCTCACGCGACACCAACACGCTCTACCGGAACCTGGGCGGGATGGTCTTCGCCGACGCCACCACCGACGCCGGGCTGGGCGCCGTGTCCCTGCCCCACCTGGGTTGGGGCGCCGGCTTCCGGGACCTGGACAACGACGGGTGGGAGGACCTGTTCGTCGCCAATGGACACGTGTATCCGGAAATCGACGGCCTCGACATCGCCGGCGGCTACCGGCAGCCGAAGGAGGTGTATCGAAATACCGGTAACGGCGCGTTCGAGGAGATCGCCCTCGCGCTGGAGGGCAATCTGGGGGACCCGCGGCCGGCCCGGGGGACGGCGTTCGGCGACTACGACAACGACGGCGACATCGACATCCTGGTCGTCAACATCAACGATCGGCCCAACCTGTACCGGAACGACGGCGGAAACCGCAACGGATGGATCGGCTTCCGCTTGGACGGCACGCGGGGCAACCGCGACGCCATCGGCGCCCGCGTCGAGATCACGCGCGGGGACCGCACGCAGGTCGCCGAGGTCCGCAGCGGCGAGAGCTACCTGTCGCACAACGACATGCGCGTCCACTTCGGCCTCGGCGCGTCGGCAGGAGTCGACGGTGTGCGAATCCGGTGGCCCAACGGCGACGTCGAGGAGCTGGGACCGCTGGAGGGCAACCGTTACTGGACCGTCCGGGAAGGCGACGGGATCGTTCCGGCGCCGTAGGCGCGCGGTTCCGCCATGGACTTCGCAGCCTGGTCGAGCGCGGCCTGGAGCCGATTCCTGCGGACGTGGACGTTGATCAGCAACAGGTGGACGTTGTTCCCTGGATGCGGCTTTGGTTGTATGGTGGAGACTGGCGAGAATCGATGCGCAACGAATTCACGGCCATCTTGGAGCGTGACGGCGACTGGTTCGTCGCGTATTGTCCTGAAGTGCCCGGCGCCAACGGTCAGGGTTCGACACGGGACAAGGCGCGGCAAAGTCTGGCGGAAGCCATCGCGTTGATACTTGCGGACCTGCGTGAGGACGGTCTTCGCGGCGTACCGGCCGCCGCCGAGCGTGACACGATCGTCGTGGAATGAAACGCGGTCACGACGCCGACGTGGATCCGCACAAGTCCGGACCCGGACTCGCGTCATGGCGGGCCGATCAGGCGCGTCCGCGTTCTCTTGGAACAAGGTGGCCCCATGTTCGGGTGGGCCGCTTTCACAACATCTTTCTCCGGAACACGGCTCGATTCAGTCAAGCAACCGAGTGCATGTAGGACCGTCTTTGGTACCGGCCGTTGCCAATGACATTTTTGCTCTCGCTGCCAGTTGAAGCGGGGATAGCTGGTCGACGTAGTGAGCATGAACGATTCGGTCTATTCCCGCGCCCACGAGCGGCGCTGCGTTTCTTAAACTGGCCTGCAAGACGACGCCGTCCGTGCGGCCCCAGTGAAGGACAAGATTACGTTGGCGGTACAGGCGTCGAAACGCGATCGAAGCGTATTCGGACACGGTTCGAAGTCCGCGACCAACGTCGGTCAACAACGTGGATAGCCTTGTCAACGCGGCTCGATCAGCCGGATCCAGGGCGGGAGAATCGATCCGCCCCTCTGCTATCGCGCGGGCCACGATTTCACACCGCACCTGATTCTTTCCAGCCTTGCGGAGCTCCGGTGCAATGGACGTGTTGCAGGAGGCCAGCGCATAGGACAACGCTGTCAACTCCGCCCTCGGGAATGAGCACGCCACCAGCATGGCGAGGCGCTCGGCAGCGCCCGCACGGTCGTTCGGTTCGCTCAGAAGAGCCTCGATGGCGGCCCATCCTCCCGCGACGGCCGCGCCGGATGAACTGTGCTGAAGATGGGCAAGGAGTTCGATGGCCGCGTGGATTCCTCCGGACGAACCCTCATCGTAGAGTTGATTTTCTCGTTCGAGGGCCTCGACCCAAACTCCGCGACGCTCTCGAGCCACTCGACGGGGACCGCGATCCCCTTTCACCCACACGTGGTCAAGCAACGCCAACTCGCGCCTGGTCCCTACAGCCATCCTGGCTGACAACTGATCGATGATCTCCACCGCCCGTGAAACCGCTGCATCGAGATCGAGAGCCGTGACGGTGAACAGGAACCCGCCCGATTGCCTGACGCCGGCCACATTCAGTTCATTGGAACGAAGCCATTGTGCTACTTCGCGAGCCGTCCTCCAAACCGCAGGTGGCGCGGGCGGCCAATCGATCGCGTTAGTCAGTGGAACAAGCACTTCGAAAACTCGTGGCGACGCCAGAGTCAGGCCGTGGGCGTCATCAAACAATTCCGAAAGCGGACGCCTTGGCTCCTCATGAAACAAACGGTATTTCCACCAACGATGCAAGTAGTCGGAGCTGTAGCCCAGATCCAGGAGATGGGAAGCGACGCAACGCGCAGTCCGCTCGGGCCCGGGCCGGTAATTCTGACGGAGAGCCTCTGCCCAACGAGTCAGGTATTGCGGACGAATCGCGGCTGCCTGTTGAACAATCAGTTGGTGGTCGAGCCCTCCGAAACGCAAATTAGGATGCAGCGCCTTTTGGAGTAGTCGCCTCGCCTCCGGAATCCCGGCGCCTGGATCGGTTCCAACGGATTTCTGAACGTGGGAGAGCAGATAGCGAAGTGATGCGTTACTCAGAACGCCGGCATGAACGGCATCCAGGGCCTCGACAACTTCCGACAGCGTGAGAACTAGTCCACAATTCCAGAGCTGGCGACTCCAGGGGGATCTGGAGTCGAAGAAGTCGAGCAATCTGGCTCCGACATGCGTGTCGAACTCATTGACAGCGTCGTTCATGGACGGGTATTCTCGTATACAGGACGCTGGAGTCCGCGATCTAAAAGGGCCAGTCCCCCGTCCGATCACGGTTGCTGACAAGGCACCGAAGCGGCGGGGCGCTCGGCCCTTTTTCCTTGGTAGGTCCCCGACCGAGGTCAAACGGTTTCGCCGCCCACCGCGATCGAAGATCCGTTCGCCCTCAGTTCCAGGCCCGCCTACTGCCCCAGGGCGGCTAGGATCTGGCGCTGGACGTCCTCGATGGCCCCCCGCTCGGGCGCGTCCGGGTTCTCTTCAAGAAACGCGGCCGCCTGGTCGAGCGCGGCCTGGAGCCGATTCTGGCGAACGTGGACGTTGATCAGCATCAGGCGGACGTTCGTCCCCGGTGACGGCATTCCCAGGGCCTGCACCAACCGGCTCTCCGCCGCGTCGTAAGCGCCGATGCGGTAGAGCGCCATGCCGAGGTAGGACACGGCCCGCGTCGAGGCGGGGTCCAGGCGGACGGCGTCTTCCAGCAGCACGCGGCTCCCGTCGAAGGCCAGGAGCGCCGCGTCCGCATTGCCCGAGTCCTGCAGGTTCTCGGCCCGCTGGTAACGCAGGATGCCCAGGTTCAGCGGGGCGAGCGCGCCGCCGGGGTTGGCTTGCCGAGCCGCTTCGAACGCGCCTTCGGCATCGTCGAACCGGCCCCCGTCCAGGTATTGAACACCGAGCGTGATCCAGGCGTCGTGGTATTCCGGAACGCTCTCGACAAGGCGCTCCAGGCGTTCGACGGCATCGTCGGTGCGCCCCCGCTCGACGTCGTCGACCGCGCGGGCGTACTCCTCCCGCGCGTCCTCGGGGATGGGAGCGGCCAAGGCGCTCACGTCCACCAGCAGCCCGCCCTCCGGAGCGGCGCCATCGGAGTCGGGTTGCGGCACGAGATAGATGGTGTGCAATCCCGTGAGTTGCCGCAGGTTCAGGCGCTCGCGGACCGGCAGAAAACCGTCCTCCTCGACAGTCAGGAACAACCCGCCGGGGTTCTCCGACGGCACGCGCGTGAGCAGGAATCGCCCGCTCGCGTCGGTAAACGCGATATCGACAATGGTCGACGTCTGGTCGACGAGTTGCACGGCGACGTTGGCGCGCCCGGCGCCGGCGGCGATGACCTGCCCGGTCATCCGTCCCGGCCCGCGCTGTGAAGAAACCGTGGAAACCGTGACGGCCACGACAACTAAGGCGAGAATGGTCTTCGGTGTCACGGTGACCGCCATTTTATTCGAGCGTCGCCGCGGGCGACACCTTTTCACGGTCGCCGGGAAATAGCTCGCCACGTCCGGCGTCGGCTCCTATAATGCCGCCGTCGGCAAAACCCGAAACCGCTTACGAGGAGGCCGCCATGCCCCCTTTTGGAAAGTCGCTTGGAGACTACTTGGCGTTCGCGCGCGTCGTCCTGATTCTGACACTCATCGTGGGCCTGGGGCGGATCGGGCTGTCGCTGGCGGGCGCGCCCGACGACGTCACGTGGTGGTTCAGCATGACGGCCGTGACGCTGGCGGCGGCGCTCTATTTCGGCGCGCGCGTCCATACGACAGGTTTCGGCGGCTATCCGCAGCTCCTGGTCCTGATCGTGCTTGCGAACCTGACGGCCGGCGTCGTCACGGCCGCCGGCATCCTGCTGACCCCCCTCACCGGAATCGAGACCATCCTGACGCGGCAAACGCCCTCGGGAGAAGCCGTCAACCATGTCGTCCACGCCGTCACGCATCTGGTGGGCAACCCGACGTTCATGGCGTTGATTTTCTGGATCCTGGGCGCCCTCGTCCTGTTCGTCACGAAACGGGTCGTCAGGACGGCGGGTTAGGGTCAACGCCCGGACGAGGCTGACTCTCGTTCAACCCGTTACAGCCCGGGCGGCCGCCGCATATGATAGGCTCACGCCGTATCGGACGACGATTGACGGGCGAACGTCGCTGTGGGTGCAACGGTGGCTTCGGCCTGTCTTCCAACCCATCGTCGATGCCCAAAGATGCCCAAACCCCCGGGAGACGACTCTTCGCTCCGCGAGCATTTCGCTTGGTCGTACGGGATGCTCGCGATGGTCCACGCCGCAGTCGGCGACGGAAAGTCCCGTTACGAGCCGCTGCACTACATGATTCGCGGACGGTTTCGCAACGGATACATCTCCGGAAAGATCAAGATGCGTCCCCTTCACGACGACGAGAAGACGAAGATCGCCCATGCGACAACCTGTTGCTATTGCGGTCGCGACGCGAAGCTGTCCTTGGATCACCTGATCCCTCAACTCAGGGGTGGACCCGACTCCGCAGACAACATCACTTACGCTTGCAAGAGTTGCAACTCTTCCAAAGGTTCCAAGGACATGGTCCTCTGGCTCGCCTCGAAGGACCGATTTCCCGCGATCCTCGTTTTTCGCCGGTATCTCAAACTCGCGGCTCGCTGGTGCGAAGAGGCCGATCTGATGGATACGTCGTGGTCCTCTGTTCCCGACGCCGCCCTGCCGTTCGACAAGCGTTCGCTGCGCGTCAACTGGCCGGCGCTCCCTGTCCACCGGTTGTGGCCAGACCCGCCGCAAACGTGAGTCTTCACGACCAGCGGCGAGCGCCAGGTGCTCGGTTGTCGCGAGGATCGCAATCTTCCGTGGCGCGTTCGCGCGCGGGCAGGGACCCCGGTATACCTGGTGGGCAACCCGACGTTCATGGCCGTGACCGACTGGGTGCTGAACGCCATCGTTCTTTTCGTCACGACACGGATCGTCCGGCCGGCGGGGCCGCCAGCCCGGGTTGAACCAAACTCTCTGTCACGTCGAGCGCGGGCTGCCCACGGCAGTCGAGGAAACCACATGAGCCGGGCGTTCAAGTGCTACGCCTATCGAAACGGCGACCGCTGGTCAGCGATTTGCGTTGATCTCGACGTCGCCGGCGACGGAGAGTCATTCGAAGAAGCCTGGAATTCGCTGGCCATTTGCATGGAGTTGTACCTGGATGGACTCGACGGATTACCGCCTGAGGAGGGGCGCCGCTTGCTCACACGCAAGGCGCCGTTCGCCGTGCGCGCCAAGCTCGCGTTCCTGACAGCCGTTCGCGGCCGTCTCGGCGCCCGAGGCGCTCGGTATCGGCGATTCACTCTCTGGTCCGTCGCTCCGCGTCTTTCCTGACCGAAAGCGTTCCGTGGCGACCCCGGCGGGGAACGGCGCGGCGCTTTCCTGGCCGCTTGCGCGGAACGCAGGTGGCGTTTCGGCGTGAACGGACGCCTATTCGGCCGGCGGATCGGGCATGACGGCGAGTTCTAGGGCGCGGAGGCGGTCGTCGAGACGACGGATCTCGGTGCGGATCTCGGCGTGCTCAGCCGTCGTACGGTCGATCAGGTCGTCGATTCGCGTGTTGACGGCGTCCACTTGCGCGGACACGTTGGCGAGTTGCGCCGACATGAGCCCGGCCAGCACCAAGCCGGTTCCGATGACCGTCCCGATGACGCCGGTCCCCGCACCGGCAACCCACTTCACGTCCCCGCTCATGCGCCGAGTGCAGCACGGCCGACCGGCCAAAAAGGAGTGGGCGGACAGCCGACGTCAAGTCGCCGCATCGTCCGAATCGCCGCTATGTGCGTGACAGGTCATCCGATGCGCCGCGCGCCATCTCCCGCAACGCCACGCGGTTGATCTTGTTGGCGCCGGTCCGCGGGATGGCGTCGACGAAGCGGACCTCGACCGGCCGCTTGTACTTGACCATCGACTCGTTGCAGTAGGCGAAGAACGCGTCCTCGGTCATCGTCTGCCCGCGGTCGAGGACGACGAAGGCGACCACCACCTCGCCCAGTCTCGGATCGGGCTTCCCCACCGTGGCGGCCTCGCGAATCTTCGGGTGGTTGAACAGGACCTCGTCGACCTCGCGCGGGTAGACGTTGTAGCCCCCCACGATCACCATGTCCTTCTTCCGGTCGACCAGGAAGACGAAGCCGTCCGCGTCCGCGTAGCCGATGTCCCCGGTGTAGATCCACCCGTCCCGCACGGCCCCGGCGGTCTCGTCCGGGTTGGCGAGGTATCCTTCCATCAACTGCGGCCCCTTCACTCGGACCTCGCCGGCCTCGCCCAACGGCAGAACGCGTTCGCCGGTCTCGATGTCGACGATCTCGACCCGGGTCTCGGGCACCGGGTTCCCCACCGACAGCAGCTTGCGAGGGGCGTCCTTGGCGTTGAGGCAGAACGGGGCGCCCTCGGTCATCCCCCAACCCTCGAGCAGCGGACAACCCGTGCGGGCGAGCCACTCGCGGTGCAGGTCCTCCGGGCACGGCGCGCCGCCCGTGGGACAGTACTTCAGCGACGAGAAGTCATGGTCGTCGAAGGCCGGCACGGCCAACAGCCCCATGTAGATCGGAGCAGGCCCCCCCGCGAACACCGTCACCTTGTAACGGTCCAGCGACCGGACCACCTGCTCCGGATCGTACTTGGGCATCATCACCAGCGTGCCCCGGCAGAAGATCGGCACCCAGGTCGCGTAGGTCAGACCCCAGGTGTGGAACATCGGCGCGGCGTTCAGGAACACCTCGCGGCCGTTCTCCATCGGCCAGACCGATATGTGCTGCAGCAGCGACCACATCAATCCGCGGTGCGTGTGGCTGACGCCTTTCGGCACGCCGGTCGAGCCGCCGGTGAACAGCACCAGCGCGGGATCGTCCGCCAGCGGCATGTCTCTCGGCGGGCCGTCCAGGTAGGCCTCGTCCACCCAGCGCCCGATGTCCAACCCCTGCGGCTCGAAGGCGATCACCTCGGAAATGCCCAGGCCGGCCGCCACCTGCCGCGCCTTCTCACCCGCCGTCTGATCCGTGATGACCGCGGCCGCGTCCACGCTGGCCAGGACCGACTCCAGCTCGCGGACCTTGAAGAACGGATTGACCGGCGCCGCCTGCGCCCCCGCCGTCATGACCGCCATCAGCGCGATGTCCATCTCGATGGAGTTGGGCATGACGAGGATGACCGGCCGGCGGCCGATCTCGCGAAGCTGGAGCTCTTCCGCCATGCCGTTGACGGCGCGCCCGAACTCCCTGTATCGGATCGTGCGATCCTCGTATATGACAGCGGTCCGGTCCGGCTCCCGTTGGACGGCATCGCGAAACATGTGAACCAGGCTCGTGTATCGGGGCAGGCGGGGGTCGATCGCCCGTTTGGCGGCGATCGTGGATGGTTGGCTGATCATGGGCGTGCGGTTGAAGAGCGAATCCGTGCGGCGTGGGAAGTCGCTCTCGCGGTCACGTGGTGGCCTCTGAGTCCGATGATCGGGTTGGCGAACCGACCTGGGATTTATATCATATCGCTGACGAGTTCCGCGACGGGCCGGACCGTTCCGCGGACGGACCTTGAAACGCAGTGCTCTCGGTGGAGGTACACATGCGCATGACGCTGATACGAACAGGCGCTTCGTTGGCGTTGCTCGCGCTGCCGGCAACCGGTCTGGCGCCCATCGCCCGGGGCCAGGCATCCGAAATCCTTGCGGACGCCGCTCCCCCGCCGGGCGTCGAGCCGCTCCCCGTCGACCTGTTCACCACGGAGAACTTCTACGTGGACCGGCAATACTGGGCCGACGAGCGCTACGCGCGCTGCAACACGCCCCGCCAGCTCACCGACATGTGGCGGGACAACCGCGTTGGCGAATGGGGCGACTGCGACCGGGATCTCGACGTCAACGCGATGGTCAGCCCCTACGACCACGAATCGGCCGAGGCGCACTATGCCGCCTTGATGGCCGAGGCGGAAGCCGCGGGCGGCCCCAGCGAGCATACGCGGGCGACGTTGCCGGACTGGGACGGCTGGTACCAGAAGGCCGGCGGCGGGGGCCGCGGCGGGAACGTCGGTCCTCCCCAGTGGATCTACGGGACGCAGATGCAGACGGCGACCCTGCTATCGCTGTTGACTCCCGAATACCAGGAACGCATGACGCAGATGAACTACCACGAGGCCGTCTCGAACTCGCCGCAGTGGATGGCCGCGTTCTGCTATCCCGAGGGCCTGCTACGCTTCTACACGCAGTTCGCCACGCGGGGCATGGAAGTCCTGGTGACGCCGAACCAGGTCCAGTTCCTCGCCGGCGTCGCCGACAACTTCCTCCGCAAGGTCCACGTCGGCCAGGAACATGTCGACAACATTCCGCAGTGGTACGGCGAGACCGTGGGTTTCTGGAACGGCGACACGCTGGTCACGTGGACGGCGAACGTACAGGGCTGGACCGTCTCGCACTCCATGTTCGAATACAGCAACGCGCTGGAAGTGATCGAAGTGATCCGGCCGGCCGAGAGCGGAAACGGCCTGATCGTCGAGGCGACCTTCTACGATCCCGAAGCGTTCGTCCGCCCCTTGACGCTGGTGACCGAGTGGAACCGTTCGGCGACGCTGGATCAGCCGCAGCGGTACTTCTTCGTCGAATGCCGGGTCCAGAGCACGATCGTCAACGGCCCCGACGGACGGCCGACGCAGTTGATGTTCTTCGACGAGGGATACGTCGACTATTTCGGCCGGCCATGGGCACAGAACTGGGAGCGGAACTTCGAGCAGGGATGGGAAATCCCCGAGGAATAGCGGAGCCCGCGCACGGAAACCAGGCATCGGGAGCTTTCCCGACAGGAGTCACGGAAAATGAAGAGACACGTTGCCGGTTGGGCGGCAATCATCGTCGGGTTGGCCCTCGTCCGGGCCGAAGCCCATCACTCCTTCGCCATGTACGATCAGACGATCGACAGGGTACTGACCGGCAAGCTCGTGCGCTTCATCATCGGCGCGAACCACTCCCAGTACATCTTCGACCTCGTCGACGAGAACGGCAATGTCATGACCGAAGGCGGCGAACCCGTCCAGTGGGGCGTGGAAACCGGCCCCGCGGTCTCGCTCGGCCGTCAGGGCATCACGCCGGACAGCTTCCCGATCGGCACCATCTTCACTGTCACGCTCAACCCGCTGCGTGACGGGCGTCCCTTCGGCGCGCAAACCGGCAACCTGATCCTGTGCGGCATGTCCGTGCCCCGGGGCGGCTGCAACGCCGACACGGGACAGGTGTACGGGCGAGGCGGTTTCTAGTTTCGAAGCAACCCGACGGTTCGATCCGGCATCCGCACGGATCGCGGCCCGGAGCCGTGTGTTATGTTATCGGGCCGCGCCAACGTCCCGAAGGAAGGCCCGACAACTCATGCACGACCAGCATTCGAACCCTCGATCCGACATCGAGATCGCCCAGGCCGCACCCATGCGGCCGATCCATGACATCGCCGCCGAACGTCTCGGCATCGAGCCGGGCGAGCTGGAACCCTACGGCCACTACAAGGCCAAGGTCTCCTTCGACTGCCTGAAACGCCTCGAGACCCGGCCCGACGGCCGGCTGATCCTGGTCACCGCCATCACCCCGACGCCGGCCGGCGAGGGCAAGACCACGACGACCGTGGGCCTGGGCGACGCCCTCAACCGCATCGGCAAGACGGCCGCGGTGTGTCTCCGGGAACCGAGCGTGGGCCCCGTGTTCGGAATCAAGGGCGGCGCCGCCGGCGGCGGCTATGCCCAGGTCGTCCCGATGGAGGACATCAACCTCCACTTCACCGGCGACCTGCACGCCATCGGCGCCGCCAACAACCTGCTGGCGGCCATGGTGGACAACCACATCCACTGGGGCAACCGCCTCGACCTGGACCCGCGGCGCATCGCGTGGCGGCGCTCCGTGGACATGAACGACCGGGCGCTCCGGCGGATCACCTGCTCGCTCGGCGGCGTCGGCAACGGGTTCCCGCGCGAGGACGGTTTCGACATCGTCGTGGCTTCCGAGGTCATGGCCATCTTCTGCCTGGCCGAGGACCTGGCCGATCTGAAGCGCCGGCTCGGCAACATCATCGTCGGGCAGACGCGCAACCGCGAATACGTCCGGGCGTCCGAGCTGGAAGCGCCCGGCGCGATGACGGCGCTGCTGAAGGACGCGCTCGCGCCGAACCTGGTGCAGACCCTGGAGAACAACCCCGCCTTCATTCACGGCGGCCCGTTCGCCAATATCGCTCACGGCTGCAACTCGGTCATCGCAACGCGGGCGGCGTTGAAGATGTCCGACTACGTGGTGACCGAGGCGGGATTCGGCGCCGACCTCGGCATGGAGAAGTTCATCGACATCAAGTGCCGCAAGGCGGGGCTCGAGCCCGACTGCGCCGTGCTGGTGGCCACCATCCGCGCGTTGAAGATGCACGGCGGCGTCGCCCTGGACGCCTTGGGGGAAGAGAACGTCGAGGCCGTCGAGAAGGGCTTCGCGAACCTGGCCCGCCACGTCGAGAACGTCCGCAAGTTCAACGTGCCCGTCCTGGTGTCGGTCAACCGGTTCTCGGCCGACACGGCCGGGGAGATCCGGAAGCTCGAAGAACTGTGCGACGCGATCGGCGTGCGCGCCGTCGAGGCCGACCACTGGGCGCGCGGCGGAAACGGCGCCGCGGCCCTGGCGGAAGCGGTCGTCGAACTGCTCGACGGGGACCGTCCGAAGTTGAAGCTGCTCTATCCCGACGACGCGCCGCTCTGGGAAAAGGTACGCACCGTCGCACGCGAGATCTACGGGGCCGACGATATCACCGGCGACCAGAAGCTGCGCAACCGCTTCCGCGACCTCCAGGGTCAGGGCTTCGGCCACTTCCCCGTCTGCATCGCCAAGACCCAATACAGCTTTTCGACCGATCCCAGCCTGAAGGGCGCGCCGAGCCACCACGTGGTGCCGGTTCGCGAGGTCCGTTTGTCGGCGGGCGCGGAGTTCATCGTCGCCGTCTGCGGCGACATCATGACGATGCCGGGTTTGCCGCGCATCCCATCCGCGACGAAGATCGACGTCACCCCGGAACGCGTCACCACCGGGCTGTTCTGACCCGTCGCGCCTCGCGTCGGAGCCGGAGCGGCGATCAGATATCGAATCGGACCGACAGGACGATCTGCCGGGGATTTCGGGCCCGCGTCGGCCGCATGAAGAAGCGCGACGTCTCCACGCCGCCGAAACTCTCGTAGTTGACGTTGTTGAACAGGTTCGTCACCTGGGCCCGGATCGTCATCCGCACGCCCGTCCGCTGGCCGTAGTAGCCGCCCGTTCCCGCGGCGCCGGTCACCTCGACCTGGTCGGACCGGAGCTGGATCGCCTTGGACACGTCCAGTCCCGTTTCGAAGAATCCCGGACCCGTCAACGTGTTCTTGTCCACGCCGGGCGGACGGTCGTTCCGCGTCGTGTCGTGGTTGTCGTCGAAGCCCGTCTGGTGGGTGTACGGTGTGCCGGTGTTCCAGTTGAAGATCGTGTTCGCGTTGAGGTTCCACGGAAGCCGCACGTTCGCCGACAGGTTCATCCGATGGCGCGCGCCCGATCGTCCCCACTCCGAGTCCAGGTCGTAGTTGTCCGCCGGGAGGCTGACGTCGTTGTTGTAGTTGCCGCTCTGGCGCGCCGCCAGGTCGTCGTAGGTGGAATCGAAGTCGTAGCTGCCGTTCACGTTGAGGAAACGGAAGCGCTGCCGGAAACCGAAACGGAACGTGTGACTGCTGGAGGTGCCCGTGGATTCGCGCTGGTTGATGTTGCCGCGGGCGGGATCGGGACGGACGCATGCGCCGGGAGGCGTCAGCGGCGAACAGGACCGAATGGCCGCGGCGGTCGCATCGTAGGGCGCGTTGAGGTTGCGGTCACGCATGAGGTGGACGCCGCGGATGAAACGGTACGACCCGGTTACGATCAGGCCGTTCGCGAACGAGCTCTCGACGGTCAACTCGTTGTTCCACGTATAGGGCGCGGTCAGTTCCGGCGCGCGCAACTGGATCGATTCGGGTGGCCGAGCCTCCACGTCGTCGGCGCCCAGAAACGGCGTGGGATACGACGAGCGGCTGATCTCGAGCACCTGCTGGTTCTCGCCGTTGTTCCGCAGCAGGTCGGTCACGGCGAAGAACTGCATCCGCTGGTGGAACGTACCCGTCCCACCCCGGATGACCGTGTTCGACCCGAGCTGATACGCGAATCCGAACCTTGGGTCGATGTTGTTCCAGTCGTCCAGGTTCGTCTGCCATTCGTAGCGGGCGCCGAAGTACAACGTGAGGTTGGTCGACGCGCGAACGTCGCTCTGAAAGTAGGCGGCGTTCTGCCATTGCATGATCGCCAACCGGGGTTCGCCGGTGGCCTGACTGTACGTCGGCAGGACCGGCTCGGTTCCCGGCGCCGCCTGCTGGAGCGCCTCGACGCATCCCGGCGCCGTGAAATCGTCGAACCGGGGATCGATCGCGCAAAAATCGAAGAGGCTGCCGAACGTATACGTCCCGTTGAAGTTGATCTCGGAGTTGGAATCGAGGCGGACACGCCCCCCGTCGTAGCCCATGCGGAACGCGCTGGCGCTTCCCGTATACATGAACAGGTTTCCGAAGTCGTACTGGCGCACCTTGGATTCC
>JAJEDW010000068.1 GCA_022821265.1 Acidobacteriota bacterium
CCGCCCCGGCGCCGGCGAACGCGCGTGCGCGGCGTTCGACGGCGTCGAGATCCGCCGCATCTCCCAGCGCCGCCGTCACGGGGCGGCGGCCGCCCACGGCCGCGCACAGGCGGCGGAACGTCTCCAGCGAAACCGGGCCCAACGCGCCGCTCCGGGGGTCCTTGGCGTCGACGATCCCGGCGCCGCCGGCCAGGGCGGCCCGTGCCTCGACCGTGTTCTCGACGCTTACCAACAAACGCACTGAACGCGCCATGCCCCCATGCTCGGAGTTCCCGAAAATCGATTAGTGTAAGATGCCGCGTGCGGGTTGTCCAACGGGCGCGCATCGATGGGACGGGAAGCCAAATGACCGGAGCCGCCGCCCAGCCGCTCGCCGGCCGCGGCGTCCTTGTAACGGGCGCATCAAGTGGGATTGGGCGCGCCATCGCGCTTGCGGCCGCCCGCGCGGGAGCCGACGTCGCCATCACGTACCGGGCCAACCGGGATGGAGCCACCGACGTCGAACGCCGCATACGGGCGCTGGACCGCCGCACCGCGGTGATCCGGCTGGACGTGGCCGACGCGGACACCATTGACCGGGCCGGCCCCGCCGCCCGCGACGCGCTCGGCCGCCTGGACGTATGGGTGAACAATGCCGGCGCCGACGTCCTGACCGGCGCGAACGCGGCGCTTTCGGAAATCCAGAAACTCGACCTCCTGCTCGGGGTCGACCTGCGGGGCACGGTGCTCGCCTCGTGGTGCGCGGCGACGATCCTGGCGGCCGAACCCGAGGGCGGCGTCATCATCAACATGAGCTGGGACCATGTACTGACGGGCATGTCGGGGCGGAACCCGCAGATGTTCGCAGCGGTCAAGGGCGGAATCCTCGCGTTCAGCAAATCGCTGGCGCGGTCGGTGGCGCCGCAGGTTCGCGTGAACGTGCTGGCGCCGGGATGGATCGACACGTCCTTCGCAGGCGGCCTGGACGCGGACCGGCGCCGCGCGATCGCGGACGCGACGCCGCTCGGTCGATGGGGCGCGCCCGACGACGTCGCCGGCGCCGCGGTCTTCCTGGCGTCACCGGCGGCGTCGTTTCTCACCGGACAGACGATCCACGTGGGCGGCGGCGCGGTGATGGCGTGAGGCCGCGGCCCGGTTTTCTGGAGGCGCGATGACAAGACGAGAACCGACCTATGACGACGATCAGATCAAGGAACGCCTGACGGCGCTTCCCGGCTGGTACTACGAGGGCGGGTGGATCCGGCGGGTCTACAAGACCGACGGGTGGCCGACGACGCTGATGCTGGTCAATGCCGTGGCTTACTGCGCCGAGGCGGCGTACCATCATCCGGATCTTTCGGTAACCTGGGCGCGGGTCACCGTCAAGCTGCAGACGCACAGCGCGGGCGGCATCACCGACAAGGACTTCGAGCTCGCGCGGCAGATCGAAGCCGCCGCGCTCTGGCGCCCCGGCCCGGGCGGCGCGCTCGAGGGGACGCCCAACAAGTTCGTCCGCGGCGGCGATCCGCGGTGACGCGTTCCGGAGTCGGCCGGAGCGTCCTCTTCGTGACGGGACGCCTGGCCGAGCCGTCCCTGCGCCGCGTGCTCGATGGCGCGGCGTTGCCCATCGTCCACGAGGTGGCCGTCCTCAACATCACGGTCGCCGCGTTGATGACGACCGAGTGGATCGCCCGGAACCTCCGTCTCCCGGAAGGCGTCGAGCGCGTCTTCATCCCGGGGCTGGTCGAGGGCGATGCGCGCCTGCTGGGCGAGCAACTCGGCGTGCCCGTCGAGAAGGGGCCCAAGGACCTCCACGAGATTCCCGCTTCCTTCGGGCGCGAGACGCCGACCGACTACGGCGCCTGGGACATCGAGATCGCCGCCGAAATCAACAACGCCCCGAAACTGGGCCGCGACGGTCTGCGGCGCGCGGCCGAGGCCTTCCAGGCCGCCGGCGCCGACATCATCGATGTCGGCTGCACGCCGGGCGTTCCGTTTCCCGACCTCGCCGACGCGGTGGAAGAACTCCGCGCCGCCGGCATGCGGGTCAGCGTGGACTCGTTCGACCCGGCCGAGATCCGCGCCGCGGCCGCCGCCGGCGCCGAGTTGATCCTCAGCGTCAACGGGTCGAACATCGACGTCGGGCGCGAGTTGGCCGGCAACGCCGTGCGCGTCGTCGTCGTGCCCGACCTCGGGGAGGGGCTGGACTCGCTGGGACCGAGCGTCGCGAAGCTGGAGGGCTGGGGCGTTCCCTATCTGATCGATCCGATCCTGGAACCGATCGGCCACGGGTTCATGGGATCCCTGGAACGCTACGCCGAAGTGCGGCGCCGCTTTCCCGAGGCCGAGATGTTGATGGGAATCGGCAACCTGACCGAGATGACCGCGGCGGATTCCACCGGCGTCAACGCGTTGCTGATCGCCATATGCCAGGAGCTGGGCGTGCGGACCGTGCTCACCACGGAAGTGATCGGGTGGGCCCGCGGCGCCGTCCGGGAAGTCGACGTGGCGCGGCGCCTCATGTTCGACGCCGTCACGCGCCGGCGTGTGCCCAAGGGCGTCGACGACCGGCTGGTGACCACCCGCGACCGGGAGGTGCTGGCGTTCACGCCCGCCGAGCTCGCCGAACTGCAGGCGAACATCACCGATGCGAACTTCCGCATTTTCGCCGACCGCGAGGCCATCACCGTGATGAACCACGACATCATGGTCCGCGGCACCGACATCGGCGGCCTCTTCGAGCAGTTGGGCGTGGACGAGGCCCGCCACGCCTTCTACCTCGGGAAGGAGCTGGCGCAAGCCCGCATGGCCCTCACACTGGGCAAGACGTACCGGCAGGAAGGCGCCCTCGACTGGGGATACCTGACGCCGTCCGAAGACGCGGCCGCCGGGCGCGTGCGGTTGACGGCCGGTCCGCGCCGCCGCGGCCGCGCGCCTGGGTCCTGACTCGCCGCCCCGGGGCGCCCGAGACCGCGGTGAACGTTCCGAAACGCGGATGACCGGCCCGGCCCATCTTGACTCCCCGGAACGGCGGCGCCTACACTCCCCCTCTCTCGTGATCGTCGAGACCATCGTGACGACCGTCGGGGAAGACGGTTCCGTGAACTGCGCGCCGATGGGAGTCGAGTGGGCCGACGCGTTCATCGTCATCAAACCGTTCATCGACACCGTGACGTACGTCAACGTGTCGATGACGCGCAGCGCCGTCGTCAATCTCACCGACGACGTGCGCGTTTTCGCGCGCGCGGCCGTGTCGAATCCCGGCGTTTCGACGCGGCCCGCCGAGATCGTGCGGGGTTTTGTCTTGTCCGATTGCTGTTCGTGGCGAGAAGTCGAGGTTCGATCGATCGACCGCGACCCGCCCCGCGCGCGCATCGAAACCGAAGTGGTGCACCGAGGCTTTCGCCGCGAGTTCATCGGCTTCAACCGGGCGCGCCACGCGGTGCTGGAAGCCGCCATCCACGCGACCCGGCTCCATCTCCTGGAACGCGAATACGTGGAGGCCGAGTTCGAGCGCCTGCAAGTCGTGGTGGACAAGACGGCGGGTCCCGCCGAGCGGGAGGCGATGGCGTTGCTCCGGGACCACGTTCAGCGGGCGACCCGGGCCGTGGAGTTCGAGTGACGCCGCCCGTCCGGCCCCGGCGGGAAGCGGTCTGCGTCGAAGCGCCGGCGCGGCTTCACTTCGGCGTCCTCGACCTTCGTGGCGCGCGGGGGCGTTGGTTCGGCGGCATCGGCGCGGCCGCGCCGGGGCCGAGGCTTCGGTTGTCGGCCCGCCTGGCGGACCGGGTGGAAGTGGACGGAGAGGACGCCGAACGGGCCGGGGAATTCGCCCGCCGCGTCCTCGGCCATCACGGCCTGGAGGGGGGGGTGCGCGTCACGGTGCACCAGGCGCTCCCGGCTCACGTCGGGCTGGGGTCCGGGACCCAGCTGGCCCTGGCGGTCGCGCGGGCCGTCGAGGAACTCTACGACTTGGGGGCGGGTGGGGCGGCATCGGCGCGCGCCGCCGGACGCGCGGACCGCTCGGCGATCGGGACACATGCGTTCGCCGAGGGCGGGCTGGTGGTCGAAGGGGGGCGCCGTCCGGATGGCGACGGGCTCGCGCCGCTCCTGGTGCGGATGCGGTTCCCGTCGACGTGGCGGTGCGTGGTCGCGGTTCCGCGCTCCGGCCGCGGTCTGAGCGGTCCCGCCGAAGACGCGGCGATCGACGCCATGCCGCCGCCGCCCGAGCGGGAGGTCGAACGGGTGGCCCACCTGGTGTTGATGAACCTGTTGCCCGCGCTTGCCGAAGCCGACCTTCCGGCGTTCGGCGAGACGCTGAGCGCGATCCAGTCGCTCACCGGACGTTGGTGGGCGCCCGTGCAGGGCGGGACCTTCGCCGCTGGACCGACGGAAGCGCTGGTTCGAGCCATGTCGGGATGGGGAGCCATGGGAGTCGGGCAAAGTTCCTGGGGGCCGGCCGTTTACGGAATCGTCGACGGGGAAGAGGCGGGACGCGCGCTGGCGGGCCGCGTTCGGGCGTCCCTGGGCGGAGCCGGCAGCGTCTATCATGGACCGTTTC
This sequence comes from Acidobacteriota bacterium, assembly GCA_022821265.1. Taxonomy (GTDB): domain Bacteria; phylum Acidobacteriota; class Terriglobia; order 20CM-2-55-15; family 20CM-2-55-15; genus JAJEDW01. The sequence goes on from JAJEDW010000068.1 coordinate 4,538, forward strand.
CGTCGACGGGGGCGCGCACCTGGCGGGAAGAACCCGAAACGGAAGACAGCCGGCCCGAACGGGCCCGGGCGTGACGATGCCGGGGCCCGAAACGCCTTTCCGCCTTGTGGTATACTCCCGCCCCTTGATAGGCGTCTCGGCGTGTGATTTCGTGTCGACGATTCGCGCCTGCGCCTGAGTTCCAGTGGGGGAACCGTCGGGTTCGGCGGCGCCCAACAAGGGTTGGCGGTCGTTGACTCGACCGATTCTCAGACAAAGGAGTATCTCATCATGGCAGCCGACTATTTCCTCGGTGAATCGCTGGTAGGCGACGGCAACGAAGTCGCACACATCGACCTGATCATCGGTTCGAAGACGGGTCCGGCGGGCACGGCGTTCTGCAACGCGCTCACGAACAACAAGGACGGCTTCACGTCCCTGCTGGCGGTGGTGACCCCCAACCTGCCGGCGAAGCCGGACACGATCTTGTTCAACAAGGTGACCATCAAAGGCGCGAAGCAGGCGGTTCAGATGTTCGGTCCGGCGCAGGCAGCCGTGGCGAAGGCGGTCACCGATTCCGTCGAGGCCGGCGTCATCGACAGGAACCGGGCCGACGACCTGTGCGTCCTGGTGGGCGTCTTCATCCACTGGGAAGCCGAGGACGACACGAAGATCTACGATTACAACTACCAGGCCACGAGGGAGGCCATCGAACGCGCGCTGAACGGCCAACCCTGCGTCGACGCCGTGCTGGCGGGCGCCAAGGACGCGAGGCATCCCTTCAGCCCGAAGTAGGCGGCCGGTTTTCGCCGAACTTGCCGGGCCCCGGGCGGGCGCAACCGTCCGGGCCCGCGCACTCGGCCTCCCAACCTCACGATTCGGTGCGCAAGCTACTACTGCAGCTCGACACATCCACGCACGCCAGCGTCTTCGACCGGGTGGTGGCCCACGACGCGGGCGCCGACGCGGTCATGAGCTACGGCGGCGTCACGCCGGAGACGGTTCGGGACCTGGTGCACGGCTGCATCTTCACCCGCGGCCCCAAGGACCTGAACAACACCGCGATCTTCATCGGCGGCACCGACATGGCGGCCGGGGAGGCGCTGCTCGCCGCGGTCGAGACGGCGTTCTTCGGGCCCATGCGCGTGTCGGTGATGCTGGATTCGAACGGGTCGAACACGACGGCGGCGGCGGCTGTCGCCAAGCTCGAGCGCGCGGCCGGCGGCGTCCGAGGCAAGCGGGCGGTGATCACCGGCGGGACCGGGCCGGTGGGTGTCCGCGCCGCGGGCCTGCTGGCGGGCCGGGGCGCCGACGTCGTCATGACTTCGCGCCGGCTGGAATACGCGCAGGGGGTGGCCCGAACCACCCGTGAGCGATTCGGCGGATCCATCGTCGCGGTGTCGATGGCCGGGGCGGCGGACGCTTCCGAGACCCTCGAGGGGGCGCATATCCTGCTCAACGCGGGCGGCGCCGGCGTTTGCATGGTGCCGAAGGCGGCCTGGGCCGGGCGGGACGGTCTCCAGGCGGCGGCCGACGTGAACGCCGTGCCGCCGCTGGGCATCGAGGGCGTGGAGGTCGCCGACAACGGCGCGGCGCGCGACGGCGCCGAGGTGTTCGGGGCGTTGGGTGTCGGCGGTCTGAAGATGAAGATCCACAAGCGGTGCATCGGGCGTCTTTTCGAGCGGAACGACCTCATCATGGATGCCGAGGCGATCGATGGGGTGGCCAGGGAGCTCGGTGCGTGAGGCGCCGCCTCATGTCCTGATCGTCGGGGTTTCGACTCGGGCCATGGCCGAGTCCGCCGCTCGCGCCGGGTTCCGTGTCACTTCCATCGACGCATTCGCCGATCTGGACCAGCACCCGTCGGTTCGGGCGCTGACCCTCGCCGACTATTCTCCCGCCGCCGCGGCGCGCGCCGCCCGCGCCGTCGCGTGTGACGCGGCGGTCTACGTTTCAGGGTTCGAGAATCACTCCGGCGCGGTCGAGTCCCTGGCCCGCCGCCGCGCGTTGTGGGGCAATCGCGCGGACGTTCTGCGGCGCGTTCGCGACCCCTTCGCGCTGGCGCGCGCCTTCCGACGGCGCGGGCATCCCGCGCCCGCGGTGCGTCGAACGCCGGCGCCGGGCGAATGGCTGGTCAAACCGATATCCGGCGGCGGCGGGCATGGCGTGCGGCCCTACGCGGGTCGCGCCGTCGGTTCCGCGCACTACCTGCAGGAGCGCGTGGACGGCGTGCCGGGCTCGGTTGCGTTCGCCGCCGCGCGCGGCCGGGCGGCCGTCCTGGGAGTTTTCCGACTGCTGGTCGGCGTGCGCGCCTTCGGCACCGCCGGCTACCAGTACTGCGGCAGCATCATGGCCGGGGAGGAAGACCCCGCCCTGGCCGAAGCCGCCGGCGGGCTCGCCCGGGCGGCGGCCGGCGAGTTCCCCCTGTCCGGGGTCAACGGCATCGACTTCGTCGCCGCCGCCGGCGCGCTCCGTCCGGTCGAGCTGAATCCGCGCTGGTGTGCGTCTATGGAACTCGTGGAGCGTGCGTCGGGTGTTTCTGTGTTCGCCGCCCACGCCGGAGCCTGCCGGACGGGCGCGCTTCCGGAACCCCCGTTCGGACAGGCTCGCGCCGTCCGGGGCGCCATCGGCAAGGCAGTGGTGTTCGCCCGCAGGGACTTGCGAACCGGCGACACGCGGCCGTGGCTCGAGACCGTCGCCGGCGCGGACATTCGCGACGTCCCGCGCCCCGGCACGGAAATCCGGGCCGGGCGGCCGATCTGCACCGTGTTCGCGTGTGCGCCGGACGCAGCCGCCTGCCGCGCCGCGCTGGTCCGGAGCGCTGAAGGCGTCTACGCGCGAATCGCATCCTGGGAGGCCTCCGGCGTTGGCAACGGAAAACGGCGCCACCTCCCGGCGGGCCGGGGATGACCGGTTCGAATCGCCCGTGCTAAACTGCGGCCGGTCGGCGAGGGGGCTTCGACAGTGACCCGGCATACGAAACGATTCCTGATGAACGCGGTGCGTACGACCCGGCAGGGCCAGCAGATCAATGTCGGCAAGGACGGCGCGGAGTACCGGGAGATCGTGGAGACCCTCGGGATGCATCCGGACGATTTGAAGGCGGTGGGCGCGATTTCGGGCGACAGCGTCCGGGTGCGTTCCGAATACGGGGAAGTGACGTTCAAGTGCGTCGAGGCCAAGAAGGCGCCCCAGGGAATGATCATCGTTCCCTACGGACCGCCCACGTGCCGGCTCATGGGCCGTTACACGGACGGAACCGGCATGCCGACATCCAAGGGATGGGAAGTGGACGTGGAGCCGGTGGATTCGGACAGTCCGGCGTAACGGACCGCCGCCCGGAGGTGAACACGACATGCGTACCGACACCAGCCGTCCGGACGAGCCGTTCACGGGGGTTCCCGACGTCGAGGCCGAGAACATTCCGGCCTGGGAGCGGATCGAGGCCGGACGTTACATGCCCCGGCGCGTGAGGGGGAGCTACCCCGGACGCGCACTTGGCTGAACGTTCCTCTGGCCGCCTCGTGAGGGCGGCTCGGAACCGCGAGAGCGGTGATCTTTTCCAGGAGCAGTCACCGGTGAGTCAGACATCCAACCTGACGGTCGTCGAGAACGCGACGTGCACGTTCTGCGGATGCGTGTGCGACGACATCGAACTCCACGCCGACGGCGAGCGTATCGTTCAGGCCAAGAAGGCGTGCAGTCTCGGAAAGTCCTGGTTCGTTCATCACACGGCGGAGCGGCTGTATCCGGACGCGCTGATCGACGGCCGGGAAGCCACTCTGGACGAGGCGGTCGAGGCCGCGGCCGAGCACCTGCACGCGGCGAACATGCCGTTGGTCTACGGCCTCAGCAACACGACCTGCGAGGCGCAACGCGAAGCCGTCGCCCTGGCCGAGTCGATCGGAGGTGTGGTTGACAGCCACACCTCGCTTTGACACGGCCCCACCGAGATTGCCGCCCAGTTGGGGGGCAAGGTCAGTTGCACGCTGGGGGAAGTCACCAACAGGGCCGACTTCATCATCTTCTGGGGCGGGAACCCGGCGGAGTGCCACCCCCGCCATTTCACCAAGTACAGCCTGACGCCGAAGGGCCGGTTCGTGCCCGACGGACGGAAGGGGCGCACGGCGGTTCTGGTCGACATCCGGGAAACGCCCAGCGCGAAGGCCGCCGACATCTTTCTGCAAGTCCGACCCAGCAAGGACTTCGAGGTGTTGACGACGCTGCGCGCCCTGATCAAGGACCAGCGAGTGGACCCGGCCGAGGTCGCCGAGACCGGCCTGACGCTCGAACAGTTGCAGGACCTCGTTGACCGGATGAAGAAGGCCCGGTTCGGAGTGATGTTCTTCGGAATGGGCCTGTCGATGACCCGCGGCAAACACATGAATTCCGGCGCCCTGCTGAACCTGGCCGCCGAGTTGAACGCGTTCACGAAGTTCGTTTGCATGCCGATGCGCGGACACGGCAACGTCACCGGGGCCGACGTGGTGCTTCGCTACACCACGGGCTATCCCTTCGGCGTCGACCTGTCGCGCGGGTATCCCCGCTACAATCCCGGGGAATTCTCCACGGTCGATCTGCTGGTGCGCGGCGACAACGACGCGGCCTTCATCCTGGGGGCCGATCCGGGGGCGACGATGCCGCAACCCGCGATCGATCATCTGGCTTCGATTCCCACCATTGTCCTGGACCCCAAGGTGACCCACACGAGCCGCCTTTCGCGCGTCCACATCACGACTGCCGTCACGGGCGTCAGCGCGGCCGGCACCGCCTACCGCATGGACGAGATCCCGCTGCCGCTGGCGCCGGCTCTCCAATCGCCGTACCCGACCGACGAGGACGTGGTCCGGCGCATCCGCCGCGCCGTGGCCCGCCGGCCGGCCTGGCAGCCGGTGGACGAGGACGCGCGGAGTGCGATCGCGTAACGGCCCGCGGGCGTCACGATCGAGATAAGTTCCACGACGCTGCGAATCACGGGCGGCAAGGTCTACGACCCGGCCACCGGCGTCGACGGCGAAGGCGCCGCCATCGCCGTCCGGGACGGCAAGATCGTCGACGGTGTCGATGGGGGCCCGACGATCGACGACGCCGGACTGGTGGTTTTCCCCGGCGGCGTCGACG
>JAJEDW010000298.1 GCA_022821265.1 Acidobacteriota bacterium
GGCCAGCAGTTGCTCCAACCATGCCCCCATGGCCGCCAACGGCGGCGAGGTGACCAAAGTCACCTTGTCCCGTCCCGCCGCGGCCGCCGCTCCCAGTACGACGCCGAGTGCGAAGGCCGGGTTGCGCGGCGCGTCCACGTCGGCGGCCGCGGCGCGCGCCATGGTCCCGGCGCGCGCCAACAACGCCTCGACGTCGATTCCCATGATCGCGGCCGGAACCATGCCGAAACCGGACAGCGCGGAAAAGCGGCCGCCGATATCCGGACGGCCCGCGAAAGTGGCCCGGAAACCCCGTTCCGCCGCCTTCGATGCGAGGTCCGTCCCCGGGTCGGTGATCGCGATCCAGTGACGGCCCGCGTCCGATGCGCCCACCCGTTCGGAAGTCAGCCGATAGAAGAACTCCATCAGGGTCCGCGACTCGAGAGTCGTTCCGGATTTGCTCGACACGATGAACAGGGTCCGGGCAGGATCGATCCGGTCACGCGCCGACCCGACCTGGGCGGGGTCGGTCGAATCGAGAACCGAGAGATCGGGCGATCCGGGAACGCGTCCGAAGGTGGACCTCAGGACCTCCGGGCAGAGGCTCGACCCTCCCATCCCCAACAGCAAGGCTTGGCGGAATCCCGCGGCGCGGACCTCGTCGGTCAACCGCGAATAGGAAACCGGAGGAACCGCCGGCTCATCGAGGATGCGCAGCCACCCCAGCCAGCGCGCCTCGTCCCGTCCGGTCCACAACGACGCGTCGCCCGCCCATAGCCGGGCCACCCGGCGCTCGACTTGCCACTGGTGGAGAGTCGCCTCCACCCGGCGCGTCAACTCGAACGGCAGGCTGAAAGACTGGGAGTTCAGTGTTGTACGGGTTGCTCTCGGTGCAGGCGCTTGTGCTCGAGCAGCAGATGAAGGCGGCGCCGGTGGGAAGGATTGGCATCCTCGAAATCGACGCCGCAAACGTTGCACCGATACCAGTGGATGCGAAAACCTGTCGTATCGTTGTCGGCCGCAATCGACTCGTCGAACTCGGGCGTCGCGGTCACTTTGGAACTGGTCATGTCTTGCCCGGAAGCCGGTGTTCAGCCAAACTCCCTTACTCCTTTTGCCGTCATCGATTCGCTTCCGAAACCCTTCAGCGTGCTCCCGGAAGCCCACAACGCCCAACAGGCGAACAGCCATTGTAACCCAGATCGCGCGGATTCTCCAAGGCCGCAGCCTGCCCGGACCGGCCCGCGCGGCGCGGCCGTGACATTCGCGCCGCGGGTTGGTAGAATGCCCCCGCAGATACGGCAGTCTCGCACCTGGGTTCGCGCACCCTGTCGAATCGAAACTCCACGCACGATTCGACGCCGAATCGACGCGACGCCGTTCATGATTTCGCAGTCTGGCAGGGCCGTCGCCGGTCGGGAACGCGATCGGGCCGGTCGGCGCTGACACCGACAACCGGTCGATGTCCGGAAAGACCAAACCGAAACACGGTCTTTAGGAATCGACGCTTTTTCCGACTCGGGAGGGGGCACCATGACTCGACCGTACAGCACCGAGCCAATCCGCTATCGGGCTTACAACAACAAGAACATCGACGCGTTGCCCCAGTTCCGAAACCTCGGCCCCGAGCAGCGCCGGGCCATTCAGGCCGTGTCGCACGTGCTGCCGTTCCGAGTGAACAACTATGTCGCCGACAACCTGATCGACTGGGACGACATACCCTGCGACCCGATGTTCCAACTGACGTTCCCGCAGGAGGGCATGCTGTCGGCGGACGATTTCGAGCGCATCCGGGATCTGCTCGATCGGGACGCCCCCCAAGATCGCGTGAAGGAAGTCGTCGACGATATCCGCCGGCGCTTGAACCCGCACCCGGCCGGCCAGATGGAATTGAACGTCCCCTCGATCGACGGCGTGCGGCAGACGGGAATGCAGCATAAATACCGCGAAACGATGCTGTTTTTCCCCAGCCAGGGACAGACGTGCCATGCCTATTGCACGTATTGCTTCCGGTGGGCGCAGTTCGTCGGCATGGACGACCTGAAGTTCGCCAACAGCGAAGCCGCGTCGCTGGAGCGCTATGTGAGGAGCCATCCCGAGGTGAGGGACGTACTGTTCACCGGCGGCGACCCCATGATCATGCGCACCGGCGTACTCGAGAGTTACATCCGTCCGCTGCTGGAAATCGACTCCCTCCACACCATCCGCATCGGCACCAAGGCGCTCGCCTGGTGGCCCTACCGGTTCGTGACCGACACGGACGCGGACGCGCTGCTTCGCCTTTTCGACGACGTCGTGGACTCGGGCAAGCACCTGGCGGTGATGTCCCACTACAGCCATCCGCGGGAGCTGGCGCCGGAAATCGCCCGGACCGCCGTTCGACGCATCCAGACAACCGGCGCCACGATCCGGAGCCAGGCGCCGCTCATCCGACAGGTCAACGATCGCCCCGACACCTGGGCGGCGATGTGGCAGAAGCAGGTGGATCTGGGGATCATTCCCTATTACATGTTCGTCGAACGCGACACCGGACCCAGGCAATACTTCGATGTGCCCCTCCATCGCGCGTACGACGTGTTCACGCGCGCCGTGCGGCAGGTTTCGGGCCTCGGCCGCACCGTCCGCGGGCCGTCGATGTCGTGCACGCCCGGCAAGGTGGTGGTCGACGGGATCGTCGACATCGACGGCGAGCGCGTCTTCGCTCTCAAGTTCCTGCAGGGACGCGACCCGGATTGGGTGAACCGGTTGTTCTTCGCCAAGTACGACGAAGACGCGTCCTGGATCGACGATCTGGAGCCCGCGTTCGCCGACCGTTTCTTCTTCGAGGACGACGGCCGGCCGTTCCAGCCGGCGCGGTGGCGCCACTTCGCCGTTTACGCGGGCGCGAAGTCGCGGGGCAAGGGAACTCCGGAGATTTCCCGGCAGAACAGGAGTTGAACGGGACGCGGCGAGGGGCAAACCGACGGGCAACGCCGTGAACCGCGGGAACCAGGCACGTATCGTTCGTTGATTCCAGGCGGCCTCCGGCACTAGAATTTACGGGCCTATCACATCCATCGTCGGAGGATCGCCCGCATGTCCGGAAAGCCGAAGTGGCTCCTCGCCGCGCCGCTCGCGGCGCTGATGTTCGTTCCGACGCCCGGCGCCGCCCTCCAGGAAACCCCGGCCGCTTGGCAGGGTGACCTGACGCCGATCGCCCCCTCGGACTGGAACTATGCGCGGGCCGCGCACCTGCTGGAACGCGCGGGCTTCAGCGGAACGCCCGAAGACATCGAAGCGCTCGCCGCAATGACGCCCGGGGAGGCCGTCGCCCGGCTGGTCCGCTTCGACGACGTCGACAACACCCACCTGCCGGCGTTCGTCCATTCGGGCATTCACGATCCCGGCCTCGAGCCGTTTCCACCGAGCCGTCCGGCAACGACCGACCTGGCCCGGGAAACGGGCGAAGCGCTCGGGGTCATGGTGAAGCCCGCGGGCAACCGCCGGATGCAACCCGTCGTCAACAAGTTCTTCTACTGGCTCCGGGCCAGCCTGCTCGAGACGAACCGCGTCGCATACTGGTGGGCCAACCGCATGGTCGCCACCCGCAGCCCGCTCCAGGAGAAGATGGCCCTGTTCTGGCATGGGCACTACGCGGTCAACGAAAGCAAGGTCCGCGACTACCGCAAGCTCCTCCGCGAGCTCGAGCTGTTCCACGAATTGGGAACGGGCAACTTTCGCGACCTGATGGTAGCCATCGCCCAGGACCCGGCGATGCTGTCGTTCCTGGATGCCGGCGTCAATGTCCGGGGCGCGCCGAACGAGAACTTCGCCCGCGAGATCATGGAGCTGTTCACGATGGGCGTGGGCAACTACACCGAGCGGGACATCCGCGAGGCCGCCCGCGCGTTCACCGGCTGGAACTACGTGGACATGACCTTCGTCATCAACGAGGACCAGCATGACGACGGCGAGAAGACGTTCCTGGGACGGACGGGCCGCTTCGACGGCGTCGACGTCATCGACATCATCATGGAGCAGCCGGCCACCGCGGAGTTCATCGCCGGCAAGATCTATCGCTACTTCGTGCGCGAAGATCTCGAACCGGCGCTTCGGACCGAGCTGGGGAACGTTTTCAGGGACGCGCGATACGAAATCTCGCCGCTGCTGGAAACGATCTTCATGTCGCGCGACTTCTACAGCGACGCCTCCGTCGGCACCCAGATCAAGAGCCCCGTTCAACTGGCGGTCTCGACGTACCGCGAACTCGGTTTGACGGAAGCGCCCGGCGTTCCGGACTTCAACTCGGTGACCGGCGCCCTCGGGCAACTCCTGTTCAGGCCGCCGACCGTGGCCGGATGGGCTTACGGCCGAAGTTGGGTCACACCGGGACTGCTCCTGGAGCGCGGCAATTTCGCGCGCGACCTGCTCTTCCCGGACATCAACTTCGTGCCTCCGGACCGGATCAACGGCAACCCCGAGATCCGCAGCGTCGCCGACCGGATCCGCCAGGGACTCGATATCACGTCGGCGACGCAGCCGTCGAGCCTGGGCGAAGGCGGGATCATGGCCGAGTCCAACATGCTGGCCGACCGTGACGAGGACTTCAACACGCGGTACGGCAGCTTCCGAGGGTGGCAGATGGCGATCGAGCGCGTGAAGCCGATCCCGCGTCACACGGCCCCCCTCGACCTGTCCGCGATGGTGCTGGAACGGAACCTGACCAACACGACCGAAGTGGTGGACTACTTCATCCATCGATTTCTCAACGTCGCGCCGGGTGACGAGGTGAGGCGCATGCTCGTCGAGTTCCTGGACAACGAG
>JAJEDW010000253.1 GCA_022821265.1 Acidobacteriota bacterium
GGGGGACGAACACCGATTCGTGACGGTCCAGGCGCTCGTAGGCGCCATAGACGAACGTCCCGTCGTTGCCGAGCGGACCCCCGATGGATCCGCCGCTCTGCGACCGCGTATAGGCGGACTTGTCGGGATCGAAGAAGTTCCGGGCCTGGAAACTGCGGTTGCGGAGCACGCCGAACAGGCTGCCGCGCCACTGGCTCGTGCCGCCCTTGGTGACGATGTTGATCGCGCCCCCGGGGGCGCCTCCCATCTCGGCCGAGAACGTGTTGCGGTTGACCTGGAACTCGTACACGGCTTCCTGGCTGATCGAGGACCGGGGCGACCCGGTGTCGTAGGTGTTGCTCAGGCCGTCGAGCATGAACGCGTTGCTTCGCCCGGTGCCCCCGCCGATGGCCAGCCCGGACTGGGGCGTGGCCGCAATCCGGCTGTCCCGGTCGTCGACCATGTGGTTCGTGTCGAGAACGCCCGGGAGCAGCAGGGCCAGGTCCAGGTAGTCCCGGCGGTTGATGGGCAGGTTCTCGATGCTGACGAAATCGATGTGCTCGGCCTGCGCGGTCTGGTTCGTGTCGATGACGGGCCGCGCCGCGACGGCCGAGACGACGATGCTCTCCGTGGCGGCGCCCAGCGTCAGCAACGGGGAAAAACCGACGGTCTCGCCGACGCGAACCTCGAAGTCCTCGATCACGTAGGGAGCGAAGTTCTCCGCCTCGAAGCGGAGCGTGTACAGGCCGGGGACGAGGTGGCTGAAGAGGTACTCGCCGACGGGCGAGCTGACGGTCTGCCGCTCCAGGCCCCGTTCCTGGTCCACGAGCGTCACCGCGGCGCCCGGAACGACGGCCTCGGTCGGGTCGAGCACCGAACCGCGGATATTGCCGGTGTGCGTCTGGGCGCCGGACGTCGCGGCGGTGGCCAGGACGAGCAACAGGGCGGCCGTGAATCGTGTGCCGCGGCACACGGTGCCGATGGCGGCACGAAGGGCTATGTTGTTCAAAGATTTGGGATTCAAGACGTTGGCCTCCTGCTCGAAGAGCGATAAAACGGAAAGAGCAGTGTCGAATACGGACCGATTCTACTACGAGAGAGTGGCGCCTCGAACCCATTTCCGGGGCACGGCCGGCGCCGGCGTCACGACTCCACGTTCGCTTGTATCGCGACGTCGTCCAGGAACTCCGAGGCCGGAGTGACGCCGGTTATCAGGAGGTGATCCCGTGCACGCGTGCAGGCGACGTAGAGCAGGTGCCGCTCGGTGTTGTACACGTCCTCGAGGTCCGCGTCGTCGGCGACGTTCTCGATCCGCTCCTGCAGAGGGATCACCTCGTCGTCGCACGCCATGACGGCGACAGCCCGAAATTCCAGGTCCTCGGTCCCGTACATCGTTGCCCCCCGATCCGGTGAACCGACAACGCCCGGTCCGCGTCGACGATCACCGCAGGCGCGGCACACCCTCCACGGACACCCGTCAGGCGTCCCGGCTGCACGAATCGTCAAGGTCTTCCACACCCACTCGCGACCGGACTTCGTCTCACGATCTGAACGGGTTGACGATGGCAACCCCCTCGACCTGCTGCCCGTCGGTCAGGTCTTCGGTATACAGCTTGCGGCAGCCGGCCTCGATGGCGGCGGCGACGATGAGCGCGTCGTAGAAACCGAAACGGTAACGCGAACGGATTTCCAGCGACTTCATATAGAGCGCGATACTGGGCTGAACGCGGTACAGCGGCGCCAGGACGTCCAACAGGTACCGGCGCATTTCGTCCTCTCCCAACGGCGCTGCGGCCTTGCGAATCGCGGTGTTCACGCACTCCTGAATGACCTGGAAGCTGATGCACGCGGTGCGAGTCTCGATCCCGGTTTCGATCAATTCATCCGCGATATCGGCTTTTCGAGCGTCGAGCCGCTCGAGTTGGTACACGAAGACGTTCGTGTCGATGAAGCTCTCAACGCTCATTCATTTCGTCCCGTGTCAGCGTCTGTCCGACGCGCAGCTTTCCCGCGAGCTCACGGACGGTCCGCATGGCGCGGGCCGCCTGCTGCTCGCGCCCGACGTATTCCGCCAGCCACAGTCGGAACTCGGCGTTCAGCGTCGTGTTCTGCGCCATGGCACGTCGGCGCGCCGCTTCGATCAGGCTCTCGTCAGCGGTCAGAGTGATGTTCTTCACGACGGTCTCTCCCGGGCTATTTCACACTGATACTGTGTACACTGTTTTCGTGTTTATCGCAATGGAGAAGCCGACGCGTCGGTCGCCGGCGTCGGAGGTGTGCGTCTTCGTGGTTTTTGCGAACGCCGCCGCGATTCTGCTAGCCTCACGCCATCATGAAATTCCGCATACACGTCTTCTTCCTTCTACCGATGATGGCCGCGGCCGTTCCGGCCGTGGCCGATGACAGCGAAACCGTCCCATGCGCGGACCGTTCGGTCACCGCGGCCGCCGTCTCGACCCGGCAGGATGTCGCATCCTTCGTCCAGTGCGCGTACGAATACGTCGAGGCGATGGGTCCGGCCGAGGCGCGGCGGGCGTTCAACGAGGACGCGCGCTGGAAGCACGGTCCCACGTATCTGTTCGTCAACACGGCGAACCCGGCGAGCCATGAGGCCGTCCGCTTGGTCTTCCCGCCCGACCCGGCGCGGGAGGGAATGCCCCGGGGCATGCTGGGGGACGCGTTCGGGGACCACTTCCGCGAGATCTATCGCATCGTCGACGAGTTCGGCGAGGGCTGGGTCTACTACGGCTTCAACAACCCCGCGACGGGACGGATCGAACCCAAGATCACGTACGTGAAGGGCCTCGACTGGGACGGCGCGGCAGCCGTGATCGGGGCGGGAATCTACAGCCGGGACCTGCCGGGCGCGTGCGAGCCCGGCGAGGTGCACGCCAGGGGCCTGGAGTCCCATCCTTCCCCCGAGCGGCTGGCCGAGTTCGTCCGCTGCGCCGCCATGGAGCTGGAATCGAAGGGCTATTTCGCCGGCCGGACCCTTGCAAGCGACCCGCGCTGGCGGGGCCCGTCGACCTACGTGTTCGGTATGGACATCTACGGCAACACCGTCTTCACCGGCGATCCCGACAGCCGCTGGTACGGCACGCTGGAGTCGGAGGTGAACACGAACCCGGATGGGCCGTTCCTCGGCCGCGACATCATCGGCGTCGGCGACGCGTTCGGCGAGACGTTCCTCTACTACACGGCCCGGAACCCGGCCACGGGGAATCTCCAGCGGAAGACGACCTTTCTCAAGCGGGTCGTCGTCTCCGGCCTGCCGATACTTCTCGCGTCGGGCTACTACCTGGACTGAGCGTCCCGGGGCGCGGCGCGATCCGGTAAGGCGGCCGCCGTCACCAGTCGCTGTAGGGCGTGCCCTCGGTGGAGACGCCGGGGTGACCGCTCCGCACGTCGACGATGCCCGTGTCCTGCTGGTCGGGCACGAGCGCGGTGTCCCCGATCTCGACTTCCCAGCTCGTGCGGGACTCCGTCATCGGATCCTCGGGGATCTCCCGCAGGTATCCGGCCGTGACCAGGTCTTCCAGGACCCGCGGCGCCGTCTGGCGGTCCGCCGTGTACTGGTCGATCACCGAACGCATCGCATGCAGGTTCTGCCGCAGGACGGCTTCCTTGGCCCGCAGGATGACGGACTGGTACATCGGCGCGGCGATCGACGCCAGGATGGCGATGATCGTGATGACGATCATCAGCTCGATCAGCGTGAAGCCACTCCGGGCGGGGCGGCGGACGCCGAGAGCGCGCGTGGCGATGGGGCGCGTGCGGTTCACGCCGTCACCAGTCCTGGTACCGCGTACCGTCCAGGGCCGTGGCCCCGGACCGGGTGTAGACGTCGAACACGTTGCCGCCTCCCCAGGAAGTGGCGTCCGGCGCGTCCTGGTAGGATCGCAGACCCCAGTCCGTGGATTCGGTCATCGGATCGACCGGTATCCGGCGCAGGAACCGGAGCCGCCGGTCGACGGCGCCGATCTGGTCGACGCCCTCGACCAGGATCTCGAGGGATTCCGGGTAGCCCTCGGTATCGAGAGTGACCTCGATCAGGCCCAGGTCCGACGCCTCCTTGTAGCGGTCGATGGCGACGCGCATCTCGCGCAGCGCGCGCCTCAACTCCACCTCCTTCTGCCGGACGATCGCGTTCCGAGCCAGCGGAATCGCCACCCCGGCCATCAGGGCGATGATCGTCACGGTGACGATCAGCTCGAGCAGGCTGAATCCCGCGGCCGCGTGTTTCCGGCGGCCGAGGTTCGACGCGCGCGCGGCGGAGACTCTGTGCACGGTCGTTATTGTACGCGGACACGGACCTCGGCCGGGCTTCCCCGGCGTTCGGCGGTGGCGCCCTCATGGACCCGGAACTCGCGGATCCGGACCACGGACTCGCCGGCGCCGACGCCTTCCAGCGTCAGCCGGACGATCTCGCCGGAGCCCCGAACCGCCGGCGCGGGCGGCGTTCGTTCCACCGACACCACGGCGCGCCCCCGCACCGTGTCGATGTTCCGGGCCAGGGCGATGCCCGCGCCGCCCTGGCTGAGGAAACCGCCGTCGGCCACCTCCCGCAGCGCCAGCACCGCGGGATCGAACTCGATGGTCAGATCGGCGCCGGTCAAGGGGCCGGCTTCCACGTGGACGACCACGTCGGTCGTCGCGCCCGGCTCGATCGTCAATTCGGGCCCGTCGAATCGGACCGCGTCTCCGGACGGACCGTCGAGGTCGTCCGCGTCTTCGGACGGGCCGGCAGGGTTGTCCGCGTCTTCGGGTGCAGCGTCAGGGCCGTCCGCGTCTTCGGACGGACCCGCAGGGCCGTCCGCGTCTTCGGGACCGGGGCTTGCGGCGGGTGCGGCCACCGGCGGCGGGAGGACGGGCGGCCCGCCCGGAAGCGCGCGCAGCCGCGTATCCGATTCGGGTCCGACGGCCAGGCCGAGGAGGTTCATGTCGCTGATCTCGGGCATCCGCACGATGTGGGTCGTCAGCAGGACGATTATCTCGGTCTGCTCCCGTTGCGTGGTCTCGGACGAGAACAGCCGGTTCAGCAGCGGGATCCGGCTCAGGCCCGGAATTCCCGACATCGTCGTGCTCTCCGTGTCCGTGATCAGGCCGCCCAGCATGTTGGTTTCGCCTTCGCTCAGGCGGATCTCGTGCTGGACGGAGCGGTTCGTGAACACCGGCAGCGCGACGCCGCTGATGACGTTGTTGCCGGCGGTCGCCTGGACCTGGACCACCACCTGCATGGCGATCTCGCGGTTCAGCATCACCCGGGGCGTGATGTCCATGTTGACGCCCACGTCGATGTACTGGAACTGCACGACGGGTGTCCCGGTGGCGCCCACGAACGCGGGCTGGAAGCTGCCGGACGCGACGGGCACGCGCGAGCCGATCCGGATGCTGGCCTGGTTGCCGTCGGTGGCCCGCACGCTGGGGTTCTGGACCAGCCGTGTGCGGGAGTCGCTGGCCAGGAACCGGGCCACGCTGTCCGGGATCGTGATGTTGAAGCTGCCCGAGTTCAGGTTGTCCAGGTCTCTCAGGTTGACGCCGCCCGCCAAGGTGTCGAGCGGTCCGGGCGCCTCGCCGTCACCGGGGCCGGCGGTCCGGTCCAACCCGATCCGCGTGCCTTGCGGGGGCAGGATGCCGAGCTCCCGGAGCGTGTTGCGATCCACTTCCAGAACCGTGGCCTCGACCAGGACTTCCGGCCGGCTCTTGTCGAAGTCGTCGATGATCTTCTCGGCGATCGCGACGCGGTCCGGAGTGTCGCGGACGATGATCGCGTTCATCGACGTGCTCTGGGCGATCAGGCGCATGTTGAGCAACTGCCGGAGCGCCGTGATCGCCTCGGTCAGATCCGTCGGGTTCACGCTGTTGGTCATGTAGATCGTCTTGAGCACCGTGTTCTCGTACGCCTGGCGCTTCTGGGTGTTGTCGGGCGCCACGATGATCGTGGTGCGATTGACCGGCTCCCAGAACGTTCGGGTCTGCAGCGCGATCACGTCCAGGGCCTCGTAGACGGACACGTCATCGAGATCGATCGACAGCTCGGCCTGCCGCTGGGTCACCGACCAGTCCGGATCGAAGATCACGTTCAGGCCGGCCAACTGGGTGACGGTTTCGAAGACGGTGCCGGCTTCCTGGTTGATCGTGAGGCTGATGGGTTCCTGAAGCGGCGTGTCCAGGCGCCGGTCCAGGCTGGGATCGGTGCGCGCCAGCTCGCGGCGGACGTTGAAGTCCAGCGCGGGGATCGTTTCCTCCGCGGTGTCGGCCGCGATGAGTCGTTCCACGCGGGCCAGCTCCGTGCGGGCCATCTCGTAGGCCGGGTCGAGCTGGCGTGCGCGTGAGAACTCCGTACGCGCGCGCTCCAGTTCGCCGGCGTCGAGGGCGCGCCGTCCGTTCTCGAAACGCTGGAGGGCCGCCGCGTACCGGGCCTGCTGCACCTTCAGCCTGTATTCGATGTCGCCCGGCTTTTCGGCCAGCGCCCGTTCGTAGTGTGCGAGCGCCGTCTCGTAGTCGCGGACCAGCTCGGCCTGGAGGCCCAGGTTGTAGGCGCCGCGGCCGGCCGCGCATCCGGCCAGCAACAGCGCAACGAGCGAGAGGGCGGCCAGCCGGCGCCCG
>JAJEDW010000317.1 GCA_022821265.1 Acidobacteriota bacterium
CGGCTTCATTTGGATACCGCCACGGATTGGTGGCTGTGTGGCGGGTAACGCACGGACGTTCAAGTTATCCATTCAGATCTCCGAATTGACCGACGTGGACATCGCACTTGAGCCAGGGAAGTCGGCGCTGTCTGAAACGCCGAGCGTCGCCGCAACCGAGTTCACCGGCCACGTTGCCGTTGACGGTCGAATGCCCATTATGCATGGGCCCGTGGAAAGTTGAAACCTTGACGATTTGTCGGAGAACGCGAGTCGAGGTTCGATTGGGGAATCTGGATCGCACCGTGGCAACTGCGAGGTCGAGCACCAATCGTGTTGGGTGTGTGTTGTTCGGGGGTCAGAGCGGTTTCCGAGCGGCACGAAGAAATTCAGAATGGTCCCCTGGGGGCGGGATGGGCTCGGGCGGAACGCTGTTCGTGGCGTTTCAGGTCGGCGCGGCGGGCGTGGTTGGTTTGGTCGGACTCTTCACCGGCGTTCTCGTCAACTTGGCGACGAACAACGTCAGCGTCGCTCAGATCGGCCAATTCAGGACTGAGCGGGCGAATCGGCCTAAGATAAACGCGATGACAACTGGACCCTCGCTTCGACGGCCGTTGTTCACGGCATACTGAAGTCTCGACCATCCACTTGGGCGCACGGATCTACGACGCGGGACCACCTCATCCCGCCGACCTGCCGCGACGGCTCGTCGCCGAGGCGATCGGCACGGCGGGCCTTCTGCTGGCCGTGGTCGGATCGGGGATCATGGCGGAGCGGCTTGCCGGCGGTCTTTCACCGAGTTAAATCAACAACATACACCCGCCCCGCAAAATTTGCGTAGTTGTCGCCGCGTAATCGGAATACCCGTACGATTCCGCAACAGCCGGGTCCGACGCTGGATACAATGTCTGCCCGGGCCCAGCTTCACCGGCGCCGAATTTTGCGTCATCACGTGACTGACCCGTGAACCGAAGGTGAAATGATCCCGTGACCGATTGACGCGGCCGCGGCCGGCCGGTACTGTCGGGCGTTCGCATGGACGCACGGATCGACGACGCGGGAATGCCGAGGCCTGCCGACCTGCCGCGACGGCTCGTCGCCGAGGCGGTCGGCACGGCGGGCCTTCTGCTGGCCGTGGTCGGATCGGGGATCATGGCGGAGCGGCTGGCGGGGGGGAACGCGGCGATTGCGCTGTTGGCCAACTCGCTGGCGACCGGCTTCGCGCTGATGGTCCTGATCACGGCGTTCGGGAGCGTTTCGGGCGCGCATCTGAACCCGGTCGTCACCCTGTCCGAAGCCTGGCGGGGAGCCCTGCCCTGGTCCGACGCCGGACTGTATGTCGCCGTGCAGGTCGCGGGCGCGTTCGGCGGAGTCGGGATCGCGAACCTGATGTTCGAGCTTCCGGTGTTCTTTCTGTCCGGGCGCGTCCGGGCCGGCGGGGGACAGTTTCTGGCCGAAGTCGTGGCCACGTTCGGGCTGCTGGCGGTGATACTCGCCTGCGCGCGGCGGCGGCCCGAGGCGCTGCCGTTATCGGTGGGGGCCTATATCGCGGGGGCGTACTGGTTCACGGCGTCCACGTCCTTCGCCAACCCCGCGGTGACGCTTGCGCGCATGGCCAGCGACACGTTCACCGGGATCCGGCCCGCGGACGTTCCGGCCTTCGTCGCGGCTCAACTGATCGGGGCGGCGGCGGCCACGGCGCTGCTCGGTTGGCTGATGCCCGTCAGCGCTTCGCCCACTCGCGAACGGCGTTGAGGGCGGCCGTCTGGCCTTCCTTCCCGCTGCGTTCGACGAAGCGGGCCAGCACCTCGCCCGTCAGCATGGGCAGGAAGCGGCTCGATGGCGCGGGGACGTAGGCGTCGCCGCGGAGTTGGAGCATCTCGACGCGGTTCTCCCGGACGAGGCATCGCCAGACCTCCGGCACGCCGAACGTCGCGTATATGGGCAGCTTGCGCCGCGACTGGCTGGCCTTGTCCACCTCGACGACGATGTCCGGGGGCGGGTCCCGCGTGACGTCGATTTCGTCGCGTCCGCGCATTCGGTCGGCCTCGGCGATGTAGAAGCAGGTGTCGGCTTCGGCGCCCTGGAGATGACGCCGGCTCTGTTGGGTCATGCCGCCGTAGGATTCCATGGCGATGCCCCGGGCCTGGCACACGGCGCGGACCACGTCCTGGATGAATTCCTTCCACCGCTCGTGCCCGGCCGAGGTCGTCACGACGTCCAGGCGTCCGCGGTCGTAGGTGACGCGGACGCCGGGCCGGGACTCGAGATCCTCCAGTATGGCCAGGTATTCGTCCCAGGCGACGCCGTCCAGCGCCAGGACCGACGCGGGGGGCATGTGCTCGACGGATTTCCGGATCGTGGCCGCCGCGGTGGGCATGGCGGCATTATACGCGGCCGGCCCGCGTGGTTCCGGGAGCCGCGGCCCGTGCGGCCCCGGCCGCGGACTTCCCGGGATAGTCAAGCGGCAGTCCCGCGGGTCGATCCCCGAGTCGAGGAGGGGGTGGTGGCGGGGCCGGCAACGCCGGATCCTCCCCGCGAGTCGGCAACGGGGCCGGCATCGGAATGCCCGGCCGGTTCGGGGCGGGACCGCGCCATGCGGGCGCGGCGTGAACGGACACATGAATGACGAGTGAAGACGCGAGGCCGAGGATCGCCGGCAGGACTGCCGCAAGTCGTGAGTTTCTGGAACGTTTCGTTCGGACCGGCCGTAGAAGAACCAGCACGCCCGTCCAGCGCGCGTCGAACGCCTCCGGCGCGAGTCTGCGAATTCCGGCGGCCGGATCTCCGATCGTGATTCGGTCTCGGGCGACCTCGTAGAGGACCACGAAGTGGTGGCTTCCGCCTTCCGACCAATGGGCGATCGCGGGCAAGCCGATTCCGGGCAGCGCGTCGCGCGTCGCGCGCACGCCCCGGGCCGCGAAGCCGATCGAGCGCGCGGCCCCGACCAGGCCCCGGAGGTTCGTTCCGCGGCCATCGGTTCCGGCCTTGTGTTTCAGAGCGGCGATGGAATGGGCCGCCCCGTGGCACGCGGCCACCATGGCCAGGCAGGCCGGGCCGCAGTCGTTCGCGTCGAGCTGGTGCACGATCGGGTAGCGCACCCATGGGACAGTGCACGCGGAGGGCCGTTCCTAAGATGTTGAAATACGAAGTGGGGACGTTGGATTTCCGGCGTTTCGACGACTTGTTTGTTGGTAGAAGGCGCGGAAAAGGCGGAGATTCGGTGGCGCCGCCCGGCCGGGACGCCTATCCGCCGTCGATCGGTCCGGGAGGCGACACCTGCGTCATCAGGTCGTCGTTCCATTCGCCTTCCACCGTGACGTGGGCCAACGCGCCCAACTCGACCGCCTCGATCAGGTTGTGGGTCAGGTACGCGTAGAGGCCCGGCTGCCGGAACGTGTAGATCGCCGCACCCGCCGAGCCGCCGCGGATGAACCAGGTCTCGAGCCCGTGGGCCGGCGGGTCCGAGAAGGAACCCTGTTCCCAAACGAAGTCCCCGTGTCCGCCGATCAGGTGCGGCCTGGAGTCGCGGTTCGCCTGGGAGTGGATGAACAGGACGGTCTCGCCCACGCGCGCGGTCATGGCGCCATCACCGGTCAGTGCACCGACACGGCCGTTGAACACGACGTGCGAGGGCGTCAGGGTCCGCATGGCTTCGAGAGTGTCGCCGATGCCGTCGGCCGGGCCGTCGTAAGTCACGTAATCGCCGTCGGGGCCGCGCGGCACGTAGAAGTCCTGCTCGCCGACATAGTAGGCCCGGTCGTACCGGATGGGGCTCCCGTCACCGTCCCGGAGGCCGGTCCGTGGCAACACCATGACGGCCCCGTTCATGCCCGACACCACGTGGAAGGGAATCATCGAACCGCCGGGCGCACAGTGATAGATGAACGTGCCCGGCTTGACGGCCTTCCATCGCAGCACGACCTGCTCGCCCGGCCGAACGAGCGTCAGGGCGCCGCCGCCGAGCGCGCCGGTCGACGCGTGAAAGTCGATGTTGTGCGCCATCCTGTTGTCCGGTGGATTCTTCAGCGTCAGCTCGACGTAGTCGCCCTCGTGGCAGACGATCAGCGGTCCCGGGATCGAACCGTTGAACGTGAGCGCGTGAATCTCGGTCCCATCGTCGTCGATCACCCGTCTGGCTTCCTCCACGACGAGTTCCACCTCGACGATCTTCGCGCCGCCGTCGGCCACCTGAGCGTGGTCGGGAACGAGGGGCGGGTCGACCAGCCGCTGCCGGACGCGGGGCAGCCCGGACACGTCCGCCTGCGTGGGGGACGCCGTTGCCGAGGTCCGGGTCACCGCTGATACGGCGGCCAGCGAGCCGCTGGCTTCGAGGAACGTACGCCTGCTGACTTTGGACATGGGTCACTCCTTGGCGTTCCGCGAATCGAATGCTCGCGCCGCCTCGCCCACCGCGGGCTGCTTCCAGTGTATCGCGAACGCCGCGAACGCCGGGATGCGCCTCAGAACCGGACCAGGTAGGAGAACTTGGCGAAGAACTGGCGTGCGTCCTGTATGAAGGCGTTCGGCGTCCGGACGATGCGGGCGCCGTCCGCCGTCGAGACCAGGTCGATGTTCTGGACGTTGTTGTTGTAGCCGGCGTAGAACGCCGTCCATGCGTTGAGCTGATAGGCCACCAGGAAGTCCGCGTTGAAGTTCTTCCGTGTCTCCAGGTTCGTCCACTCGGGACTGGCCAGCAGCGCCTCGTACTGGAGGATGACCCGCACCGAGAACTCGGGCGTGAACTGCCAGTTCCAACGCGTCCGCAGGATGTGATCGTTGAAGATCGCCGCTCCGGTTCCCCGGTGGCCCAGCCGCGTGAAGAGATAACGGTTGCCGATGGTCAGGTGCCGGCCCGGCCGGAGGACCACGTTCACGTCCGCGGTGGACCAGTCTTCCAGCGACGCTTCCCGGCCCGCGGCCGGGTTTCTGGCCGCCCCGCTGGTACCGGACGGCGAACTCGACCGAGGCGATGACGGCCGACTCGATGGCGGCGCCGAAGACGTTGCGCCTGAAGTCGCGCGGCGCCGAAACGGCCGCTTCCGACGGACGCAGCCGCAGGCGCTCGGGCAGAAGGAAGACGTTGACGAACGTCTGGCCCGAGAATTCCCAGGTCACCTGTGGGGCGACGGCCTCCTCCAGGCGCGTTCCGTCGCGCGCCATGACGCGCGTCACGGTCACGGCGGGCGTCATGGCGATGAAGCGATCCCCCTCGGGACGGAACGCGTACTCGACGTTCGCCGTCAGGTTGCGGATGTCGTTCCTCGGATTGAACCCGGTCTGGGTCAGGAATCCGGCGCCGCGGTCCGAGTAGGCGAGGTCGAAGTTGAACTGGCGGCCGGCCCGGTTGAGCAGGATCTCGTAGGCCGGACCCGATTGCCGGGAACCGTCGGCGAACCGCGTGGTGCTGGCGACGGCCTGGAGCTGGGTCACCCAGTTGTCGTCGAGCTTGATCCGCGCGTCGGCGCCGGCGACCCGGTTGAAGGCGCCGTCGAAGGCGCGTTCCGTCACGATCGCTCCCACCGTGGACTGGTCGAAGATGTCGCGGTTGACGCGGACGATGCTGAACCGGGCGCGCCGGCCCTGGCGCGGGTCACCGTCGGGCGCCCGCTTGCCCGGCGACTGGTCGTCGGCCACGAGCGCGCCGATCGAATAGCGTCCGAGCTTGCCGGTCAGCCGGGCGCCGAACTGCGGGTCGGCGATGCGGCGCGTGAACACCAGGTTGATCGGGGTCTGGAAGAAACCGGCGTTCTCGAGGAAGAACGGACGTTTTTCCGGGAACAGGACTTCGAATCGTTCGTTGGCGGTGACCTGCGGCTCGTCCGATTCCACCTGGCTGAAGTCGGGATTGACGGTGACGTCGGTCACCAGGCTGTCGCGGAAGACCAGCTTGGCGTCGAGGCCCGCGTCGAACCGGGCGGGATCGGTCTGGAACGCGGGCCGCGCCGGATTGCGCCGATCGATCGCGCGAAACGAGCGGAACCCGGTGAACGGGAGCAACTGAACGTTTCGGCCCGGCGAGACGTTCTCCAGGCCCGTGGCCGGCGCCGCCTGGTTCAGTCGCCCCTCGATGCGGGTGGAATAGCTGGGCCAGAACGACTGCTCGTTGAGCCGCGGGATGCTCCGGCCGAACTGCATGCCCCACGTCTGCTGCGATTCGGCCGGGAATCGCAGGCTCTTGAACGGCATGGCCAGCCACACGACGTAACCGGAGTCGGTGAGTCCGGCGCTGGAGTCGTACAGGGTGTCGTAGTTCGCGTCGGCGCCCTGTCCTTCGGTGAAGAGCGCGTCCCACTCGACCCCGAGCGGCGTCGTGCCGAACATGTAGGCGTTGCGCTGGTCACGGAACGTGTCCAGCACGATCACGATCCAGTCGTCGTTTCCCGAGTCGCCGCGGGGGCTCAGGCGGGCCCGGATCCGGTCCGGTTCGCTGTCGAAGCAGACGAACACCGCGTACAGGTTCAGGTCGTCGTAACCCAGGTACACTTCCGTCCGCTCGGACGCGGGCTGCCCGTCGCTCGGCTGCCGCTGCAGGAAATCCGTGACCATGGTCATCTCCCGGGCCAAATCGGCCGGCGGGCGCATGTCGAGGAAATCCTCGAACGTGGGCGCGCGGCTCAACCTCGGGATCCGGAGGGGTTCGGAGGGCGCCGTCTGGCCGATGGCCCGCGGCGCCAGGCACAGAACCAGCGCGGTGAGCAGCGCGCGTCGGATGGTGGAACAAGACGACATGAGATTGACACCGCGTGTCGAACACCCGATGATACCGCCTCGCCGGCGCAATCGGGACGGGGAGCGGCGCGTCTGGAATGGAAATGCGGATCGAGTGGGAACGGCAGGGGGATGTCGTGGTCGCCGTGCTGTCGGGCCGGATCGACGGCGGCAATGCCGGCGCGCTCCACCGACGGCTGGAGGAAGCCGTCAGTCCGCGCGATCACGACTTGGTATTGAACTTCGACCGGGTGTCCTTCATCAGCAGCGCGGGTCTTCGGGTGAACCTGCTGATGGCCAAGCAGTTCGACGGGGCGGGACGGAAGTTCGCGGTGTGCTCGCTTTCCGGTACGGTCCGGGCGATCTTCAAGAGCACCGGTTTCGACAGGGTCATCGCGATACACGAATCGCAAGCCGACGCGTTCGAGGCGCTCGGAAACGGTTGAATCGCGTCAACCGGAAAGGACTCCATCCGTTGACGCACCCCTCGCCGGTCTCCGCGCCTCGCGAGTTTCCGCCACGGGCTGCCGGGACCGGCGCCCCGGCGCGCAGGCCACTTCCCGGAGCTTCGCGCGCGCGGCCCGATCCGGAGCGGCGGATGCATGGGCGATGACGCGTCCCCGATCGAGCGTCAACACGGCGTCCGCGATCGGTCCCAGGTGCTCGGGCGCGCGCGAGGACAGGACGACGCCGGTTCGGTCTTCGACCGCGACGCGGCGAATCAGCCCCAGCATTTCCGACCGCGCGCTCCCCGCCATACGCGTCACCGGTTCGTCCAGCAGCAGCAGGTGCGGCCGGTGCGTCAGCGCAGCGACCAGGCCCAGCTTGGCGCGCCCGCGCCGCGACAACGCGCCGACTTTCCGGTCGAGTTCGAGACCGAACCGGCGGGACAACTGACGCGCCCGGTCCCAGTCCCATGACGGGTAGAAACCGGCGGTGAACTCCAGGAACCCCGTCCCGGTCATCCAGTCGTGGAGGTCGGCGGGGGCGCCCGAGTAACCCGCGCGGGTGCGGACCCAGACCTGCTCCAGGTGCGGTTTCCTTCCGAACACCGATACGCGTCCGGCGTCGGGTCGAAGGAATCCCCACAGCAGGCGCAGCAGCGTCGTCTTCCCGGCGCCGCCCGGTCCGGTGACCCCCAGGATTTCTCCGGGCGCCAGGCGCAAGTCGATGGGGCCGAGCGTGAACTGATGGCCCCGTTTCTTGACTGCTCCCTCGAGTCGCAGAATGTCCATGACTCCCCTTCCGCATGCAAGCGGCGTGCCGCGAGGCAAGTGGTTCGATCCAGGCAGGTTGACGGTCACTCGGTGAGCGCCGGCCCCCTCAGCGCGCGACTTTCGGGCGGCGTTTCTCGCACATTCGTTCCAGCCGCCGCCGCCCGCGGTGCAGGGCCATCTTGACCGCGGAGCTGGACTTGCCGTAAAGCCGCGCGATCGTGGCGACCGGATAACCCTCCACGTAGTGCAGGTAGACGGGGCCCCGGACATCGCAACCCAATCGCGCGATCGCCGTGTGCAGGTCGTCGATCCTCTGGCGGCGGTCGATGGCGTCTTCCACGGCCGGGCGCTCGGCGGCCAGATCGTCGGGGACCCCGGCCATGTCTTCGAGCCGGTTCCGGTGACACGTCCGCCAGTGGTCGGCGACCGTGTCCCTGACCACCTTCCACATCAGCGCCTCGGGATGCGCCACGTGCTCGGTCTTTCGGAAGGCCTCCAGCGTCCGGATGAACGCCTCCTGCTCGAGGTCCGGGTCACGCCGTCCGTGAATCGCGTGCACGGCCCGGGCGAGCGTCTTGAGTACGTCGCCGTTACCTTCTTCGATCTTTTTTGTGACCTCTTCCACGTTTCCTCCGGCTGTACTGTTCATGACGAACACGACACTGGTCGGTCAGAGCGAAGCGATCGAGAGCTTGCGAACGCGCATCCTGGCGGCGTCCCGGACCATGAGCTCGGTCCTGATCCAGGGGGAAACCGGGACCGGGAAGGAGTTGGTCGCGCGAACGATTCACGAGCAATGCGTGCGCCAGGGGAAACGCTTCGTCCCGATCGATTGCGGCGCGCTTCCCGAAGACCTCGTGGAGAGCGAGTTGTTCGGGTATCGCCGGGGCGCCTTCACTACGGCCGTCGCCGACAAGCCCGGCCTGTTCGAGGAAGCCGATCGCGGGACGCTCTTCCTGGACGAGATCGCCAATACGTCCATGCGATTCCAGGTGAAGTTCCTGCGCGTGCTCCAGGACAAGCAGGTCCGTCGACTCGGAGACGTCGTCGACCGGAAGCTCGACGTGCGAATCATCGCCGCGACCAACTGCGACCTGCGCCGGATGGTGCGGACCGGACGCTTCCGGCAGGACCTGCTCTACCGGCTGAACGTCTTCGCGATCGAGGTGCCTCCGCTGCGCGAACGTCACGGCGACATCCCGCTCCTTGCGCGCCACGTCCTGGCGTCTCTCAACGCGGACAACGGCGCGGAACGGCGCTTCTCCCCCGGCGCGCTGGAAAAGCTCCAGTCGTACGGCTATCCGGGAAACGTGCGCGAGCTTCAGAACGTCATCGAGAGCGCGTTCTACTCCACTGACGGCGACGTGATCGATTCGGAGGTCCTCGACTTGCCGGCCGACACGTTCGCGGCCGAACCGTCCGAGACCTTCGTCGTGGACAATTTCTGGGACTCGGTCGCCCGTCCCTACACCAGCCGGCTGATCACCCGGGACCAGGTTCGGGACGTGATCCGGCGCGGTCTGATCGAAACCGGCGGCAGCTACCGCAAGGTGGTCCGGTTGTTCAATCTTCCCGAGACCGACTACAAGCGCTTCATGGATTTCCTGCGTCGGCATCGTTGCAACGTGGATTTCAGGGCGTATCGGCGACAGAAAAAGGACTGACTGCGAAGGCCGG
Source organism: Acidobacteriota bacterium (assembly GCA_022821265.1). Classification (GTDB taxonomy): domain Bacteria; phylum Acidobacteriota; class Terriglobia; order 20CM-2-55-15; family 20CM-2-55-15; genus JAJEDW01. The sequence goes on from JAJEDW010000317.1 coordinate 9,585, forward strand.
CTCGGCGGCATCCGCAGTCAGCACCGGTCACACCGTTTCGAACAGCTTGACGACGAGTTGTCCCTTGAGCAGGTGGTGCGCCTTCTCGACGAATTTCCGATAGGCGAGGCTGGAATGGTACTGGAGACAGTCGTCGCGCGAATTCCACAGCGTCAGCGAAATCGCCATCCGTCCGCCGTCCTCGATCATCAGATGCGCCGAGCGAAACCCTGCCGCACTCTCGAGTTGCGGCAGGATCTCGGAGTGATAGACGTTGGAGAACGCGTCCACGTCGACCTCGTCGCCGATCACCATGCGTGCGTACATCGACTTATCGTTCCGGGGCCGGCGTGACCCGCCGCGCGACGATCCGGTCACGGATCGTCTCGTACTGCTCCGCGGTCACGAGCCTCCGCGAGAGCAGTTGCCGCTTGTTCGCGTACGGCCGGTTGTCGACGATGCGCTGCGCCAGCTCCTCGTCGAGGACGACGGCCTGTATGTCTTCGACGGGCGCGGAGTTGATGTCGACGATGGCCGTTGGTTCGGGAACCGGCGGGGGGCCTTCCTCCTCCTGGGCGGCGCCCGCCGTCGATGACAGGAGCAGCGTGAAGGCGAGGGTCGCCAGCAGGCCCCGGCCGAGTGCGTGGGACGTTCCGATCATGGATACCTCCTGCGAAGGGTCTTCCCAAGGTTGACGGTGAGGTCGCATCCCGGCGGCCTGCGAGGCTGCGGCCCTAATCCGTTAACAAATACACAGCCTCGCCCGCCGGCCGCCGAGAGGACCTTGGGAATCGTCCCGGCGGAGGGCCGGAGGCACCGGCCCTTCGCTAAAGGGCCTCACGGACACCCCCGCCGGAACGCCTGACTTCATGCACGCGGCGTGCCAGTCGCAAGTGACTGATCCTGCGTACCGCTCACAGGAAATCCGGGAAAACGGCGACCCGCTTAACGGCGTCTTTGCGGACTTTCACGGAAAGGAGGCGGTCTTGCGGCTCGCCCGCCGGCCCGCTCTTCCGGGGCGTTCTCGTGGTATACTTGCGCCGGAAATTCGTGTGGGTCACCCCGGCCGCCCCCGAGCGTCCGGGGTGGGCGCAAGGGAGTCTGTGATGGTGCATTCGGCCCTCGTGTGGCTCTACGTGATGGCTCAGTTGGTCGGCGGGGCCGGAGGCTTGCCCCAGGTCGTCGAGGCGGATTACTCCGGCGGAAGCATGGCCGCCGGCGAGGCTGGAGAGGTCGTTCTCTCGCTCGATGTCCGGGAGGGCTACCTGATCAATCACACGCCGCCCATGCAACTGAAGCTGGAGTCGGTCGCCGGATTGACGTTGGACGAAGCGGAGTTCGTATCGGATGCGCACGATCCGGATTCGACGGACGTCTACTACGTCAACGTGCCCGATTTCAGGGTTCGGGTCACGGCCGACCGGGCGGGCGCCTATGACGTGCCGGGCGAGTTGGTGTACTTCGTCTGCTCGATGGCCGACGGTTTCTGTGCGCGCCAGACGCTCGACGTCAGCCTTCCGGTCGTGGCCGAGTAGTCGGATGGGCCGGGCAACTCAGCGGTCGAGGACGCAGTGACACCGTTCACTGCGTCCTTATTCCTTATGGGCATTCTTCGGATGGACGTTCCTTCGGTAGGCGAATGACGCGCGCTCCCTCCAAGCTGACGGGCCCGGTCGAGCGATACCGTCCCAACATCCTGACGCTGGCGAACCAGCTCACGATCCTGCGCATCGTCAGCGTTCCCGTGTTCATCACGCTGCTGATCTACGACCGGATCGGCGCGGCGCTGGCGGTTTTCGCGGCGGCCGCCGTGACCGACGGTCTGGACGGGTTGATCGCGCGGCGGTTCGGGCAGAAGACGTCGGTCGGCGCGATCCTGGATCCCGTGGCCGACAAGCTGCTCGTCAGCGGGGCGATCGTACTGCTGGCCGTCCCGGAGATGGGTTTCGTCAACCCGATCCCCCTGTGGCTGGCGGTCGTCATCATCTTTCGCGACGCGCTCATCCTGATCGGGAGCCTCGCCTTCTTCCTGATGCAGGGTTTCCGCGTGTTCCAACCGTCCCTCTACGGGAAGATGAGCACGATGCTCCAGCTTCTGACCGTATGCGTGATCCTGCTGTACGAGTGGACCGGGGTCCGGGAAGAGGCTCTCTATTTCCTGTTCATCCTGACCGGGTTGGTAACGGCGGTCTCCGGCGCCCAGTACATGGCGAGGGGTTGGCGCCTGATCGAGGAATAGGAGCCGGCGGTGGAAGCCAAGGCCCCGTTCTCCTCCGGCGCCTACGTTCGCCGGGCCCACGACCAGGACCTGGAACAGAGGATTCGCGCCCAGCACGAATACCGCCACGCGCCGCCGGCCAAGAAGGGTGCGTCCGCGGCATTGCGCGTGCTTCGGGTGGACGCCGGTTCCCTGGCCGCGCGCATCGGTCTCCGGCCGGGAGACGAAGTTCTCGAAGTCAACGGCTCGGCGCTCGCCGATGTCATCGATTTCCAGTTCCGGATGGCGTGGTTCGGCGAACGCATGACGCTTCGCACGCGGGCGAGGACCTTCGAGTTCGTCCGCGAGGAATGGGAGGGTATCGGCACGGAGTTCGAACCGATCGAACCCCTCGTGTGCGACAACTACTGCGTCTTCTGCTTCGTGCACCAGAACCCGGGGAACACCCGGCGCTCCCTTCTCATCAAGGACGAGGACTACCGGCTCT
>JAJEDW010000215.1 GCA_022821265.1 Acidobacteriota bacterium
AGAACACCTCGGCGCTGACGTTCGCCGGGACGGCGGGCGAGACACAGACCTTCACGGTGTCCACCATCGAGGACGATGCCGAGGAAGACAACGAGACGTTCACCGTGAGCCTGGCCGTGTCGGACGCCGGGCCGGAAGTGACGGTCGGCGGTCCCGCGACCGGGACCATCACGGACGACGACGGCGCCATCCTCGTCTCCATCCATGACCCGGACGGTCCGGTCACGGAGGGCGTCAGCGTGGAGCTCCCGGTCCAGCTCACCGCGCCCGCCGGCGCTACGATCCAGGTGCCGTGGGACAGCAGCTCCAACACGGGTTCGACACCCACGTCACCGGCGGGCGGGGCGCCGGCCGCGCAAGTGCTGCACGAACACGAACCCAGCTCCGGTACGGTCACCTTCACGGCCGGACAGACCGAGGCGACCATCGAGATCACCATCCTCGACGACGAAGAGCACGAGGAGCCGGAGAGCTTCCAGGTCATCCTTGGGGAGCCCGCGGTCGCCGACGAGTCGTCCCGCCAGGTTTCGGTGGGCCGGCGGGTCGCGACCGTGACCATCGCGGACGACGACGCGCCGCCCGTGTTCGGCGAGGGCGATGCGGCCTCCCGTTCCGTGGTCGAGAACACGCCGCCGGGCGCCGCCATCGGTTCGCCCGTCGCGGCGACGGACGCCGAGAACGATCCGCTTGAATTCACCCTGGGCGGGTCCGATGCGTCCGCGTTCACCCTGGAACCGGCCACCGGGCAGTTGAAGGTCAAGGAATCGCTGGATTACGAGACCAAGACCACTTACGACAGCCTGACCGTCACGGTGGACGACGGGCACGGACACACCGACACGCTGGCTCTGACGGTCCACGTGACGGACGTGCCGCCCCCGGGCATGCCCGAGGCGCCGATTGTCCGCTGGTCGCCGGACTCTTCCCGGCTGCAAGCGAGCTGGACGGCTCCCGCCGACAACGGGTCGCCCATCACCGACTATGACGTAGAGTACCGGCGGTCGGGCGCGGCGGCGTGGACCGACCACGCCTTCACGGGCGCCGGAACGTCGACCCGGCTGAGCGGTCTGACGGAGGACGCCGACTACGAGGTCCGCGTGCGGGCGAAGAGCGGCGAGGGCGACGGCCCGTGGTCCCATCCCGGCCGCGTCGCGCCGGGCGGTGATTCCTCGTCCGCGGGGACGGTGACCATCCAGGACGCCCGCGCCGCGGAGGGAGACGCGCTGACGTTCACGGTGACGCTGAACCAAGCGGTGCAGGGCGGTCTGACGGTGACGCCCGGTTTCGCCGACGGGACGGCGGTTGAGGGCGTGGACTACACGGCGGCCGCGGCGGCGATGCGTTTCGGTGGCGAAGCGGGCCAGGCGCGGACGTTCACGGTGGCGACGATCGAGGACGAGACGCTGGAAGAGGACGAGACGTTCACGGTGAGCCTGGCCGTGTCGGACGCGCCGTCCGGGGTGACCGTCGGCGATCCGGCGACGGGGACGATCACCGACGACGACGGCGGCGGGACCGGCGGCCGTGCGACGGTGACGGTTTCCGACGCGAGCGCCGTGGAGGGAGATGCGCTGACGTTCACGGTGACGCTGAACCGGGAGGTTCAGGGCGGGCTGAAGGTGACGCCGCGGTTCGCCGACGGGACGGCGGTTGCGGGGGCGGACTACACGGCCGAGGCGGCGGCGTTGAGCTTCGCCGGGGCGGTGGGCGAGGAGCGGACGTTCACGGTGGCGACGATCGAGGACGAAACGTTGGAAGGTGACGAGACGTTCACGGTGAGCCTGGCCGTGTTGGACGCCGCCGCCGCTACGGCCGAGGATGGAACGGGAACGATCCGCGACGATGCGCCGCGGGCGCGCGGCGCGGGAGCCGAGCGGTTGTTGTACCTGCTGGCGCGTTCTCTGGCGTCGGAAGCCGTGTCGGCGGTCGAGGAACGCTTCACCGCGAACGATCCGGAAACGCGGGCGGCGCCGTCCGGTGTCCTGTCCCTGGTGGCGGACGGGGGATCGAGGGAAAGCTGGGCGAGCGCGATCGCGGCGGAGCTCGGCGCGAGCCTCCCGTCGGCGGCGTGGACCGGGAGCGAGCCGACCCGCGTCGGCATGATCGCCGGGGCGCCGGTCGATGGCGCCGGCGCGGGCGCCGCACGTGACACGCTGGGGCCGGCCTTGGAGCGACCACTGGGCAAACTGGCGCTGTTGGCCGGACGCCGCTTCGCGGTGCAACTCGGACCGGCGGAAACGCCCGGATGGGACCACTGGACGCTGTGGGGACGCACGGCCGCCATCCGGAGCTCCTTGGATGTCGAGTCGGGCGGCCGAACCCGAGGCGATCTGTTCACCGGCCACTTCGGATTCGAAACCCGGCCGCGCGATTCGATGTTGCTGGGAGCGGCCGTGTCGCACAGCACCGGGTCGCTGGGCTACACGGTGCAAGCGCCTCTCCCGGAGAACGCCGTCCTGGGCGAGGGGGACGGCAGCATGACCAGCGTGCAGCCGTACGTGCACTGGTCGCCGCGGCCGGGTCTGGCCCTGTGGGGGATGGGCGGCATCGGCGGCGGATCCCTGACGGTCGTGGATTCCCTGGGGACGGCCGATACGCCGCTCGGACTGCGGATGTTCGCCGGCGGCGGACGCAAGGACTTGACCGCCGGGGGGGCTCTGGCCATCAAGGCCGACGTATTCCGCGCCACGCTGCGCTCCGAGGAACGGGCCGACTTGACGGAAGCCGTCGGCGCCGCGACACGGGTCCGCCTGCTGTTCGAAGGGCGCACCGAGTGGAGGGCGTCGCCGGAGTCCCGTGTCACTCCGCGCGTGGAATTCGGCGCCCGCTGGGATGACGGCAGCGACCTTTCCGGCGCGGGCGCTGAGGTCGGCGGCGGCCTGGCGTACGTGCACACGCGGCTGAAGCTCGGTTTGGACGTCCAGGGACGGTACCTGCTGGCGCACCAGGCCGCGCGCTTCAAGGAATGGGGCGCCGGCGTGGCGGTGCGATTCGGCCCGGGCGTGGACGGCCCGGGGCCCTGGATGGAACTGAGTCCGCAGTGGGGAGCGGCCGGCAGCCAGGCGCGCGCGTTGTGGTCGCCGCATGCCGGGCGGCAGTGGGGTTCCGCTTCGCGCGGCGGCTCCGGCTCGCACCCGAGCCAGGTGGCTCTGACCGCCGGCTACCGGCTCAGCCAGGGGAGTGACGTCAGCGTCCAGGCGACGCGCGACGACCGCGGCGAGGCCGCGGGCGCGGGCGGCGTCGCCGTCCGCGTCGAGGGCCGCCTGACATGGTAGTTGCGCAGGCGCGGTCAGCCATCCGACGGCGGGCCGAACCGCGGCCAAGGGGGAACCGTGCGCTATGCCGCCCGGACGGAGCCTGTCGGAAGCTCACCGCGTGTGCCCCGCGCGGCGTCGCCGTCCGCGAACCCGAATAGGGGTCTCTCGCGCCCCGTGTCTGCAGCCGCCGGGCTGTTCCGGTTTCTGCCGCGCCTCGATTCGATCGAACACGCCTCAAGCATTGCCGGGTTTCGGCACGCGGTAGCCGACGCCGCGTTCGTTTCGAATGTAGATCGGGTTGGCCGCGTCGTCCCCGAGCTTGCTGCGGAGCCTCTTCACCACGGCGCGCACGAGCTTCGGGTCTTCGTGCGCCTTGTACTGCCCGCCCCACGCCTGCCGCAGCAGCGAGCCGTAGTCCACGACGCGTCCCGCGTTGAGCGACAGCACGCGGAGAACCTCGAACTCCGTGGCCGTCAACGCCACGGGACGTCCGCCCACGGTGACCTCGCGTTCAGGGTAGCGGATGGCCAGCTCGCCCAGGAGAAACGGTTGGGGTTCGGCGCGCGTCCGCAGCGCCGCGCGCACCCTCGCCGTCAGCTCGGACGGCGAGAAGGGTTTGACCACGTAGTCGGCGGCTCCGGCGTCCAAGGCCCGGACGATCGTTTCGTCCCTGCCGTAGGCGGAGATGAAGATGACCGGCAGGTCACTCAGTTCGGGGATGCGCTCCATCACTTCCACGCCGTCGGTCCCGGGTAGCAGCAGGTCCAGAAGGACCACTCCGGGTTTGTGCCTCCGGAGCAGCTCGGGCAACTCCGCCGGGTTGCCGGTGACCACGCACGCGTAGCCGGCCGCCGAGAGCGCGTCCCGGACATAGCGCAGCGTCTGCGGGTCGTCGTCGACGACGAGAACGGACGTCTTCGCGAGTCCCGACCGCGGTGAAGGTGACCGGCTCGCGGCAACCGCCGCCGGCGCGCCACCTTCGGCGCTCTCGGCCACCGGGACCGTGAAGGTGACCTTCATGCCGCGGCCCGCGCCGTCGCTCTCGGCCCATATTCGTCCGCCGTGAGCTTCCACGAGTCCCTTGCAGATGGTCAAGCCCAGACCGTAGCCGCCGAGTCCGGCTTCCCCGTCCCCGCTTGGGTCGACGTGCTTGACGAACAGGCGCCGCAGCCGGTCCGGCGGCACGCCCCGGCCCTTGTCGGAGACCGAGATTGCCACGTGCACGCCGTCGCGGGCGGCCGAGACCCGTATGGGCGAGAACTCCGGCGAGTGCCTCGCCGCGTTCGCCAAGAGGTTCGTCAGCACCTGGACGATTCGAGCGCGGTCGGCCAACACCGACGGCAGGTCGTCGGCCAGGTCGATGCGCAGCGGTTGTCTGGCGCCGCCGCTGGTAAAGGTGTTTCTGGCCTGGTCGACCAGGCCGGCCACGTCCATCAGCTCGGGCGACACGGACAGCGTACCCGTCACGATCCGCCCGTGGTCGAGCAGATCGACGATGAGGCCGCGCATGTGGTCGGCCTGTTGGTCGATGACCCGGAAGAACTGCAGCATCTCTGCCGGGTCCGGGGCGGGCGAGGCGCCCAGCACGGTGGCCGTCGAGCCCTTGACCGAACTCAGCGGCGTTCGCAGCTCGTGACTCACCATGCTGAGGAACTCGGCGCGCTGCCGCTCGAGTTCCTCAATGGGCGCCAGGTCCTGCAACGTGACCACGACCGACTCGACCGCGCCGTCCGCCGTCTGGACCGGCGTGGAGTTGACCAGCGTGGTGACGCTTCGGCCGTCCGGGACGGAGAGCGTCATCTCCTCGGTTCGCACGGTCTCGGCGTTACTCAACTGCTGCGTCAGTGGGAACTCGGAAAGGGAAACCTCGCGCCCGTCGGCGCGACGACACGTGATCGTGTCGAGGAGTTCCTCCGGGGACGTGTGAGGCGCGCCCAGGGAATCCATGATCCGCCGCGCCTCCCGGTTGAACAAGACGGGCTTTCCGGTTCGGCCGTCGAAGACCACGACGCCCACCGGCGAGGTCTCGATCAGGGTCTCGAAACGGGCCCGCTCCCGCTGCTCCCGGTGGTGTGCGCGCGCGTTGGCGATGGCGCTCGCGGCTTGGCAGGCGAAAAACATCAGGATCTCTTCGTCGGCGTTCGTGAACTCCAGACCGCCTTCCTTGTCCGCGAGAAAGAAGTTGCCGACCGGCACGTCGCGGTGCCGCAGCGGCATACCCAGCAGCGTGTTCGACCGCATCAAGTCCGGCGCGAACCCGAGTGCGCCGACGTAGGTGGGCAGGTCCGTGATCCGTAGCGGAGCCTGAAGGTCCCGGAAGTGCGCGAACAGCTTCAGTCCATCGGACCACGCGGCGAGCTGGTCCTGTTCGTCGGGCGTGAAGCCGGCGGTGACGAACTCCTGGACCCGGCCGCTGTCGTCGACCGTGACGATAATGCCGTAGCGGGCGCCGGTCAGCGTGCGGGCGCTGTCCACGGCCTCGTGGAGGACGACATTGAGATCCAGGCTCGCGTTGCTGCGGAGGATGGCCGCGCTCAACCGCGAGACGCGCTCCTTCAGCGTGGCGATCTCTTGCAGAAGCTGGTCGGGCGTTCTCGTCACTGACGCTCCTTTGCGGCATCGGCTGCCCGACGCCTGGGCGAGGCGTTGTACACGGGCTCTCACCCTTCGATGTCGCGATCATATCGTGATGTGGATCGATCCTATCGCATGAATATCGCTTTGTGTGTGGTGACTGTTTGATCGTGTGCCGCGCGAGGCGCGCCTGGGTGAACTCGACCGGAGCGCGGCCGGAGCCATGGTGACGGCATTGTCCGCGATGCCAGTACGATTGAGCACCGACGAGACGGTCTGCGCCGCGCCCTCCGGCTCGCGCTCGACCGACCCGTTTTCGACTCCATTCATCTCGCGCTGGCGCATCGCATCGATGCGTCCGTGGTGACAGCGGACCTGAGATTCGCTAACGCGCTTGCGCGAACGGAACACGGCGACGCGGTGATCACGTTGGCGGATTACGCGAGGATGCGTCAGTAGAATCGGGCCGACCCACGACGACCCACGCGCCGGCCGAAGTCTCTCCTCGGTTCGAACTTCCGCTTCAGCTACCTGAGATGCGGCGATCGCGCGGCGCCGGGGGAGCCGCTGCCAGCGTCGTTCCGCACGACCCACAACGTCCGGCATTCTTCAGCGAGATGAAAAGTCGATCCTTGGGGAGCTTCACCCGACGTCCTCCCGGAGCGCGGTCAACGGCAATAGATCCTGGGCGTTCATCGTTGCACTCAATGTAGTCCATCGACAGGACGTCGGGCGAGGCCCGGTCCCGGTGAGCGCAGATCCGACGGCGAAACACTTGCCGCGCTTCGCTTGCTACAATGCACCTCGCATGCGCCGCGCCCTCGCACTCCCGAGCCTTGTCCTGCTGGCCGCCGCGCCGTTCGCCGCGGCGCAGACCGACGCGCTCCTCGACAGCCTGGAGCCTCGGGGTTACGTGAACGATTTCGCGGGCGTGATGGGGGCGCAGGCGTCCGCCGTGGAAGCGCTCCTGACCGAGCTGGAGCAGGCGACGGGCGCCGAGGTGGCCGTCGTGACGCTGAGGTCGCTGGACGGCGGCGAGCCGGCCGATTTCGCCGTGCGTCTGTTCGAGCGATGGGGCATCGGGCAGGTCGGCCAGGACAACGGCCTCCTGATCTTGACGGCGATCGAGGACCGGGAACTCCGTATCGAGGTGGGCTACGGCCTGGAGCCGATCATTCCCGACGGGATGGCGGGCCGCATCCGGGACGAGCAGTTGCTTCCGTTCTTCAGGGAAGAGCGGTACGGCGAGGGCCTGGCAGCCGGCGCCGCCACCGTTGCGGCCATCGTCGCAGCCGACGCCGGCGTGGAGTTGACCGGATCGGGCGCGGTGCAGGTTGCGCCGCTCGCGCCGCCGGAGGCGCCCAGCCCGTTGGGCGGCCTGCTCCGGCTGTTGTTCCTGCTCCTCCTGATCCCGATCTTCATCAAGAATCCCTGGTTCGCTCTGTTGTTGCTTTCGAGCGGCGGCGGCGGGTTCCGCGGCGGCGGCGGCTTCGGGCGCGGCGCCGGCGGGGGGTTCGGCGGGTTCGGCGGGGGCATGTCCGGCGGCGGCGGCGCCGGGGGGTCATGGTAGCGGCCGTAGCGCGATCGCTTCCGACGGAGAATGTGAGACATGAAGCCAGAGAATCTTGTCGCTAGATTGCAGGCGGCGTTGGGCGCCGGGGTCCGCTCGGTGATCCTGTACGGATCGGCGGCGGCGGGCGACCACGCGGGCAAGCGCTCCGACTACAACATCCTGGTCGTGGCCGAGCCCCTCGGCGCGCGGGAACTCATGGCGCTGTCGAAGCCCGCGCTGGAGTGGCGGAAGGCGGGGAACCCGCTGCCGCTGTTCTTCACGATGGAGCGCTTGCAGCGATCGGCCGACGTCTTCCCGATCGAGTTGATGGACATCGCCGAGTCGCATCGCGTTCTCTACGGCGAGGACGTGCTCGACCGGATCGAGATCCGTCCCGAGAACCTGCGGCTGATCCTGGAGCACCAACTCAAGTCCAGCCTGATCCAGTTGCGCGAGGGCCTGTTGCTGACCGAGGGCAAGCCCGGCAAGGTCGTCGACCTGATGATCGACTCCCTGTCCACGGTCCTGGTCCTGTTCCGGGCGTCGCTCCGGCTGTACGAGAGCCCGGTCCCGGCGCGCAAGATGGACGCGTTGCGGAGCCTCGGCCGGCACATCCGGTTCGACGAGACGGTGTTCGCGGTGATCGACGACCTGAAGGAAGGCCGCGCGCGGGGCCGGGACATCGACGCCGTCGAGGTGTTCGAACGGTACCTCCGGAACGTCGAGCTGGTCGTGGACGCGGTCGACGCCCACGTCCACGGAAATCCCGTATCATAGAGATCCGGGAGGAGGTGTTCCGTCCATGAAAGTCTGGATCGCACTCGGCGCCGTCGCGCTGGTCATCGTCATAGCCCTCAGCAGCGTCGTGGGCAGCTACAACAACCTCGTCGGGTTGAACGAGCAGGTCGACGGTTCGTGGGCGCAGGTGCAGACGGTGCTCCAGCGGCGCTACGACCTGATTCCGAACCTGGTCAACACCGTCCAGGGCTTCGCGGACCAGGAGCGCGAAGTGCTGACCGAAGTCACGCGGTTGCGGAGCCAGTGGGGCGAAGCCCGTTCCCAGCAGGAGCAGGCCGGGGTGGCGACCCGGTTGGAGGGCGCCATCGGGCGCCTCATGCTCGTCGCGGAGCGGTACCCCGAACTCCGGTCCAACCAGAACTTCCTGGCGCTTCAGGACGAGCTGGCGGGCACGGAGAATCGCATCGCCGTCGAACGCCGCCGGTTCAACGACTCGGTGCAGGCCTACAACACCCGCGTCCGGCAGTTCCCGACGGTGCTCATCGCGGGCGTGACCGGTTTCGGTCCGCGGGAGTTCTTCGAGGCCGACGCCGGCGCCGAGGCCGCTCCGACCGTCGAGTTCTGAGACACGAGCCGTCCCTCGAGCCGCATGAAGCCGTGGATTAGCGCCGCGCCTCTGCTTGCGGCATTAGGTCTGGCGGCGCCGGCGCCCGCCGCCCTCCAGCAGCAGGCCGGCGGCCTTCGCGTCCTCGTCACCGACCCGAGCCGCAGCGTCATCCCCGGAGCCGAAGTCGAGTTCGACAGCACCGCGTTGATCCGACCGGTACTGGCCGTCACCGACGGCCAGGGGTGGGTGATCCACAACAACCTGCCGCCGGGAAGCTACACCGTCACCGTCCGGTTCCCGGGTTTCCAGACCGCCGTGAACCCCGACGTCGTCGTCCAGGTCGGGCGGAGTTTCTCCGTCGAGACGATGCTGGAGGTGGGCCGCGTCGACACGACCGTCGTCGTCGAAGGCCGGCAGGCGGCGATCGACACGTTCCGGAGCGAGTCGGCGTCGGTGCACACGGGCGAGGGGCTGACGCGGGCCGCCGGCGGCCGGGACTTCACCGACTACGCCCGTCTCACGCCGAGCGTCAACATCGAGGCCCAGGCGGGCAACGCGTCGCATCGGGGGCGCAACGTCCTCGGGATATCGGTCGACGGTTCCTCCGGCGCCGAAAACGTCTTCTACGTCGACGGGATCGACACCACCAGCATGTACAACGGGTTGAACAACCAGAACCTGCGCGTGGAAACCGTGCAGGAACTGCAGTTGAAGACCTCGGGATACGAGGCCGAGTTCGGCGGCGCGATGGGCGGCGTGCTCAGCGTGCAGACCCGGAGCGGGTCGAACGCGTTCCACGGCAGCACCCTCTGGTACGGCGGCGGGAGCGCGTTGACGGCGGCGCCGCGACGGCGTTTGCGCCTCGATCCCGCCCAATCCATCGACGTGGCCGAGTACGTGGACGACCCGGAAGACGATGACGCGGCCCACGAGTGGGGCGTCATGCTGGGCGGACCGCTGTGGCGGGACCGCGCCTGGTTCTTCGGCGCCTACCTGTCGGAAGTCCGGAACCGGACGCGGGCCGTCGCGTTCACGTCCGGCGAGTCGGGCGAGTTCGGCCGCCGGGACCGGCTGCGGAGCGCCACCGCGAAGCTCGATGTCCAACCCGTGGAGACGCTCCGGCTCATGGCGTCGTTCGTTTCGGACGCCTCGGACTGGAGAGGCGGCCTGCCCAACCGCGACGGCACGTCCAACCCGGCCTTCGACTGGGCGAGGGAGGGGTTCGAGTTCCCCGGGTACACCCTCGCCGGCGCCGCGACCGTTACGCCCAGCCCGGTCCTGGTCCTGGACGCGCGCTGGGGGTTGAACGCCATCCAGACCGAACAGCTCCTGGGCCCGGACCAGGTGCGTCACCGTTTCCAGGAATCGCCGGGACGGATCGGATACCCGTCGACGGACGCCTTGTACCGGCCGCGCGGTTTCTCGACGGTCGGGCACACCGCCAGCTTCAACACGTCGCAGGACTTCCAGAAGAAGAGCACGTTGTCGGTCAGCGGAAGCTACCTGACCAGCACGGCCGGCCAGCAGCACAGCCTGCGCTTCGGTTGGCAGTACAACGGGCTCGCGCACGACATCAACGACGCCTACGAGTTCGACTACGTCCTGCATTACTACCGGCGCCCCTACAACACGGTGGACGGGACCGTGCGGGCCAGCGCCTGCACGGGTCCGGACGGCGTACGCCACGATCCGTGCGGCTACTACGAGCTGCGGACGCCGTTCGGGGTCGTGGCCGACGTCGACACCCACCGGCACGCCCTGTTCGTGCAGGACGCGTGGACGCTGGCCGGCGTGCTCACGCTCAATCTCGGGCTGCGCTTCGAGCACGAGGAGATCCCGTCTTTCAGCGATCTTCCGGAGTTTTCCGACGCGGCGTTCACGTGGAGCTTCAACCGGAAGGTCGCGCCCCGCGTGGGTTTCGCCTACGACGTGCTGGGCGATGCGAGGCTGAAGCTCGTCGGCAGTTGGGGATGGTTCTACGACGCGATGAAGCTGGAGATGGCCCAGGGATCGTTCGGCGGTTTCAAGTGGCTGAGCCATTACTACCTGATGGACGACGACACGCTGGACTGGACGCGGATCGGCGGGCTGTCGGGGCAGGGGAATTATCCGGGCGCGTACGTCGAAACGAGGAACTGGAGAATCCCGTCCTTCGAGGACCTGGATCCCGACCTCCAGCCCATGCGCATGACCGGGATCACGGCCGGATTCGAGTACGAGGCCGCGTCGGACCACGTCGTATCGTTCCGTTACACCCGGAAGAACCTGGACACCGCCATCGAGGACGTCGGCCGGCAAACGCCGGCCGGTGAGGCCTACTACATCACCAACCCGGGACGCGGGCTGTCCGTCGACCGGTTCGTCGAAGTGGGACTGCCCGCCACGCCCCGGGCCAAGAGAACGTACGACGCCCTCGAGCTGCGTCTGCGGAAGTCCTTCCGCGGCAACTGGCTCCTGGACGCCGCCTACGTGTATTCCCGGCTTCACGGCCTGTATTCCGGCCTGGGGAGCTCCGACGAGAACGGCCGCCTCAGCCCGAACGTGGACCGCGATTTCGATCTCTGGTTCCTCAACTACGACGCCCACGGGCGCCTGATCGACGGGCCGCTGAACACCGACCGGCCGCATCAGCTCAAGGTGACGTGGGCCTACGTCGCGCCGTGGGACCTGGAGGTCGGCGGCTTCTTCCGAGCCATGAGCGGGACGCCCATCAGCCGCACCGCCGAGATGGAACACGTCGACGTGATGGTGGAGAACCGCGGCAGCGACGGCCGGAACCCGGCGTGGACCCAGACGGATCTTTCGCTGGTGCAGCGCTTCCGCCCGTTCACCGACGAAACCCGGTCGCTGGAGATCAGCTTCAACGTGATCAACCTGTTCAACCAGGCGACCGCGGTCGGGACGTTCCGGAGCCTCTACCGCCAGTCGCTGCCGCTCTGGCAACCGGGGGATCCGGTTTCGCAGGTCCTGGGCGGTTACGATTACCGTGCGATCGCCGCGTCGCAAGGCGCGTCCGAGGACCCCCGCTTCTCGCGGCCGGACCGTTTCCTGGAACCGATTTCGGCTCGGCTCGGAGTCCGTTTCGTCTTCTGACCGGCGGAGGGGGGCGGTTGCCCGATGCGGCGTGATGGCATATCGTCAGTGCCCGGAACGACGATGAAACGACGCTCGCGGCACGTGACGGCGCCCCTGCTCTGTGTTTGCCTTGCGGCCATCGGTTGCGCCGGGCCGTCCGAAGAACGGCCGTTCCGCATTCAGCCCGAACGTCCGGTTTCCCAACTGGAGGCGGAGGCCCGGCTCGCCGCGCCGCCGGCCGACGCCGGAGGGACGCGCGTCCCCGAGCTGGTCGACCTGGCGACGCTGGATCCGACGCTGCGGTTCGACATCCGTTACGCGGGACCGAACAACTTCATGGGGACTCCGTTCTACCGCCAGGCGAAGGCCTATCTCCAGCGTCCGGCCGCCGAGGCCCTGGTCTCGGCCCACCGGAGTCTGGAATCGTCGGGTTTCGGCCTGACGATCTTCGACGGGTACCGCCCCTGGTACGTGACGTGGATGTTCTGGGAGGCCACGCCCGAGGATCTCCGGCGCTTCGTGGCGGATCCGGCCCTTGGATCGCGGCACAACCGCGGCGCCGCCGTCGACGTCACGCTGTACGACCTGGAGTCGGGTCGGCCCACGGCGATGGGAACCGACTACGACGAGTTCACCGAACGCGCGTACCCGGACTATCCGGATCTGACGGCCGAGGAACGGAGCAACAGGGATCGACTGAGAGCGGCCATGGAAGCCGCGGGCTTCACGGTCTACCCTTACGAGTGGTGGCACTTCGACTTCCGGGGCGCGGCCGATTATCCAATTCTTAACCTGACGTTCGAAGAACTTCAAACGCGCGAATCGAGAGGATCATCAGGACAATGAAACGCCGAATGTTTTACTTGCTCTCTTGCAGTTGGATCCCGTTGACATGCGCCGTTGCCCCGCAGGCGCTGGCCGCCCAGGGAACATCCGGGCCGTTGACCTGCGCGGACCGTTCCGTGACGGCCCGCGCCGTCCGCACCGCGGAGGACGTCCGGGCGTTCGTCCAATGCGCCTACGAGTTCGTCCAGGAGCACGGGTTCGCCGAAGCCCGCCGGGCGTTCAACGAGGACGAGCGCTGGAACAGCGGCCCGAACTACGTCTTCGTCTCCGAGGCGACGCCGATGAGCGACCAGGCGCGGCTCTTCGTCTTCCCGCCCGCGCGGGAACGGGAAGGATCGTCGCTGGGGCTGCTGATCGACGCTTTCGGCAACGACTACTACAAGGAACAGCACCGCATCGTGACCGAGTTCGGCCAGGGCTGGGTGTACTACTCGTTCACCAATCCGGCCACCGGGCGGGACGAGCCGAAGTTTTCCTACATCAAGCGCATCGAGTGGGAAGGGAATCTGGCGGCGATCGGCGCCGGCGTCTACCGCCGCGACCTGCCCAGCACGTGCGAGCCGGCCGAGGTCCACGCGGCGGGGCTGGAAGCCGATCCGTCCGAGGAACGGCTTCAGGAGTTCGTCCGTTGCGCGGCTATGGAGATGGAATCGAAGGGCTACTTCGCCGGCCGGACCCTCGCAAGCGACCCGCGCTGGCGGGGCTCATCGATCTACGTGTTCGGTATCGACGCCTTCGGCAACACGGTCTTCACGGGCGACGCCGACAGCCCGTGGTTCGGCGGGGCGGCGCCCGAGTTGAACAACTACCCGGACGGCCCGTTCGGCGGCCGGAACGTCGTCCCGCTCGGCGACGCGTTCGGCGAGGCCTTCTTCCATTACGCGGCGCGCAACCCGGCGACCGGGAACATCGAGCCGAAGGTGGCTTTCGTCAAGCGCGTCGTCGTTTTCGGCCTGCCCATTCTCGTCGGGTCCGGCTACTACGGTGACGGCGGTTACTAGGGCCGCGCCGGAAACGGTATCTTTCCAAACAGCAAGGACGGGTCGATGGAACGGAATCGCGAGCCGGTGGCCGCCGCCGGCGAAACCGGGCTTCGGAAAAGCGTCACCCTCTGGCAGATGACGCTGTACGGCGCCGGCGGCATGCTGGGCGCCGGCAACTACGGGCTGATCGGGCAGGTGGCCGCAGAGATGGGGTCGGCCATCTGGCTGGCCTTAGCGCTGTCGCTGGTGGCGGCGGGGTTGACCGGGTTGTCCTACGCCTCGCTCGGTTCGCGCTACCCGCGAGCGGGGGGCGCCGCCTACGTCACGCATCGCGCCTATCGGCGGCGAATGCTGACCCATGTCGTCGGCCTCACGGTGGCCTGCTCCGGGTTCACGTCGATCGCAGCCGGCGCGCGCGTCGTGGGCGAGAACCTGCAGGCCGTGCCCATGCTCGAGGGCCTGCCGACGAACGCGCTGGCGCTGGTCTATCTCGCCATCGTGGGCGGCATCGTCTATCGCGGCATCCGCGAATCGATGTGGACCAACGTCGTCTTCACGCTGGTCGAGGCGGGCGGACTGCTGTTGGTCATCGCCGTGTGCCTGCGTTTCTGGGGCTCGACGAACCTGCTGGAGTTTCCGCCGACCCCGGAAACCGATTCCGGTCTGCCGTTCGTGTTCCTGGTACAGGGCATCGTGCTCACCTTCTACGCCTTCCTCGGATTCGAGGACTCGCTCAACGTCGCCGAGGAGTTGAAGAACCCGCGGCGCGACATGCCGCTCGGCCTGGTGATGGCGCTTTGCCTGACCGTCATCATCTACATGAGCGTGGCCATCAGCGCCGTCTCGGTGATGCCGTGGCAGGAGCTGGCCGAAGCCAACGCGCCGCTGGCGGAAGTCGTGGCGCGCGCGGCGCCCTGGTTCCCGGCGTGGGTGTTCATCGCGATCACCGTGTTCGCGGTCGCCAACACCGGGCTGATCAACTACGTCACGGCGTCGCGCCTGCTCTTCGGCATGGCGCGGGACGGGCACCTGCCGCCGCAACTGTCACGCGTCCACCCGGAGAGGCGCACGCCGCATTTCGCGATCGGCCTGATCTTCGTCGTGATATTCGTCCTGATCCTGTCGGGCGACATCTCGCAACTGGCCTCGGCCACCGTGTTGCTGCTGCTGCTGGTGTTCTCGGTGGTGAACAGCGCGCTGGTCATCCTGAAGCTGAGGCCCAACGAGCCCCGGGGCGCGTTCGAATTGCCGATCGTGGTGCCGGGGCTCGGCGCCGTGGTCTGCCTGGTGATGTTCACGGTCCGGGTCGCGGCCGGAGACTGGCGCGCCCCCGCGATCGCCCTGGCGCTGCTGCTCCTTGTGGCCGTGCTCTACTTCGGACTCCGCCACAAGCCTCTCGACGACGAGGGATAGCCCCCTCGCACGAGCGGCGCGCGTTCCACAAGCGGAGGGTGCTCGGCGGACCCGGTTTTCGGACGGAGGTCCGCCGGCCTTGCCGGCCGGCGTCGAGACGCTCGCGATTCGTGGCGTCGGCCCACGGGTCGTGAAACAATCTGTTCCATGAAAGCCGCGGCCGTCATTGTCCTGGTTCTGGTCGTTTCGCAAGTGGCCGCCGGCATGTTTCCTGTAGCCGTCTTGCCCGCCCAGTTCGGCGGGCGCTTTCCGCCGCCGCCGCCGCCACCGCCCCCACCGCCGCCGCTGCCGCCGCGGCTGCGGCCGATCATGGAAGGTCTCCAATCCGTCGAGCTTGTTCCGCTCCGGGAAACGCCGTTTCGCAGCCCCGGCGTCGTCATCGGCGCCGACGTCGACGTGCGGCCCGTGGACGCAGGTGACCGGGAGCGGGGGTACTTCGCGCGCATCAGCGACACCTTCCGGCTAGCGGGCGTCGCCGTCGCGGACCACGCGGTGGTCGTGAGGCTGGTCTACACCACCCGCACGGGCTTTCCGCCTCCGCCGAGCCGAGGCGAGCCGCCGGTGGAGGCCCCGACGTTGACGGTCGATATCGAGTACGAGTCCGAGTAGGACTTCACGCCCGGCTGGGTGAGGGAACAGCTCGAGCGCGCTTTTCGGATCGAGGCCGAGCCGGAGACCGGCCTGCCGCGCTAGTTCGCTCACCCCTCGTTCCGGGCTAAAAAACGCATTCTGGCGCGCGTCCCCGCGACGTAACCGATCGTGTGAACACCGCGGCGCGCAGGCTGCCGATCCTGGCCAATCCTGGCCGGCCCGGCCACGGCTGCCGCCCGGAACCGGACTCGGGAGCCCTCAGTAGA
>JAJEDW010000197.1 GCA_022821265.1 Acidobacteriota bacterium
CCCTTCCGCCGCGGCGCCAGCACCAGGTAGTCGCGCGCCCGTGTCATCCCGACATACAGGAGGCGCACGGCCTCGGCATGCTCGCGCCGCACGGCCTCCCGGTGTTCCCCGGTCTCGAGAACCGAAGCGTCGATACGAACGCCCGTTTGCTGCCGACCGTACGGCCAGGGCCAGAAACGCACCCACCGGTCCTTCAACGGCCGCCACACGTCGAAATCGCCTTCGGACTCGACGTTGAAACCGAACGCCGACGGTTTCGGCGCGTGGTCGAGGTCGGCGAGCACGACCATCGGCCATTCGAGCCCCTTGGCGCGGTGATAGCTCACGACGTTGACGGCGTCCGGGTCCGGGGTGGGCGGCAAATCCGTGTCCGTTCGCGCCGGGTCGCCGAGCCAGGCCGCCAGGCCGGCCGCCGTCGCCGCGCTGCGAACCGTCCGGGCCTCGTCCTCGTACTGGGCCGCGAACGCACGCAACGAGTCGAGATTGCCGAGGCGATCGGCCGCGTTGTCCCACGCGCCGATGCGGTCCAGGATGCCCGAGGCCGTGATCGCCGTGTCGAACGCTTCCCGCGGCGTCAATTCCGCGAGATCCGCGCGCAGGGCGTCCAATGCGGCGAGCACGGGCAGCTCCGCGGCGAGCGACCGGATTCCGTCCTCCGACAAGCTGCGTTCGAACCAGGACGGCTGATCCACGGAGTCGTCGTGGAGATGCGCGATCTCGGCGACGGCGAGCGTGTCGCCGGGGTCGACCAGATAGCGGAGCGCGGCCATGGCCAGGACCGCCTCGGGCGTCTCCAGCAGCCCCGGACGCGCGATCGCGACGCGCACGCCGGACGCCGCCAGCGCGTCGGCCACATCCTCGCAGTGCGCGTTGGTCCGGCACAGCACGGCGATGTCCGAACCCCGGATCGCGCGCGGCGTGTTCAAGTCGGCGTCATCGACCGGATGGGCCGCATCGTCCAGCGTTTCGCGGATTTTCTCGGCGAGGGCGGCCATCGCGTCGGCCACGGTCCGGCCGCCGATCCCCCACACCTCGACGGGCTCGACGGGGCCTTCGGCGCGATCGCATTCCCGGATGCGGATTCCGGCGGGTTCGAAATCCAGCGCCTCGAAGGCCGGACCGAACGCCCGGTTCGTGAACTCGACCAGTTTCGGGCGCGCCCTGTAGGACGTCGTGAGAGTGTCCGGACGGCCTCCCGATTCGGGGACGATCGTCCGGGCGGCCTGATCGATCAGCTCGGGGTCCGTGCCTCGAAACCCGAAGATGGCCTGCTTCGGATCGCCGACCCAGAACGAACTCTCGGCGATCTGCGACACCTTCAGAAACAGCGCCAACTGGATGGGGCTGGTGTCCTGGAACTCGTCGACGAAAACGCGCGCGAGCGTCTCCCGCAAGCGCTCCCTCACTCCGGGGTCATCGAGGAGCTCGAGCGCGCGCTGTTCCTGGTCGGTGAAGTCCACCAGGCCGTGCACGTCCTTGAATTCCGCGTACAGCGTGAGCGCATCGGCCGCGGCCCCGTAGATCCCGTGAATGTAGGCTTCCAGGTCGGCCCGCAGCCCGGGATGCGCCGCATGTTCCCCGGCCGCTTCGACGACCGGTTGCACGACGCCGATGCTCTGTTTCGCGGGTTTCAGCTTGGTCAGCGCCGCCCACTGGCTCCAGGGCAGGTCGCGGCCCGACTCGATGACGGCGGCGGCCGCTTCGATTCGTTCCCGGACCTGGGCCGTGGACCGTGTCGCGTCGGCGCTTCGCTTCAGGGCCTCCCGCGCATGGACCAGGGCCGCTCGAAGGCCCGCGTCCAGCGCGTCGGCGGTCTCCCGCGAAAGCGGCGGAAACAGGGCGCGGCACCCCCGCCAGGAACGGTCGGCGTGCGCCTCGAGCCGGGAGGGTTCGATGTCGTTCCCGCGCACGAGGTCGGCCAGCTCCCGGACCCCTTTCGCCCAATCGTCGATGTCGAGTCGTTGGGCGATGGGGATCATCTCGGCCGCGCGGCGGCCGATCGCGGCTTCGGCCGCGACGGCGAACACGCGCTGACGGCGCTCATCCGGAATCACGTCGGTCACGGGCGAGCGCCCGGCGTTCAGGGCGAAGTCGCCGACGAGGCCCCCGAACACCGAGTTGACGGTGCCGATCCGCGCCGACAGGAGACCGGCGGCCCGATCCGCCAGACCCTGGCCGATCAGACGGGTCCGAGCGCGTTCGACAAGCTCGGCGGCGGCCTTGTTGGTGAACGTCGTCGCCAGGATCGAGCCCGGGTCGGCGCCGGACGCGATGGCCGTCCGAATCTCCTCGACCAGGCGGTACGTCTTGCCCGTGCCCGCGCTGGCGATCACGATGTCGACGGGTCGCCTCTCACCGGAAGGTCGCGTCATGACAGCGCCTTCTGTCCGCAAAGCCGCCCGAATTCGCAGAAGCGGCACGGCGGTTCGATGACGATGGGGACGGCGGCGTCCGGCGCCGCGTCCTGCGATTCGGAATCGCCCGTTCGGACGCCCGCGGCCACGACGCGGCCGGCGGCCATGTCCGCGAGCGTCCGTTTCCGGACCGCGACCACGGCCTGCCAGACATCATCGAGGTTCGCGCCCTCGATCCGGGACTCCGCGGGAAACGGGTCCGAATCCACCGCGAGCAGGCGGCGCTGCTTGATCATGAAGTAGGCCGCCGGGGGAAGACCTCCGTCACCGTCGCCCTTCAGGAGGCGCCCGTACGCGGCGAGTTGCACGGGCCGGCCTTCGGCGATTTCCTCCCGGCGGTAACGGTCGCGGTCCGACCACTTGAGATCAACGACGGATGGGCGGCCCTCGCCGTCGGTCAACTCCACGTCGACCTTGCCTTTCAGGTCGGTCCGGCCGTCCAGAGAGCACTCCAGCTCCCTCTCGGTGGCCATCACCTCGAGCCCGCATCGATCGAGAGTTGCCGACAGCGCCACGGCGCTCGCGATCGTGTTCCGGCGCACGTCTTCCCAATCCAGCCGCCGTCCGGGCAGCAGCAGGGGCGATCCGATCTCGGGCGCCACGGCGTCCAGGAGGGGCTCGACGACGCCCGGGACACCGGCCGCGTCATCCGGCCGCGCGCCGGCCAGGAAGCGCGCCAGCACCTCATGGGCGACGACGCCCTTCAGGCGGTTTCCCTCGGCCATGTCGAGAAGCCCGGTTCCGCGAAGGCCCGCCTGGTATTGGAGGACCCACCGCATCGGGCATCCGAGCAAGGTCTGGAGGCTGGTCGCGGAATCCGTCGCGCGCGGGCCGATCAGCGTCTCCGGAACGGTCCAGTCGCGGATTGGCGGCGGCAACGGCCGGTGTTCGGTCCGACGCGTCTCCCAGGCGCACGCGCCGAGCGCTCGTCGCGGGCCGCGGCCGAGCGCGCGTCCTTCGATGACGGTCCGCCCCAGGCCGTCCAGGTTCTTCAGCTCGTGCCAGACCGGGTGTGTCGCGCCGCTCTCGGTCCTGGACGCGGCGGGCATGATCAGCAACATGCGCCTCCCGGCGTTAAGGAACGCGCCTCGCTCGGCGTCGAGCCGCAGCGCGGTCGCGTCGTCCCGAGATCGGAGAGCAGCGCCGGACGCGGCCAGCTCCCCGAGCTCGGCGCGCGACCACGGATCGGACGCCGCGTTCGATTCCGCCGCGGCGAAGCCCCACCACAGGATGGCGGGCGCGCGGCCCCAGATCTGCGCGGCCTCGTCGACCGTCGTCCAGGGAGCGGCGCCGGCAACTTCCGTCGGCCGTTCGACGCCTTCGGCGACCACCGCGTCGATCATGCGGTCGAGCAGCGGTTTCGACACCGGATCGATCCCGGAATCGGCGATGGCGGCGGCCAGATCGGACGCGGCCGACGCCGTCGGCATGTAGATCTCGTCCCCGCTGGCCGCGGCGCGCTTCATCGCCCACGACTGGACCTTGCGGCAGATCTTGTCGGCGGCCTTCGCCGTGATGCCCGAGTCCCGGCCGAACCGTTCCGGCTCGAGCCATTCTCGCCATTCCGTTACGGACTTCCGGATCCGCCCGTCGACCTGCGCCCTGTCCAGGCCTTCCTCGATGAGGTCGCCGCGCAGCCGGTCGACGGCGCGGTCCCAAGCCGCCCGCCATTCGGCGCCGCCGATCCCCGGAAAGCCGCGCAAGACGTCTGCAAAACACCGGCCGACCCTGTAGGGGATCGGGGCGCCGGGCATGACCAGCAGCTCGAGCACGCGCTGGGCGTCGAGGGGCCGCCACGCGGTTTCGAAGGCGAGCGGCAGCGCCTGCAGCGCGCCCCGGTACGGCGAGCGCTCGCTGCCGCCGGGCTTCGGGAGCCCGAGCCGACGGCACGCGGCGTCGAGGATGGTCCCGTTCCCCTGGCGGATGATGACGACCTCGGAATTGGCCTCATGTGACGCGGCGAGCCACTCGGCGGCGACCTCGGCCCCCGCCAGGGCGTTGTCGTAACGGACGACGGCAAACGTCGCATCGCCTGTCAGCGGGCCCGCGTCGCCACCGGAAATCAGCGCCTGCACCGCGGCCAGGTCGCCCGGCGCGCGGGCGCCTTCGGGGGCGGCCCGGACAACGCGCGCGCCCGCATCGGCCAACGTGTCGATCAGGCGCCGCCAGACCCAGGGCAGGCGTTCGCGATCGTCGGCCAGCGTCAGTTGCTCGATCGGGTTCGCCTCGGAAACGCGGGACAGGATCGAACGCGCGCGGTCGGGAAGCCCCGGAGCGAGCGGCGGTTCGTGCAGGGTCTCCGCTCGCGCCAGCGCGGCGAGCCGGCCGCTCGTCCAGGACCGCGAGCCGGCCGTCCAGCCGGCGGCCGCCAAGTCGTCGCGCCAGGAAAGAAGTAGCCGCGCCGTCGCCCATGCGTCGGCCGCGAACGAACCGGAATAGAACCGGGCGCCGTCGTCTATGGCGCGCAACCGGGCCATGTACTGGGCGATCCGACGGGCCGGGTGCGCGCCCGGGCCGTTCACGCCCAAGCGGGATTCAAGGAGGTCGAGCAAGCCCCGCGGGCCGACGACGGCGGCGTCAATCGAGAACTCGCTCCCGTCGGGTGTTTCCGGGTACGTCGGCCCGTCCAGGCGCCAGCCGAAGACGATCTTCAAAGGCTACGCGCCGAATCGCGAACGCGTCCCGGCAGGCCTTGCGGACGGAACCTCACCGAAGCCACTTCCCCATCATGCGGCCAGTCAGCTTCCCGGCCGCACGCCGACCCACACGGCGCCCGACGCGCCCGCGCCGCACGGCCTGTACGTCCCCGAGGATAGGCGCCAGAAAGTAGAGAAAACCGCGGAAAGAACTGACACTCATCCGGCTATTCTGCCATACGATCGCGGCAGTCGTGTCTCGCTTCGCAGGGCCGACCGGCCGCCCGGCGGCCGGTTCGCGTGGCGTCCTCGGCGTCTTAGCCCGCGGATCCAGCGGTGACGGCCGCATCGTCCGCCGGCACGCGTTCGAGCCTGTCGGCCAGTCGATCCCGTTCCTTCTCCAGATCGTACTGGCTCTGAAGTCCTGTCCAGAACTCCGGAGAGTTCCCGAAGAAGCGCGAGAACAGCAGGGCCGTCTCGGCCGTGATGGACCGCTGACCATGGACGATCGCATGGATCCGGCGGGCGTCCACCCCGATCAAACGAGCCAACCGGTACTGCGTGATCTCCATCGGAGCCAGGAACTCTTCATGAAGAATCTCCCCCGGATGAATCGGCGGCAGTTTTTTTCGACGGCTCCGCGCCATGGCTTCGCTCATTCCTTCAACATCCTCATCGTTCGGATTCTTGCACGCTTCAATGGTACTCGTGGGATTCAGGCACGCGATACCCCGTGCCGCCGTCATCGAACCGCGCGGTCGTGTACCGTACGCCCGGATTCCCCTGGACCCGCCCACGGCCGCTACTCTGGCCAGCGGCCCGAGACGATCCGGCGGCCGTGGATGCCGCTCGCCTCGATCGTGTACAACCACGCCAACGCTGTCACGCCCTTCAGGGTCACATGGACCAGCACGCGCCGGTAGACGCTGGAGCCCCCGGGGTTGAAGTCCTCCAGGCGGTCGATGGCGGGCAGGCGGTCGTCGGGGTCGTCGAAGGTCAACACCTCGCCGTGGACGATGCCCCAGGCGCCCGGCGCGCCGCTGGCGGCGACGGGCCGGCGGAACGACGCGGGCGAGGCGCGCAGTCGCGCCTCCGTGGCCGCATCGGCGAGAGGATCGGCCGTTCCCTCCGCGAGAACGTCGCCTTCGGGTACCTCCAGAAACGGATAACCGGGGCCCTCGTAGAGGCGGCCGCGCACTTCGGCCTCGCGGATTTCCAGCACTCCGCGACAGAACCTGTCGTGGTTCCGGAGCCCGCGCTTGAGTGTGCCGTAGACGAAGAGGTTCAGCGTTCCGCGCCGGGGAGGTCGGCCGCTCCGTCCTATTCCATCGCCCCGGTCAACTCGGCGTAGACGCCCTGCGCCCCCGCGCCGCCGCGGCCGGTCAGGTCCCATCCCAGGTCGTCCGTCGGCAGGTTCGCGACGAACTCGTCCGGGGCCATGCCCTGGGCCACCAGCTCGCGCGCGCGGGTCTCCAGCGCGGCGAACTTGTTGCGGTACGCCCGCAACTCGTCCTTGGTCAGGATGTCGCCGTGTCCCGGAATCGCCGTCGTGAAGTCCAGCTCCAGGGCGCGGTCCAGCGTGTCCACCCACTCCAGGAAGCTGCCGCCGTTGTTGTAGTCAATGAAGATGTTCCCGGTGTTGATCAGGTCGCCCCCATGGATGACGCCCAGGTCCGGGAAGTAGATGATCGAGTCGCCGTTGGTATGGCCCCGGCCCATGTGGTGGGCCTGCACTTCCGCGTCGCCCAGGAACACGGCCGTCTCGTGCGTATAGATGACCGACGGCGGGCCCGCTTGGTCGTTCCTCAGGATGTTGGCACGCACGTTCTTGTGGGCGATCACCTGGGCGATCGCCGAGAACCGGACGTTGCCCCCGCTGTGGTCTCCGTGGTGATGCGTGTTGATCACGTACCGGACGGGCTCGTCGGTCACGCTCTCGATGTTGGCGATGATCTCGTCGTAGT
This sequence comes from Acidobacteriota bacterium, assembly GCA_022821265.1. Lineage (GTDB taxonomy): Bacteria > Acidobacteriota > Terriglobia > 20CM-2-55-15 > 20CM-2-55-15 > JAJEDW01. The sequence goes on from JAJEDW010000197.1 coordinate 7,015, forward strand.
TTCGCTCGAACTTGTCGTCGATCACGATGACGCCTTCGCCGGTCACGCGGACGCCGACGTTGCCGCCCGAGCCCATGATCACGTACAGGCCTTCCACGACCTCGCTCATCTCCAGGGGCGGGGCCTGCTGCTGACTGGTTCCGGTGACGACGGCGAGCCCCGCGCCCACGAACACGGCAAGGGCGAGGACCATGATTTTCTGGCGCATCGATCAGTACCTCCGGCGGTTGGGATGCATGGTCCGCGTATTCTACCCTTTTCCCCCTGGGTAGGGGACCCCGCGATGCTCCGACCGGCGCCGGGATATTTCCGTTCGAGAATCAGATCGACAACTTGGAGGTTGCGACCTCGACCGCGCGCATCGCAGTCGTCGCGTGACTTGGACAATGGACGCTGGGGATCGCGGATTCGATTCAGGGGCTGGATCAGGCGGGCTGGATCAGTTGTTGCCTTGAGGCTGCGTAGCGGGCTAGATTCCTTTCCGCAACGGGGACCTCGGTTGTCCAGGAAGCGGGCCAAAAGTCAGGAATTCGAGGGGGAGACCCCAATGACACACCACCCGCCCGATCTCAGCATCACGAAAGTTCGTGAAGAGTTCGTCGAGCAAGCCAAGCGGCTGTACGACGAGCAGTTCAGAGCGAAATGCGAACAGCAGTCCCGTGGTAAATTCATCGCCATCGACGTCGAGAACCGGGAGATCCACGTCGGCGAGAGCTCGGAGGAAGCTCTGGAGGGGGCCGCCAGGAGTGGCCGCGGGCCGTTCCACCTGATGCGTGTGGGTTCCCCCGGAGCATTTCGAACCGGCTACGCCGTCATCGATGAAGCATCGCGGCCGGTTTAACACCGACGGCTGCCCGACGATCGAATTTCGTCTACACGCTCCGTCCGAGAGAAAAGAAATGGGAGCGTCAATACGAAGGGATAATCGACACGGGGTTCGAGGGATTCATCCATGTTCCCGCCACGCAGGCGAATCGGTCATCGCCGTAATATACGGACGGCGGCTTTCGTACCGTCTTGCCGACGCGGCGCAGCGACCGATCGTTTCTGTTCGGAGGGGAGAATACGTGGGCCAAGACAACCCGCGGGGCGCCCGTCTGCCTCCTTGACTTCCGGCAACGCGGTTCATATCGTCGAAGCGTTTTCCGGCAATCGCAACGAGACAAGGGGGATCGTCATGCTCGACCGCAGGAACTTCCTCAGGACCGCGGCGTACGCCGGCGCGGGAGGGCTCATCGCCGGCTGCCGTCTCGACACGTCGGGACAGTCCCCGCGCCGGGAAATCAGTATCAACGGACGCCGCGCCACGGTTGTCGACATCCACGCGCACTGCACGTTTCTCGACGAACTGCGGGCGGCCATTCCCGACGTGAACCCGGCCGGGGCCGGTCTGCCCGACCTGCTGAGGGTGGGCCCGCACCGCATGGAGATGATGGACGAGCGCGGCATCGACATCCAGGCGCTCAGCGTGAACCAGTTCTGGTGGTACGCCGCCGACCGCGACATGGCCGCGCAAATCGTCCGGGTCCAGGATGAAGGACTTGCCGCGTGGTGCGATGAGCATCCGGACCGGTTCGTGGCGCTGACCTCGGTCGCGTTGCAGCATCCGGACCTGGCCGCCGAGCAGCTCGAATACGCCGTCGGCCAACTGGGGCACCGCGGCGCGTCCATCGGCGGCCACGTCGCCAACGAGCCGCCCACCTCGGAACGCTACGACCCGTTCTGGGCCAAGGCCGAAGAGCTGGACGTCCCCATCTTCATGCACCCCAACAACGCGCAGAACGTGGTCCGCGAAGGCGGGCTCGCCGGTCGCGGCAACCTGGGCAACATCATCGGCAATCCCCTGGAGACGACGGTCTTTCTGACGCACATGATCTTCGACGGGGTCCTGGACCGGTTCCCGGGACTGAAGATCTGCGGGGCGCATGGGGGCGGCTACCTGCCCTCGTACCTGGGGCGCACCGAGGTGGCCTGCGAGGTGCGGGCCAACGCGGATTGCGCGAACCTGAAGAACCCCAGCGAGTACATGCGGGACCAGATCTTCGTCGACTCGATGGTATTCTCCGAGGAAGGGCTGCGGCACCTGGTGGCCGAGACCGGCGTCACACAGGTCGTCTACGGCTCCGACATCCCCTATGTCTGGCCCGACACCATCGACCTGATCGCCGATTCGCCGTCCTTGAGCGATGACGACAAGATGGCGATCCTCGGCGGTAATCTCATCCGGATGCTCCGAATCGAGACGGGATAGGCGTTTGTGGCAAAACCGCGGCTGCGTTCGACCGGATCATTTTCTTGGGCTGACGCCTCGCCTGCCGGCTCGTTGTCCACTCGCGGCGAGGAACGCCGCGAGTTTCATGGGGCATGGGCCGGAGGTTGTCGTTGTCCTCGACGCCGTGCCCGGCTGATGTCGGCGGCGGACGCCGATCCCTGGACGGACATGGCCGGCCACGCGCCCGTTTTCACCGACAGCTCATAGTCAGGAGACAACGAAATGTCGACAACAGCCCATGCCGGCCCGGCCGCGTGCCTTCTGCTCGCCGCGCTGACCACGCTGCCCGCCGCCGGGCAATACGGGGCCGCCGACGGCGAGTGGACGACCTACGGCGGCGACCTGGGCAGCACGCGGTATTCGGCCCTCGACCAGATCGACGCCGACAACTTCGGCACGCTCGAGGTCGCCTGGCGCTTCAAGACCGACAACCTCGGACCGCGCCGCGAAACCAACCTACAGTCCACGCCGCTCATGGTGAACGGCGTCCTCTACACCACGGCCGGGACGCGACGCTCCGTGATCGCGCTGGACCCGGCGACCGGCGAGCTGCTCTGGAAGTTCAGCCTCCGGGAGGGCGCGCGCGGCGAGGCCGCCCCGCGGCAGCTTTCCGGACGGGGTCTGGCCTACTGGTCCGACGGCGGCGAGGAACGCATCGTCTACGTCACCCCCGGCTACCAGATGATCGCGCTGGACGCCGGGACCGGCCGGCCCGTTCCCGGGTTCGGCAACGACGGCGTCGTCGATCTCAAGACGGAGATGGACCAGGAGATGGACCCGGTGACCGGCGAGGTGGGCCTGCACGCCGCGCCGGTCGTGGCCGGGAACACGATCATCGTGGGGGCCGCCCACCTCCCGGGCAGCGCGCCCCGCACACGCAACAACCAGAAGGGGTTCGTCCGCGGCTACGACGCGCGCACGGGCGAGCGCCTGTGGATCTTCCACACGATCCCGTTCCCGGACGAATACGGGAACGAGACATGGGAGGACGGCTCCTGGGCCACCACGGGCAACACGGGCGTCTGGGCGCAGATCACGGTCGACGAGGAGCTGGGCCTGGTCTACCTCCCCGTCGAGATGCCGACCAACGACTACTTCGGCGGCCACCGTCCGGGCAACAACCTGTACGGGTCCAGCATCGTGGCCGTCGACCTGGAAACCGGCGAGCGGCGCTGGCACTACCAGTTCATCCACCACGACATCTGGGACTGGGACACGCCGTGCGCGCCGATCCTGGCCGACATCATGGTCGACGGCGAACTCGTCCGCGCCGTCGCCCAGCCGACCAAGCAGGGCTGGGTCTACGTCTTCGACCGCGAGACGGGCCGTCCGGTCTGGCCGATCGAGGAACAGCCCGTGCCGGCCGGCGACGTGCCGGGCGAGTGGTACGCGGCGACCCAGCCGTTCCCGACGCGGCCGCCCCCGTTCGAGCGCCAGGGCTTCTCCGTCGACGACCTGATCGACTTCACGCCCGGGCTGCGCGCCGAGGCCGAGACGCTGATCTCGCGGTACCGGATCGGGCCGCTCTACACGCCCCCGGTCGTCAGCCGATGGGAGGGCCCCCTGGCCCTGCTGATGCTGCCCAACGTCACAGGGGGCGCCAACTGGCAGGGCGGATCCTACGATCCGGAGACCGGCATCCTGTACGTGTTCTCGAACACGTCGCCCTCGGCCGTCGGGCTCATCAGCGACCCGGAGCGCTCCGACATGGACTTCATCCGCGGCATCGCGCCGAACCCGGACCCGGACTCGACGGAGCGCTTCGGCGGATTGACGGTGCGGGGCCTGCCGCTCGTCAAGCCGCCCTACGGGAGGATCACGGCGATCGACCTGAACCGCGGCGAGATCGTCTGGCAGGTCCCGCACGGGGCAACGCCCGACAACATCCGCAACCACCCGGCGCTGGAGGGACTCGACATTCCCCGGACCGGACGGACGGGACGGATCGGGACGCTGGTGACCGAAACGCTGGTGATCGCCGGCGAGGGCGGCGTCTTCACGACGCCGTCGGGCGAGCGCGGCGCGATGCTGCGGGCCTACGACAAGGCGACCGGCGAAGAGGTGGGAGCCGTCTACATGCCCGCGCCGCAGACCGGGTCGCCGATGACCTACATGCTCGACGGCCGGCAATACATCGTGGTCGCCGTCAGCGGCTTCGGCTACTCGGGCGAGTTCCTGGCGTTCCGGCTTCCGGAAGACGGCGGGTGAGGGGTATAGTGCAGCCATGAAAAGACGCGACTTCCTGACCGGCATGGCGGCGGCGCCCATCGCGGCGGCCTCCGTGAATCGCACTTCGGCGTCCGCACGGCCCTCCCAGGAGCGCATCGCGGGGCGAGCGCCCATCAAGCAGAGCGTCATGGGATCGGTGTGGGGCCAATCCGAACTGTCGTTCGAGGAACGGTGCCAGGTGCTCCAGAGGATCGGGTTCCAGGGCATGGACCTGCCGCGCCCCCAGCAGGTGCCGATCCTGCGGGACCACGGCCTGACGCCGACGCTGATGGTCGGCACCGGGACCGGCTTCCAGGACGGGTTGATCCGGCGCGAGTTGCACGACCAGTTCGAGCCCGCGTTCATCGAGGGCATCGACATGTGCGCGGACCTGGGATGCCCGAACCTGATCGCGCTTCCGGGCGAGCGCCGCGGGATGTCCTACGAGGAAGGCATGGCCAACGCCATCGCCATGTTCGACCGGGTCGTGGACTACGCCGAGGAACGCGGCGTGATTCTCTGCATGGAGATCACCAACGCCAAGGTGGAATCCGACAACCGGACCGACCAGATCTTCTCCAGCCTCGACTGGGGTCTGAACGTGTGCCGCGGCACCGGGTCGCCGAACGTGAAGATCGTCTACGACATCTACCACGTGCAGATCACCGACGGCGACGTGACGCGCAACCTGCGCGACAACATCGACCTGATCTGCCACATCCACACCGCGGGCGTGCCGGGCCGCACCGAGATCGACGACACGAACGAGCTGAACTACCGGTTCATCGCCAACGCGATCGCCGACCTGGGATACACCGGCTTCGTCGCGCACGAACACCGTCCCGGCCCGGGGCGCGACGCGATCGAGAGCCTCGAGCAGGCATACGACATCATGAACGTGTAGGCGCCGGGCCTCACTCCGGCCGCGCGAGTCACTTCGCGAGACGTCGGAACTCGGGCCGGAGTCGACGGCGCGGGGATTCCGACACGGACGACTACGGATCCGGCGTCGCCTCCGCTTCCCGGAGCATCTCGTCGAAACTCGCCTCGGCCTGGGCCACGAAGTCCGTCCACGCTTCCGCGTCCAGGCAGGTGAAGCAGCGTGCACTGACCGGGACCGCGGGGTTGAACGGGCGGCCCAGGTCCCGCGGGTGATTGTGGAGCAACACGTCGGGAGGTTCGAGTCCCTTCAGCTTCTCGAGCGTCGCGCGCGTATCGGCCACCACGGTCGGGTGCCTCGGGTTGCCGAAGAGCTGCACGCCCTGGTTCGGGATCTCGCCGCCGCGGAAGGCGACGGAGTAGCTGTCACCGTCCTCCTGGACGGTCATCATCCACATCGTGGCCCCCTGCGTGTGCCCGGGCGTCCAGAGGGCGCGCAGCGTCACGCCGCCCAGCGTGACCGTGTCGCCGTCCTCGATCACGCGATCGACCGCGACCGGCTCCAGGCCCGGGAATCCCCCGGCCGAGTTGTCCTGTCCGGATTCGAGCGCCGCGGCATCGCCCCCCAGCGCGACCACCCGCGCCCCGGTCGCCCGCTTCATGGCCGCGTGTCCCTGGACGTGGTCGAAATGGGCATGGCTCGAAATCATGATCCGGATGTCCTCGACGTCGAAACCCAGCGTCTCCACGTTCGAGACGATGACCTCGTGCATCTCGTTCGTACCCGTGTCGTGGAGGATGTGGCCCTCCGGCGTGGTGATCAGATAGGAGCCGTACTCGCCTCCCACCCAATGGATGTTGCCGATGATACGGAACGGTTCCGCGGCTTCGCTCCCGTTCTGAATCCGCTCCACTCCCTCCGCGGCGCCGTAGAGCGCAACGGAGGCGATCGCCGCGCTCCGCAGCACCCAACCGGTCGTCCGACTCATCAGTACTCCTTTGAACGCGAACGGCGTTCGTGACGGGTTCTTCGGGCCGCGACGCCCCAACCCGGCTCGATCGGTGACGCCCTCGGGGTCCGGGACGCCGGGGTTCGCCGTCGATGCCGCGTGCGCCGCGACCTGTGCACCGACGCGGCAGGCGTCTCGGGCGAACGGGATGTTACTACCGGATTTCTGCCGGAGCCAATGAGAAACAAGCGGCCCTCCCGGGCAGTGTCAACGCGCGCTGGACTGCCGATCGATTTCGGGTACGATGAGACGCTGATCTTGCGCCCCGAAATCTGGAGGTAGACGATGCTGCGGAAACTTCGCTCGACCGCTCGTTTCGGATTCATGTTCCTGGCCGCGTCTTGCGCGATCACGCCGCCGGCGCTGGCCCAGGACGTCGTCGTCCACGAGAACATCGCGTACAAGGCCGGCGATGGCCTGTCCGACTACGAACGCGAGCGTTCGATGCTCGATCTCTACCTGCCCGAGGGCGAGACGGGCTTTCCGCTGATCGTGTGGTTTCACGGCGGCGGTCTGACGGCCGGGGACAAGGCCGACGGCGTGCATCAGGAAATAGCGCGCAGCCTGGCCGCGCGCGGCGTCGGCGTCGCATCGGTCAACTACAGGCTGTCCCCGCGCGCCGTCTATCCGGCCTACGTCGAAGACGCGGCGGCGAGCGTGGCATGGGTCCTGGACCATGCCGAAGATTACGGCGGCGACCCCGGGAACGTGTTCGTGTCGGGGCACTCGGCCGGCGGATACCTGGCGGCGATGGTCGGCGTCGATGACCGGTATCTCGCCGCTCACGGTCGTCGGCTCGATGACCTCGCCGGCCTGATACCGATCAGCGGGCAGATGGTCACGCACGCCACAGTCCGCGGGGAACGGGGCCTGCCCGGGGATCGGCCGATCGTCGACGCGGCGGCCCCGGTATTCCACGTGCGGGCCGATGCCCCGCCGTTCCTGGCGATCGCGGGATCCGAGGATCTCCCGGCGAGACCCGAGGAAAACAGCTACTTCATCGCGGCGATGCTCGCCGTCGAGCATCCCGATTCGAGCTACCGGGAGTTCGAAGGGCGGAACCACGGCTCGATCGTGACCCGCATCCCGGAAGACGGCGACCCCGTCGCGGACGCCATCGTGGAATTCGTCTCGAGAAATTCGCGGTAACCACCCCGGCGGCGGTGCGGACTTCCGAGCGGAGCCGTCGGGGAACTTCGGCCGGACATCAGAAACCGACGGCTCGGGCGTCTTCCATGATCAGGTCGCGATAGAGGGGCAGGGACCAACCGGCTTCTTCCTGCCGGTCCAGCGCGGCTTCGAACTGACGGACGTAGTCTTCGCGCGTTCCGTACAGTTCGCGCAGTCTCTGTGGGGAAAACGCCCGCTCCCACACCGTCAGGCGGCACTGCGTGGCGAGATTCTCGTCAACCGCCTCGTTCCCGGCGATGTAGGTCGCCGCGGGGACATCCACGTAAGGACTGCGAATCCCTCCCATGGGATTGCCATGCGGATCCAGCGCCATCAGCGAGCCGTCGTTGGCGGTATTGCGGTCGATCACGACCCGGTCCGCCCTCGGCGGTGCGATTCCCCTGTCCACCCACTCGAGCAGATGGTGGAGCGCCACGGACATGTAGGGTTCCAGCGGGAACCGCGTGAGCGGACGCACGCAGGAATCGGGTCCCAGGCGCGTGTTGTTCCGGGCCATCAGGTGCCCCATGCCCGGGAACTCGTAAACGCGGAACTGCTGTCCGGGCGCATCGCCATCCTGCGCGGCCGTGGCCATGTTCCGGAACTCGTGCTGCGTGGGCACCTGGATCATGGGCACATCCACGGGCTCGATGTCCGATCCGTTGGACGTGGGCATGAAGCCGTCGTAGATGTTCTCCATCTCCGCCGTCTTGAAGACGGCGTGAGCCGGCAGGTAGTCCGTCAGTATGCGGGAACTGGCCGAAGTCCCCCACAGGACCATCTTGCGCGGGTTCAGGCCGGCGATCGGGCTGGCGCCGCTCTTGATCAGAGCCCCGGCCTGAGCCAGGATCTCGTTGATCTGGTCGCCTTCCAGGCGATGGCCGCCGTACCGGTCCGGGTTGAACGCCGCCAACTGCTCGACGCCCCGGGTGGAGACCTCCACCGCGATATGCCCCGACGCCATGATGTAGACCGAATTGAACTGGAAGGCATGGGCGCGGCCCACCGGATGCATGGCTTCGGCGATGACCAGACCGCTGAAGCGCGCATCGTCGGCCGGCCGGCGGATCACCATCCGGGTGTCGTAGGGCTTGCCCGCCGCCGTGCCCGAAATCGTGTACTCGGTGATCTCGTAGTCGTAATGGCCGACGCCGTGCCCGGGCCATTGGGACGGAGAGGAATCCCAGACGGGACCGGCCCCGGTGTTCTCTCCCACCTCGGGAACGGGTGCGGCCACCGGTTGGGGAGTCGACGACTGCCGTTCGGCCGACAGGGACAACAACGGCAGCGACAGCAACACGGCCGCCAGCGGATGCGCAACGGTCTTGGACATCGGAACCCCCGGAAATATCCGTTTCGGTCTGCTACGCGTCGCGGGTCGGATCGACGATGTCCATCCCGCTGAACTGCTGGAAATACCCCAGAATCTGATCGCGCCATTCCCCGGCGTGGCGGACCTGCTCGTCGAGCCGCTCGGCGACTTCGCGGTGACGCCGCGCGTCGATCCTGCCTTCGAGTGAGGCCCAGGTCTCTTCGAGGCCGGCCGCGTCGCGCGCGCCCTGGTGATACCGGGCGCACAGTTCTTCCCACAGGGTCCGGCCCGACTCCATCTCGTGGTCCCACCCCAGGCGGTGGAACCACAGCAGGTACGTCTCCGGGCACGCCTCCACGCTGGAGAACATGTCCCGGACGGGCGCATGGTACTGGGCCACGTGGTTGCTGCCGGTCCCGGTGCGATCGAAGCCGACGCCGTCCGCGGCGGCCTGGTGGTAATAGGTCGCCGTCCAGGACGGCCGGGACGACCGGGCGTTCTGCGGCATGGGGGCGTAGTGATCGCCGCCGATCAGGTGATGCAGTCCGCACGGCATCGTGTAGTTCACGAAGATCTCCCGCGACCGCATCATCATGCCGCGGATCACGTCGACCGTCTCCGGCTCGTGGGTCAACGTCTGGCGGATCCACTCGTCGGCGACGGCCTCGGCCGTCTGCTCATGGTTCCACGCCAGGCGCGCGAAGGCGTACCAGTTCGACTGGCTGAAGTGATGCCCGCACCAGTTGGCGTCGAGCCCGGGATTCGTCACGCCGGCCATCCCGGTGACCCGCATCGGCCAGACGTCGCCGGCCACGTACCGGCCGACCGTGGAACCCGGGCCCTCGGCGTGCGTGTCGGAGGTAAGGAATTCCTCCCACATCGTACCCAGATAGACCAGGTGCCGGGCCTGGCCGAGATACTCCTGCGTCGGCTGCAGCTCCGCCATGGCCGGGGTCTCGCGCAAACCGCCGAAGAGCGGATGGAACGGTTCGCGCGGCTGGAAGTCGATCGCGCCGTTCTTGATCTGCACCAGCACGTTCGGCTCGAAATCGCCCTCCAGCCGCATGAACTCGATATACGGCCGGTTGGCCCGGTCCGGATCGACCTCCGGGTCATAGATGAACGCCCGCCAGATCACGCGGCCGCCGTGCGGGGCCAACGCCCGGGCCATCACGTTGGCCCCCTCGGCATGCGTGCGGCCGTAGTCCTTGGGGCCGGGCTGGCCTTCGGAGTTGGCCTTGACCAGGAAGCCGCCGAAGTCCGGAATCAGCGAATAGATCTCCGCCGCCTTGTCCGTCCAGTACCCGGCCACCCCGTCGTCCAGCGGATCCGCCGTTTCCAGGCCGCCCACCGCGACCGGCGCGGCGAAGTTGACGGACAGGTACATCCGCACGCCGTAGGGACGCCAGACGTCGGCCAGCGCCGCGACCTTGCGCAGATACTCGGGCGTCAGGATCCGGGCGTCGGCGTTCACGTTGTTCACCGAGGCGCCGTTGATCCCGACCGACGCGTTGGCCCGGGCGTACTCCCTGTAGCGCGGGCTGACGACGTCCGGCAACTCCTCCCACTGCCACAGCGACCGTCCGGCGTACCCGCGCTCGATCGAGCCGTCCAGGTTGTCCCAGTGGTTGAGCATCCGGATCTCGACGAGCGGCCTCTCGGCCACGGCCAGTCCGGTGATCGGCCGGGCCGTCGCCATCAATCGCAGGAAATGGTACGCGCCGTACAGGGCGCCGATCTCGCCGACGGAGGCGACGACGGTCACCGGCCGGCCATCGATGCGGGTGGACCGAATCACGAACCCTTCGGTCCCCTGCCCGGAGAGCTCCAAGCCCAGATCCAGCCCGGCCACGATGGAGGAATTCTCCGGCGTGCCGACGATCACGGCCCCCTCGGCGACGTCGCCGTCGGAGACGGGGACCTCGCGGCCGAGCATGCCGCCGAGCCCGTCGACCAGCTCCTCGCGGATGACGCCCGCGGTGTCCGAACCGCCCTGGACCACGATCTGCCGGACGACGCCGCGGTATCCCTCCACCGCCGGGCCGGGCGGCGCGTAGCGGAGCCAGAGCCTGGACCCGTCCTCGTCCGGGGGCGCCTGGGCGGCCGTCTGCCCCCAGGCCAGACCGGCCATGTTCGCGGCCGATGCGCCGGCCAAGCCCGCAACGCTTGTGGCGACGAACGTCCGGCGGGTCATCGGCATGGGTCGTGCTCCTGCGAGGCGAATCCCTTCGGAGCTACGGTAGAGGGTCCGGGGGACGGGGTCAAGAACCCCTCATGCGACCACGGCGCGCAACGACGAGACCGCCTCGGACCCCATGGGCCCGCAGCTATCGTTCGGCGCCGGGCTCTTCACCCGTCGCCGTGAAGATGACCTGCCGCGAGTTGATCCGCGGCAAGCCCAGACGCGACTCCCAACCATCGACGGTGACTTCTTCACCGATGGCGAGGCTGTCGGGTCCCCATCCCCGTCCCTGCAGGACGCTGGGCGCCGCCAGTTCGACGCCCCAGCTTGCGACCTCGCCGGTCTCTTCGTCGAAGACGTT
>JAJEDW010000185.1 GCA_022821265.1 Acidobacteriota bacterium
AAGACCCTTCAGGACGACCTGCAGGAGGATCAGCAGGATCATCGGGGAGAAGTCCAGGCCGCCCATGGCGGGGAGGGCGCGTCGTATCGGGCCCAGCAACGGTTCGGTCAGAGCGTGGACGACCTGGGCGATGGCGTTGCCGGGCGGTACGCTCACCCAGGAGAGGACGACGGCGGCGAGGACCACGACGGAGTAGATGTCGATCAGTTGGAAAAGCATGATGCGCCGGTATCATACCGCGCCGGGCAGGAACCGCGGTATCTCGCGGCGTCGGCTCGCCTGCTCGTAGGCGTAGGCCAGGCCGAGCAACGTCGGCTCGCTCCAGGCTCTCCCGAAGAACGAAACGCCCAGCGGCAACCCCTGGTCCAGGCCCATCGGCACGGTGACGTGCGGGTAGCCGGCGACGGCCGCTGGCTGGGATGCGTGACCCACGCCGACGTCGCCCCGCGCGTAGTCGGTGAGCCACGGCCGGCCGGCGGTGGGCGCGGCCAGGGCGTCCAGACCGAATCGATCCATGACGGCGTCGATGCCCTCGGCGCGCGCCAGGCGCCGGCACGCGGCCAGCGCGTCCAGGTAGGCCGGGCTGGTCAGGGGGCCGGCGGCCGAGGCCGCGCGGAACCGTTCCTGGCCGAAGTGGAGCATTTCCCTGTCGGCGTGCGCCTGGTTGAAGGCGATCAGCTCGCCGAGCGTGTGGACGGGGACATCGTCGGAGAGCGTTCCCAGGTACCGGTCGATCCCGTCCTTGAACTCGTGGAGCAGGACGATGAACTCGGGTTCTCCGAGCCGGTCGGCGTTGGGAATCGCCGCCGGGTCGACGACGGTGGCGCCGGCGGCCCGGAATACGTCCAGCGCCGATTCGAAATGGCTCCAGACCGCGGCGCCGGCGTTGAAGTTCCGGGCGATGCCGATCCGGGCGCCCCGGAGCGCGTCCCGATCCAGGAACCGGACGTAGTCGTCGTGGAACACCGCGTCGGCCGCCAGCGTCGCGCCGTCGGCCGGGTCGGGCCCGGCGATGACGCCCAGCAGCAGCGCCGCGTCGGTCACGGTGCGGGCGATCGGGCCCGCCGTGTCCTGGCTGGCCGCGATCGGGATGACGCCCGTCCGGCTGACGAGCCCGACGGTCGGCTTGATGCCGACGACGCCGTTCATGGCCGCCGGGCAGACGATGGAACCGTCGGTCTCGGTGCCCAGCGCCAGCGGCGCCATGTTGGCCGACACGGCGACGGCCGAACCCGAACTGGAGCCGCACGGGTTGCGGTCCAGAGCATATGGGTTTCGGCACTGGCCCCCGACGGCGCTCCAGCCGCTGGTGGAGCGCGCGCCCCGGAAGTTGGCCCATTCGCTCAGGTTGGCCTTTCCCAGGATGGTCGCCCCGGCCGCTCGGAGCCGCGCCACGATGAACGCGTCCCGCGCGGCGAAGGAGTTCTCCAGCGCCAGCGAGCCGGCCGTCGTCGGCATGGCGCCCGCGGTCTCGATGTTGTCCTTGACCAGGACGGGAACGCCCGCCAGCGGCCGCGGCGCGCCGGGCGGATCCGGCCCGGACCGCGCGGCGACGGCGTCCGGGTTCGTCCGGATGACGGCCCGCAACGCGGGACCCTGCCCATCGAGCGCCCGGATGCGTTCCAGGTAGCGCGCGGCGACGGCGGCCACCGTCCAGCGCCCGGATGCGATGCCGTTCCGGATATCCGCGGCGGAGACTTCCTCCAACTCGAAACCGGGCGTGGGGAACGGGCCGGCTTCGCGTTCCGTGGACTGCGGGGCGCGGCACGCGGAGGCCACGGAAGCCGAACCGAGGACGGCGGCCTCGAGGAACCGCCTGCGGGAGACCGTCACGTCCCGGCCGCCGTTAGACCCGGGCGGCGATCTGGTCGAGGCTGTCGACGCCGTCGCCGTGGATGATGAAGCCGTAACGCCTGTGGGCGTCGGGTTCCCGGACGGCCGCGCAGCCCGCGCCGAAGAGCCGATCGAGTGCGGCGTCGACGTCCGGACCGAGCACGGCATGGGTCGCATCGGTGTTGGGCGCGTGCACGCGATCGTTGAACACCAGCTCCCAGGCGGCGGGCCGCGGGACGATGCCGGACGGGAACCCGGGCTCTTCCAACAGCGCGCGCGTCAACGCGAGCGCGCGGCGGAACGTGTCCAGGACGCGCTCGGACACGCTCCCCGCCAGGGCCTTCTTGTTTGCGTAGAGGATGCCCGGACCCGGGTCGGCCAGATCCAGCGCGAGGTTGCCCTGCCGGCCGATGATCATCACGCCGGGTCCCCGCGGGACGTGCGCGTAGTCGGCCAGGTCCACCCACTCGGCCGGGTTGGCCGTGTCCTCGCGCCAGCGCGCGAAGACGGGCAACAGCGCGTCGACGCGAACCGGGTCGGGGGCGTCGACGAACAGCTTGACGTTGATTCGCTGCAGGTCCACCCTCGGCTACGCCTTGCTGTAGACCGACTGCGCCTGCTCGAGGAACAGGGCGGCCTCCTCGACCCGCCGGCGGGAGTCTTCCGGTGTGACCTCGCCGCCGTTGGCGCCATCGGCCCGGAAGAAGTTCTCGGCGAACGGCTTGTAGAATTCACCCGTATCGTAGAACAGGCGCCGGAACTCGGCGGCGCAGTCGTAGTTGTCCGACAACAGCAGCCCCCGTGTCGAGAGCAGCGCGTCGGCGGCGCGCCGCGTCGCGGCCAGCGCGCCGTCGGAAGCCTTCCCGAAGCGGCCGTTGTCCAGGTCGACCGTCGCTTCGAAGACCAGGCGGTCCGCCTCCTCGAGCATGAACTCGGCCTGATCCACCACCTCGCCGGCGCATTCGCCCACGCCCGTCTCCTTGTGGTACGCCCAGGTCTGGCGATTGTCGAGATAGGCTTCGGGATCCTCCTCGTAGGCCTTGAGCGCGAATTCGCCGATCTCGGCCTTCATCCGGGCCTTGCCCATGCGCTCGACGAACGCGGAGAACGTCTCGCCGTCGCTCTTGTTCGCGGCGTAGAACTCGCCGAGACGCTCCAGGACCCGCGGCGCGCGGCGGGCCGGCACCTTGCCGGTGACCATGCCGTAGGACGCCGCGTTCCCTTCGGTCGTGCCGCCGAGGACGACCTGGAAGACCGGAGCGGTGAAGTTGCCCTTCCGCTGAACGGATCCCAGGAACCCGACGTCGGCGATGTGATGCTGACCGCACGAGTTGAAGCACCCGCTGATCTTCACCTTCAGGTCGCCGCGGTCGGCCGCGGCGGACATGCCGCCTGCGAACTCCTGGTCGAGGATGGCGGCCAGGCCGCGCGACGACGTGATTCCCAGCTTGCAGGAATCCGTGCCGGGGCAGGCCGTGACGTCGGCCATGCGCGACGCGTTGGGCCGGGCCAGTCCGAGCCGGTCCAGGTCGGCGTGGAGCGCCGGGAGATCGCGCATCGAAACCCAGCGAAGCATGATGTTCTGGCTGACCGTGGTCCGAGCCGTGTCCCGGATGTAGCGGCGCGACGCCTCGGCCAGGCCGCGCAACTGGTCGGCCGTGATGTCGCCCAGGGGCAGGGACACCTCGACGATGGAATAGCCCTCCTGGGCCTGCGGCCGCACGTTGGTTTCGAACCAGGCCGCGAACACGCTGTCCCGGAGGGCGTCGGCGGGCAGCTCGGACGGCCCGGCCAAGGGGCCTTCGCTGTATTCGGCGGCGGAGGCGACGAGCGAACGCCAGCGCGCGTCCGACGGCAGCTTCCGGCGTTCGTCCTCGACCAACCGCTTGAACTCGGCGGGTCCCAGCCCTTCGACCAGGAACTTCATGCGCGCGCGGGCCCGGTTCTCCTTCTCCCCGAGGCGGGCGAAGACGCGCGCCATCGCCTGGGCGAGGGGCAGCATCTCCCCGGCCGGGACGAATTCGGAATAGAGCTTCGCCTGGTGGGGGATCGCCCCCAGACCTCCGCCCACGTACACGCGGAAGCCCTCGACGGGGCGTCCGTCCTCTTCGCCGAGGACCGCGACGGCGCCGATGTCGTGCATCCGGGCCAGGCCGCACGCGCGCTCGGCGCAGCCGGAGTAGGCGACCTTGAACTTGCGCCCGAAGTTCTGCGCGTCGGGATGGCGCAGCAGGAACCGCGCCATGGCCTGCGCATGCGGCGTCACGTCGAAGACCTGGGTCGGGCAGACGCCGGCCTCGGGGCAGGCCGTGACGTTGCGCACGACGTTGCCGCACGCTTCCCGAGTCGTGATCCCGACCTCCGCCAGGCGGCGCATCATGTCCGGCGTGTCGTCGATGTCCACGAAGTGGAACTGGACGTCCTGGCGCGTCGTGATGTGGCTGACGCCGTCGGAGACTTCCTCGGAGAGGTCGGCCAGGCAGATCATCTGCTCGGCGGTCAGCATGCCCAGCGGGATCTTGATGCGCTGCATCTGGACGCCCGCCTGCCGCTGGCCGTAGACGCCGTGCCGGAGCCGGAACTCGGTGAAGACCTTCTCGGGGGTCTGCCCCGCCTGGACGCTGCGCAACTGCTTCTCGAAAACGTCGATTTCTTCCCGGACATCCGCGGGAAGGCGAGCCCATCGGCCGCCGTTGCCCGGTCCGGGAGAGGCTTCCGTCGTGGCCATCGTCGGATTCTCCCTCGCGGACGCCTATTCTATACCGAAAGTGCGCGGCGCGGCAGGTCTATTGTTGACCAAAGTTATCGATTAACTCTAGAATAGCGTCTCAGCGCATGCGGATCAGGCGATCGGCTGTCGCCGGCTGGACTCGAGATCGTGGAATTCAACCTGCTGCTTCCCGTCGCCGGATTCGTTGTGGGCTTGGTTGTCGGCATGACCGGCGTCGGCGGGGGCTCGTTGATGACCCCGGCGCTGATCTTCGGGATGGGTGTCGCGCCCGGGGTCGCGGTCGGAACGGACCTGGTCTTCGCCGCGGCGACCAAGTCGGTCGGCGTGTGGAAGCACCGGGCGGCCGGCAACGTCGACTGGCGGCTCACGGGCTTGTTGGCGGCCGGCAGCCTGCCGGCGGTCGCGGTGTCGATCGTGTGGCTGGAGGGCCCGGCTTCCCGGGAAGTGTTGGACGCGCTGGTGCTTCCGGTCCTGGGCGTGGCCCTGCTGCTGACCTCGGCGGCGCTGGCGTTCAAGAACCGCTGGGTCCTGCGCGCCCAGCGCCGGCTGCGGCGCTCGGGTGCACCGTCCGGTCTGGCCGTGGCGGGGGCGGGGGCGGCGCTCGGCGTCATGGTGACGTTGTCCTCGGTCGGCGCCGGCGCCCTGGGCGTGACGGTGCTGATGCTCTGCCGGCCCACCATGCCGGCCGAGCGAATCGTGGGAACCGACCTGGCGCACGCGTTTCCTTTGGCGTTGGCGGCCGGGTTGGGACACTGGCGGCTCGGGACCATCGATTGGGTTCTGCTCGTGTCGCTGCTGGCGGGTTCGCTTCCCGGAATCTACGTGGGGAGCGCGCTGACCGGCCGGGTGCCCGAGCCGGTCCTGAGGGGGTTGTTGGCGGCCATCCTGTCGATCGCCGCGATCACGTGCTTCTGGGTACGATGAAGAATCCACGAGTGGACAGGGATCGTATGGCCGAACGCGTCTCGGGCGTCGTCTCGCTGCTGGGCGAGATCGCCGCGTCGCACTCGCCGGCCGCCTTCGCCACCAGCTTCGGCGCCGAGGACATGGTGCTGCTCGACCTGATCGCGCTTCACGCGACCCGGATCGAGGTGTTCACGCTCGACACGGGGCGGTTGCCGGAGGAAACCTACCGCCTGATGTCGAGTGTGCGGGACCGGTATCCGATTCCGGTGCGCGCCTATTGTCCCGACACCGCGAGACTGGAAGCCTGGATCGGGCGCAATGGCCCCGACGCCTTCTACCGGAGCGTCGCGCAACGCAAGGAGTGCTGCGAGATCCGGAAGGTGGCGCCGCTGGGCCGGGCGCTGGCGGGAAAGAAGGCGTGGATTACCGGGTTGCGGCGCGAGCAGTCGCCGACGCGCGACAGCCTGGGGGTCCGAGGCTGGGACGCGGGCAACGGGCTGTACAAGTTCAATCCGCTCCTGGACTGGAGCTGGGACGAGGTCCGCACCTACATCGGCGATCACGGCGTCCCGTACAACGCGCTCCATGACCAGGGATACCCCAGCATCGGTTGTGCTCCCTGCACCCGCCCGGTCGACGACGGCGCCGACATCCGTTCGGGTCGCTGGTGGTGGGAGGACGCCGGTTCCAAGGAATGCGGACTCCACGTCGGGGAGTCCGGGTAGCGCCATGGGAATACGAACGCGAACGAGTCACCTGGACACGCTCGAGGACGAATCCATCTTCATCCTTCGCGAGGTGGCCGCGGAGTTCCGGAATCCGGTGATCCTGTACTCGGTGGGGAAGGACTCCAGCGTGTTGGTTCACCTGGCGCGGAAGGCCTTCCATCCCTCGCCGATCCCGTTTCCGCTGCTCCACATCGACACGGGTTACAAGTTCAAGGAAATGATCGAGTTCCGGGACCGCTTCACCGCCGAGATCGGCGCGCGCCTGATCGTTCACAGGAACGAGGCGGCCATCGCGGACGGTTCCCATCCCCTGAAGCTCGGCGTGGCGCGCTGCTGCGGGTTCCTGAAGACGACGGCGCTGCTCCAGGCCCTGGAGAAAGGCGGCTTCGACGCGGCCATCGGCGGCGCGCGCCGCGACGAGGAGCGCTCGCGCGCCAAGGAACGCGTGTTCTCGTTCCGCGACGCGTTCGGCCAATGGGATCCCAAGAACCAGCGCCCCGAGCTCTGGCGCCTGTTCAACGCGCGCGTATTCGAAGGCGAGAGCATGCGCGTGTTTCCGCTGTCGAACTGGACCGAGTCCGACGTCTGGCACTACATCCGCCGGGAGGACATCCCGATCGTGCCGCTCTACTTCGCCCGGGAACGGCTGGTGGTCCGGCGCGGGAACAACCTGATACCGGCCGACGACGCCGGGAACCTCAAGGACGGCGAGGTGCCCGAGTCCCGTTGGGTGCGGTTCCGGACGCTGGGTTGCTCGCCCTGCACCGGCGCCGTCGAGTCCCGGGCCACCACGGTAGCGGAGATCGCGAACGAGGCGTCGGCCGCCGTGCGGAGCGAGCGCGAAACGCGCGTCATCGATCACGGGTCCAACACGATGGAAGACAAGAAGAAGGAAGGCTACTTTTGAGCGACGCCGACATCGAGTTGCTGCGCCTGACCACGGCCGGAAGCGTCGATGACGGCAAGTCGACGCTGATCGGGCGGTTGCTCGTGGACACGAAGGGGGCGTTCGAGGACCAGATCGACGCGGCCCGGGCCTACAACGAACAGCGAGGCGGCAACGGGATCGACCTGGCGCTGCTGACCGACGGGCTGCGGGCCGAGCGCGAGCAGGGAATCACGATCGACGTGGCCTACCGCTACTTCGCCACGCCGCATCGGCGCTTCATCATCGCCGACACGCCGGGGCACGAGCAGTACACGCGGAACATGGTGACGGGCGCCAGCACGGCCGAGCTCGCGCTGATCCTCGTCGACGCGCGCAACGGGATGGTGTCGCAGTCGCGCCGCCACGTCTGCATCGCGCACCTGCTGGGGATCACCGACTTCGTCATCGCGATCAACAAGATGGACCTGGTCGACTATTCCGAGTCCCGCTTCGGGGAGATTCGCCGAGAGTTCGAGGACTTCTTCGACCGCCTCGGGGTCCGGCACGCGCGGGCCCATCGCGCCTGGTACGTACCGCTCAGCGCGCGGCGCGGCGACATGGTGGTGGAACGGGGCGGCGCGATGCCGTGGTACGCGGGACCGACGATGCTGGAGCTGCTGGAGACCATCGAGCCGGAAACCGACGAGTCGGTCGCGGGATTCCGTTTTCCGGTCCAGATGGTGTCGCGGCCCCAGACCGCGGAATGGCCCGACTTCCGGGGCTACATGGGCCGCGTGTCCTCCGGCGCCGTGGCCGTGGGCGACGCCGTCCGCGCGCTGCCGTCCGGGATCACGACGCGCGTCGAGCGCATCGTCACGTTCGATGGGGACCAGGACTCGGTCGGTCCGGGGCGCTCGGTGACCCTGGCGCTGTCGGACGACATCGACATCTCGCGCGGCGACATGCTGGTCAGCGTCGAGGACGAGCCGCTGGCGACGCGATCGTTCGCGGCGACCCTCTGCTGGATGTCGGAACGGCCTCTGGAGATCGGCGAGAAGTACCTGATCAAGCACACGTCCAAGACCACGCGTGCCGTGGTCGCCTCAATCGAGCATCGGATCGACGTCAACACGCTCGAGGCCGACTCCGGCGACGCGGGGCTCGCGAAGAACGACATCGGACGCGTGCAGGTCCGGACGCTCGATGCGCTGCACTGCGACGCGTACCGCACGAACCGGGACACGGGCGCCTTCATCCTGATCGACTCCCAGACTCACGACACCATGGCCTGCGGCATGATCGACGTG
>JAJEDW010000119.1 GCA_022821265.1 Acidobacteriota bacterium
CCCCCGCTGCGCTTCCGACGACGTGATATCGCGGCCGTCAACCGTCGATTCAGCCGCCCCATGGCGGCCGCCCGGCTGCCATCCGCTCGATCCAGGCCCGCCGGCCCGCTTCAGTAGACTCGGTGAGAAATGCGGGCTAGAATCGACTGATGTTGGCTCACACTCTGGCCGCCTTTGTGGGCGGCGTTCTCATGCTCGGTTCCCTGGCCCCGGCGCAGGCCCAGGGCACATCCGGAAACCCGCCGCGTTCATCGTGGTACCTGAGCGGAAACATCGGAGTCAGTTGGGCGTCACAACTCGATCAGGAGGGCTGGAACCGGGAAGGGACCTGCTATCCGACCGACGCCTGTTTCGACATCGACCCGATTCCGTCGATCTCCGGATACCGCTGGCGCTACGCGGTCGGCGCATCGATCGGACGCCGGACCGAGTTCGCGCTGGGGCGAGATTTCGACCGCGTCCGGCTGGAACTCGCCTTCACGCGGCGGAACCACGGACTCGACCAGGCGTTTCGCGGCATCAGCTTTTACGACGGCGCTCCCATCGGCGCACGCTCCGGCGGAACGGTCGTCTCCAACCCCGAGGCCTCGATCGACGACCTGCGCGTTTGGGCGCTGGCCGGCCAGGTCTTCTACGACTTCCCGGCCGCGCCGGGCCGGCCCGTCCCCTACCTGGGGATCGGCCTGGGACCGGCGTTCGTCACCGTTCGGGGCGTGCGGTTTTCAACGCGGTACGAGGACACGGCGGGCAACGACACGGCCTACGACCCTCCGTTGTCGTTCTATGACAGCCGCCAGGACGAGGATCTTTCCGACACGGTTCTCGCCGCGCACCTGCATGCCGGCATGGACTTCGAACTCAACGAGCGAATGCAGACGGGCGCGCGGCTGACCTATTCGATGCTGGGCGCGGTGGAGGCCGCGGGCGTATACGAAACGCACCCGTGGCATGCGCAGGATCCGGGCCTGCTGAACCACAACATGTTCACGCGCGCCGGCGGCTGGTCGCTGGGGTTGACCCTTCGGGTCGGCCTGGGCGACTGAGGAATCGGGGCCGAGGGATCGGCCCGGCGCCTATCGCAGAGCCAGCCCGTCCGGGTTGCTGCCGACGCCGATCTCGCCGACGACGTCCCACGTGGAGGTGTCGATGACGTGGACCGCGTTGGAGCCGCCCGACGCCACGAACACGCGTGCGCCGTCCGGCGATGGGAGTATCCCTCCGGCCGCCGACCCGACTTGGGCCGTGTCGATGACCTCGCGCGTGGCGGCGTCGAAGATGTACACCTCGCCGGAACCCATCGGGATCAGGACATGCCGGCCGTCGGGCGTGAACGTGACCCGGTTGGGCCGCTCCCCGACCGCCATCGTGTCGACGACCTCGCGACTGGCGACGTCGATGACGCTGACCGACGCGGCGTTGCGGTTGGAGACCCAGATCTCGTGGCCGTCCGGAGACAGGGCGAAGCCTTCGGCGCCGGCGCCGACCGCGACGTTGGCGGCGACGCTGAAGTCGCCGACGTCCATGAACGACACCGTGTCGGACTCGCGGTTCGTGAAGTACGCCCATTCGCCGGCGGCGTCCATGATGGCCATGTGCGTGCCGCCCTGGTCGGTGTCGATGGCCCGGATGATCTCATCCGCCTCGGCGTCGATGAGCACGATCTTCCGGTTCCGCTCGCTGGTGACCAGGGCGTGGCGCCCGTCGGGAGTGAACACGATCGCGTGGGGAAAGGCGAAGTCCGCCGACTCGATCCGCTTCGTCTCCTCGAAGCTCCCGAGGTCGACGACCGAGATCGAGTTGCCGCCCGCGTTGCCGACGTACAGCTTCGAGCCGTCGGGCGCGACGGCCAGCTCGTGCGGGTTTCCGCCGACGGGAATCGTGTGCAGAACGTCCAGGGACGCGGCGTCGACGATCGAGACGGAGTCGGCGCCCTTGTTGACGACGTACAGGTGATGCCCCGACTGCGCCAGCGCGCCCCCGGTCATCAGAACGAAAGTCAGAAGCAATCGCATGGGTCCTCCTGCCGGCGCCGCGTGTTCAGCGCTCGGTTTCCTGCTCCCGCGTCACCTCGAAGCGGGCGACGTTCGATGATACGCCGGTCGCATCGTCCACCACCCACAATTCGTGGACGCCGACCAGCAGCAGCAGCGTGTCGACCTCGTGCGTGAAACCGCCGTCGCTGTCGGTCAGAATCGGCAAGAACGGAAACTCGCGCCCATCGGGTTGGAGCAGGTGCGAGGTCACGTTGGCGCTCGGGGTGAACCCGGAGCCCGTCACGTCCACGAATCGCTTGGCCGGCACGCGGTCCATCGACAACTCGACGGTCGGAGCGACCTCGCGCTCCTGGAAGCCGACCGTTTCTCCACGGGACGCCGGCGCGATGGCGAGCAGGGCCATCAGCGGCAACGTGATGCTCTTGATCGACAGGCGAAGCATGGATCCGTCCGGAAAACGAAGGGGCGGAGGTTGACGGCCTCCGCCCCTTCCAGGTTCGAAAGGCGCGCGCACCGTGGCGCGCGCCCGCAACGTCTAGGTCCAGCGGTAGCCGTCGTGCTTCATCGGCAACCGCCGGATCCGTTCGCCGGTCGCGTTGAAGACGGCGTTCGTGATCGCGGGGATGGCCGGCGGCAGCGACGGCTCGCCCAGCCCCGTCGGGGAGTTGTCGGACAGGACGAACTCGACTTCGATGCTGGACGGCGCATGGGACATGCGCGTCGGCTGATACTCGGGGAAGTTGTTCTGGACGACGGCGCCGCCCTCGATGGTGATCTCCCAGTCCATCATGTGGCTCATGGCCTCGATGAACCCGCCCTCGACCAGGTTGCGCGACCGGCTCGGGTTGATGATCTGGCGTCCGATGTCGACGGCCGACCAGACGTTGTTGACCCGCAACTGCCGGTTGTCGGCAACGGTCAAGTCCACGACGTAGGCGACGTAGCCGGCGTGCGCGAACTGGAACGCGCAACCCAGGCCGCGCCCGTTCCCCATCGTGGGATAGGCCGCGTCCCAGTTGGACATGCGCCGCACGGCCTCGAGCACGCCCGCGGCCCGCGACGCGTTGAACCCGCCGCCGCCGAAACCGCCGCCGCGTCCGCCTCGGCCCCCGGCCGGCTGCGGCTCGGGCACCGGGTTGGCCAGCAGGTCCAGGCGGAACTGCATCGGGTCGGCGCCGGCCGCGACGGCCAGCTCGTCGATGAACGACTGCATGACGAACGAGACGCCGTTCGTGCTCGGAGCGCGCAACGCGCCGGTCGGAATCGAGAACGGCGTGATCGGAATGGAGTTGGCCATGAAGTTCGACACGAACCCGCGCGGGAACTCGTTGGCCGGCACCACGGAGGAGACGCTCGGAACGAAGTCGCGGAACGCCGTCAGCCGCCCGTCGCCGTCCAGGGCCGCCTTGAAGAAGTGATACCCCGCGGGACGGTACATGTCGAAGTGCATGTCGTCTTCGCGAGTCCACAGCAGCTTGACCGGGACGGTAGGCAGCCCGGCTTCCATGCGTTCCTCGCTGACACGGCGCGAGATGGCCGCGACCTCGATGTCGTACTCGCTGTAGAGCCGGCGCCCGAAGCCGCCGCCCGAACGCACCAGGTGCATCGTGGCCGCGTCGTTCTCGATGCCGGCGGACCGGGCCGGGTTCGCCAGGCCCGGGATCTGGCTCGGCGACCAGATCTCCAGCGTGCCGTCCTCCTTGAAATGGGCCGTGGAGTTCATGGGTTCCAGCGGCGCGTGCGACAGCAGCGGGAAGTAGTACTCGGCCTCGAGCACCTGCGCGGCGTCGGCGAAAGCCGCCTCGACGTCGCCGATGTTGGCGACGCCCCGGCCGCCGCCGGCCGGCGCCTCGGAAGCCCGGGACGAAAGGGCCGCGGCCTGCTCGTCGTAGCGCGTCGTGTTCTCGACCGCGGTCGGACCCTCGTTCCACGCGACGTCGAGTTGCTGCCGGGCGTTGTTGGCCACCCACCAACTGTCGGCGACGATCGCGACCCCGGAGGCGCGTCCGCTGCCGTCCGGATCGGCGTCCAGGACGAACGCGTGCTGGATGCCGGGCAGCGCCCGGATCGCGTCGACGTTCGCGCTCTCGACCACGCCGCCGAAGACCGGGCACTTGTGATAGGCGGCGAACAGCATGCCCGCCGGCTCGACGTCGATGCTGTAGATCGGCTGCCCGGTCACCATCTGGAAGTTCTCCACTCCGGGGACGGGCTGGCCGATGATCTTGAAGTCGGCCGGATCCTTCAGCGGGACGCCGGTGATGTCCGGCGGCTCGAGTCTGGACACGGCGTCCGCCAGCGAGCCGTAGGTTGCCTGACGGCCCAACCCGCCATGGACCACGCCCGACGCCGTCGTCAACTCGTCCACCGGAACGTTCCAGAAGTCGGCGGCGGCCTCCAGGACCATGGCCCGGGCCGCGGCGCCCACCTGGCGCATCGTGGTGTAGTTGCTCGGGATCGCCGTGCTGCCGCCCTCGATCTGGCGGCCGTACTTCGGATCCAGGTCGGCCTGCTGGATGTCGACCTGGTTCCAGTCGACGTCGAGCTCGTCGGCGATGATCATCGGCAGCGCGGCCTTGATGCCCTGGCCGGTTTCCGGGTTCTTGGCGATGATCGTGAACCGGTTGTTGGGCTTGATCGTGATGTAGACGTCGGGCGTGGGCGGCGCCGGAGGCGGGCCGAACTGCGCCTGCCCCTCGCGGTTGCCGACGTAAAGGCTCAGCGCCACGCCGCCGCCGGTGAGCGACGTCACTTTCAGAAACGTTCGGCGATTCAGCGTTGTGTCGGTTTCGGCTTTCATGTCGCCCTCCTCAAACGCTGGCCGCGGCGCGGTGAATCGCTTCGCGGATCCGCATGTAGGTGCCGCACCGGCACACGTTGCCGTTCATGGCCGTGTTGATGTCGGCGTCGCTGGGGCTGGAGTTGTTGGCCAACAACGCCGCCGCCGTCATGATCTGGCCCGCCTGGCAGTAACCGCACTGCGGGACATCCAGTTCCATCCACGCCTGCTGCACCGGATGGGATCCATCCTCGGACAGGCCTTCGATGGTCGTCACGGCCGCGTTGACGTTGGCAACGCGCGTCATGCACGACCGGACGGCGCGGCCGTCGATGTGGACGGTGCACGCGCCGCAGGCGCCGACGCCGCAGCCGAACTTCGTTCCCTTCATCTTGAGAACGTCGCGGAGGACCCACAGCAGGGGCATGTCCTCCGGCGTGTCGACCGTCGTCGAGGTTCCGTTAACTGTCAGTGTGTAGGGCATTGCCTCTCCCCGTCATAGGACTCGTTGCGGCCGCCCTGAAGAGGCGCCATGCGGGCGTGGCCCCCCGCGCGCGGCCGGACTTTTCGAAACTGTCGCAAGAGACTATCACCGAAGCGGGGTGAATTCCATATCTTGTGCGGGCGTCGGCGTCCATGCTCATTCCGAGGCGCCCAGCGGCGCGTATCCGCTCCATTCGCGGACGATCCGGCGGCGGATGTTGCCGAAGAGAATACGAAGATCGATCCGCACCTCGAGCCTCGCCGGAAGCCAGGTCCCGTCGGCGACGCGGGTGTATTCCATCCGCCCTGTCGTGTCGCGCAGCGTGCCGAGAAACCCGCCCCAGAAGCGAACCGGCTCGGCCAGCCGGAACTCGGCGCGAACCAGGCCGTAGTCGTCCTGCGCGATCCACAACCGCCCGACCGCCTTGTTCAACGCCGTGTCGATACTGCGCCGGACCGGCAGGTCGCCGGAGCGGGGCTCCATGTGCAGGATCCAGGCCGGATGGCCGTTGAGGGTGTCCTCGCCCTCCAGCGTGAACCGATACCGATCGACGAACTCCCGGTCGAAATCGACGCGCGTCTCGACCTCGGGCGCCGGGTCTTCGCCGCGCGAGACGCGATCCCGGACCTCCCGGACGAACGCCTCCTTGCGCTCCACCTCGTCCCGGACGCTGTCCTCGTCGAGCGGCTCACCGTCCCGGGCGATGAGCTCTTCGTAAAGCACGCCGACGAGCGGGTACTGTCGGTAGGTCGCGCGCTCGACCTCCTCGACCTCGAGTTCGGCCGTCAGGCGCTCGGTCGTGGCGTGCAACACCGACTCGAAGGCCAGATCGGCCTTCGACTCGCGCTGCCCGTCGGCGCGCTCAACCGCCCGGGCGACGATATCGTCGGCGGACACGGCTCCGGTCTGAGCCCCGGCCGGCGCCGCCGACATCAGCAATGCCGCAAGCGAAGCGAGCTTCAGTCCGGAGCGTACGGTTCGGTTCATCCGTTTCATCCGCAAACAACCCTCTCCCCAGAGGCTATCCGAGTTCGGCCGCAAGCGCCAAACAGGCCGTCACCGAACGGCTCCGTCGGGAACGACTGACGCGCCCGGTGGCAACCGATCCGGCCAAACGAATGGTGAGATTGCGCGTCCGGTTACTGGAGGCCGAGGCGCTTCTTGGCGTCCGCCCAGGAAACCACACGGCCGCGATCCGGATCGGCGAGACCCTCAACCACGGCCCGCATGAAGGCGCGCTCATTCTCGGCCGCCTCGTAATCGCGCAAGGCCTGAACGACGGCCACCCCGCGGCCGTGGCTGGTCAGAAGCACCGGCCGACGTGCTTCGGCGACGTGCTTGACCACGCGACCGGGATTGACCCTGAGGTCGGTCAGCGAAACCACATCTTCCGAGAATCTCATGCCCATGGATGGCGCCTCGGTGCTATCGAATGGTCCGGTGATATCACCTGAGAACAGGTAGTGTCAGGAATCATGCGTGCGGCGCCGTTCGGCAACCGGCAACTAAGCCGGCCCGCTTCTCGCACCGCCTCTCGCATCGTTGTCGTGTTACTTGACCACGTCCGTCGACTCGCCCGTCATGACCGGCTCCGCCAATGACAACCATGCGTATGTCGGACGCGCACTCGGCGCCAACAGTCGATCGCCATCCGACCCGGCGATCACCGGATAACTGTCAGCAAAACTCTCGGGGAAGTCCACCACAACGGGGATCCATCGGCCATCGGCCTTGTCGAGTTTAGAGTATCCCCACGTCTGACTGGCGCCTTGCGTTAACGCACGCGGAGTCGTTCTGTAACTGACATACACACTGCCGTCGTTCAATGCGCCGAGTCCCATGACCTCGAGCGAACTCGGAACGCCAGCCCACCGCGTCACATTGCCGTTCGGACCGACTTCCACCCATTCCGCAGCGTCGTTGATATAAACTCCAAGCGTATCGCCGACGGCGGTGATATGCGATTTGGCAGCGGCGTGCCGCCCAAGCCGCCAATAGTCCTCTCCTGGCCACATACTTCGGACAAGCCTGCCATCGATGGCATACTGGCGTAAGGTGTCATCGGATAGTCGCCGGTCGCGAACACCAATGTCCTTGTGCAAAACGGGCCCGAAAGCCCATAGGCGGCCGTCGGCAATGAACGTTATGCGCGCCGCGCTGAAATGGCCCGTGTCCACTACATGTGATATCTCTCCACGTGAATCGAACCACGCGATGAAGTTGGCATATCCGCCGTCCGCGCGGTGAGCCGAGCCAGCGGCCGCAAATCCGCCGTCGTTGGCCGCGGCGGCGTGTCGGAGCCGTACTGTCTGCGCGCCGTCGAACGAAATGCGCGGCTCCGCAGCCAACGCACCGTCCTTCCGGAACGCGAGAAATCCGGCAGGCGACGACAAGGAAATGGGATCCACGACCAACAACGATCCGTTCTGCCAATAGGACTTCGCATAGGCCAGACTCTCACTGCGCGCGTCAAAGGTAGTCACTTCGTCCAGAGTTACAACTTGGCCGCCCAGCGCCGCTTGGGAAAACACAATGAAAAACGGCAGGCAGCGTAACAGACCCGGCGCTGTCGCTTTTCTGAAGAGTACAGTCAT
>JAJEDW010000174.1 GCA_022821265.1 Acidobacteriota bacterium
GGGGCGTGTGGCCGTCTTCCGTGCGCGCCGCCACACCTGCACCGGTGGCCAGACACCTGATCACGTCTCCGACCGTCGCCGATGCGAAGAACTCTTCCGCGTTCCACTGTTCGCAATCGGGCGCGGTCTGTGCGTCCAGCAACGGCGCGTACAGAAGCCCCACCATCATGACCCAGACACCGGTTCGATTCCACGTCATCCGCTGCCTATCCGGCATCGCCGGCCACCGCGTTTCGGCCCGCGCGACGAGCTACCGCTCGTCGCGGCAAGCCCGCTCCAGGGCATCTTCGACTTGGCTTCCACATCCGGCGACAACGCACTCGCAAAGTCGGCCGACGTGCCGACCCCGTGGCCATCGGAGTCCTTGCGCATCTCTTTCCCGCCATGTCCCGCGAATCGAGGGCGTTGCGGAGTCTTCCAACCCGCGCCCGACTTTGCCAATCCGGAATTCTTGACACCCGTATATCAAATCCGGAGTGAAGTACGCGTGAAACATTGCCCGCCTAATGTTCTATTTGCGTGATTTTATTCTCCGCGGACTGTGAAGCCGTGGACGCTTCTCCTTACAACTCATTGAAATGACAAGGCTTGGTCCACGTTCGTGGGTCGCCGTACGCTCGTCGCACCCGTCCTTCTGAGCTGGAATCGACTGTGCGGCAGCAGCCGTTCACGCACCGTCCCGCTCCGGTTCGTTCGGACGCGGCGGCCATCCCGCCGACGTCGATGTCGACCGACAGGAAGAAACCCATGGACGCTGCCGTCGACGTGGACGCCCCGACGCGTTCGCGACGAATTGGACAGTGCGCGGAAGGCCCGGCCGCAGCGGCCACCACCGGCCCGGGGGCGACTATCGACGTGGAGACGGGCGTGGATCAGGAGGTGGAAACCGATGCCCAGACGCCGAGGCCTCGGTCGTGCGTTCCGGCTACTCCGATTCGACCTGGTACCGGGGGATCACGTGGTCCAGCCACCGCACCGAGCCGTTGCAAACCATGAAGTCCAGCCGCCGGACGTCCATCGGCGCGCCATCGTTCGCTTGCCGCGCCTCGAACGACGTGTCCGACTCCGCCACGTGGCACGTCCCGCCCCCCGGCATCACCATCAGGGACTCTCCGCGCAACTCGACGCCATCGACCTCGAGAAGTTGCTGCCCATGTGCATCCGACGTGAGCAGGACGGACAAGACGAGCATCGTGGTCAGGATTCTGTTGGATCGAGACACTGTCGTCTCTCGCATTGCCGACTGCGCGGCGTGCGGCGGTCCGGAACGGCCGACGGCCATCGGCCCCGGTCTTCCGGCAGTCCCGCCGCCGGCCGCCACGGATCAAGCCGCAGCGCGTGTCCGATTACGGCCTCCGGAACCGAGGGCCTTCCAGAAGCCGGTACACCTCGGTTCTCGGCAGCCGCTCGTTCCCCTGGGCGAGGTCCCCAGGTGTCTCGCCCGCAGCGTTTCGCGCCGTCGGCGCCGCTCCGGCGTCAAGCAGGGCTTCGATCACGTCCGGATGCGCGCTGTCTCGGGCCGCCCAATGCAGCGGCGTCTCGCCGTTGTCATCCCGCGCTCCCGGCTCCGCGCCGGCGTCCACCAGGATTCGGGTCACGCCCAGATTCCCACTGCCCGCCGCCCAATGTAACGGCGTTACGCCGTCGTTGGCCCGCGCCGCCGGGTCCGCCCCGGCGTCAACCAGGGCCTGGACCACGGCCCGACTCTCATCTGCGGCTGCCCAATGCAGTGGCGTCTCGCCGTTGCTTCCCCGGGCCATCGGGTCGGCGCCCGCCGCCAACAGAACGCGCAGCACGGCCGGATTCCGATTTCCGACCGCCCAATGCAACGGCGTCCACTCACCGTCCGTACGCGCATCCACTTCCGCCCCGGCCTCCAGCAGGGCTTGAACGACGATCGGATCCGCGCTGTCCCGTCCCGCCCAGTGCAGCGGCGTCTCGCCATATTCGCCGCGCACAGTCGGATCCGCGCCGGCAACGACAAGTGCGTTGAACATGCCGGGCACGCCGTCCCTGATGGCGCGGCTCCAGGGTGTGACGCCGTTGTCGTCCCGCGCCGCCGGGTCCGCCCCCGCGTCAAGCAGGACGCGAATCACGGCCGGATTCTCAAACGCTATCGCCCGATGCAACGGCGTCTCGCCGTTGTTGTTCCGCGCCGCCGGGTCCGCCCCCGCGTCAAGCAGTGCCTGGATCACGGCCCGATTCCCATGCGTGATCGCCCAATATAACGGCGTCTCGCCGTTGTTGTCCCGCACCGCCGGGTCCGCCACGGCATCCAAGAAAACCTGGTCCAGCGAGGCGTTCGGGTCGACCGCGACCGCCTCGAAAAGTTGGAGCGCCAGCGCCTTTCGAACCAAGTCGACGAACTCGGCTCGGTAGCCTTCTTCGTCCGTTCCCAGGCTTCCTTCAGCCAGCCGCAAGACCGAGCCGAACGTGGCGCCGCCCTTGTGGGGCGAGTCGCGGAGGACCATCCCGAAACCCGCCACCGCGGCGGCGAATCGGTAGTCCGTGCTCGCCTCGGCCAGCCCGGCCTCTCGATCGGTGACCGCCGCTTCCAGCAACCGACTCTCCACTCCGTCCGGCTCCTGGTAACGCACCTTGACGGTCAACAGCTCCCCGCCGGACGCCGCGTCGGTCAACCGAAGCGGGGCCTGGTACCGCAAGGGATCGACACCGGGCACGGGGATGTCCACGCCCGCCGGCACCACTTCGAACAGCGCCGTCACGGTGTGGCCCGAGCCCATCTCTCCCGCGTCCTCGGCGTCGTCGTTGAAGTCCTGGTGCTCGAGTACGCGATTCTCGTAACCGATCAACCGGAACGCGTTCACTTCTACCGGGTTGAACTCGACCTGGATCTTGACGTCCTTGGCGATGGTGATCAACGTGCCGCGCATCTGCTCGACCAGCACCTTCCGGGCTTCCCGCAAGTTGTCGATATAGGAGTAGTTGCCGTTGCCGTGATCGGCCAGCGCCTCCAGTCCGGCATCGTTCAAGTTGCCCGTACCGAAGCCCAGGACGCTCAGGAACACGCCCGTCTCGGCTTTCTCCTCGATCAGCCGCGTCAGCGCGCCGTTGTCGGTCACATCGACGTTGAAGTCGCCGTCGGTGGCCAGGATGACGCGATTGACGCCCCCTTCGATGAACTCATCGACGGCCGTGTCGTAGGCCAACTCGATGCCCGCGCCGCCGTTGGTCGAGCCGCCGGCATCCAGGCGGTCGAGCGCGTCCAGCAGCCGCGTCTTCTGATTCCCCGGAGTCGAGGGCAGGACCAGACTCGACGCGTCGGCGTACACGACGATGGCCACGCGGTCGGCCTCATCCAACTGTTCCACGAGCAGCTTCAGTCCGTCCCGGAGCAACGGCAACTTGTCCGGATCCGACATCGAGCCGGAGACGTCGATCAGGAACACGAGGTTGCTTGGCGCGGGCGCCTCCAACGGGACCTCGCGACCCTGAACGCCCAGGCGCACGAGCCGATGCTCCGGGGTCCATGGCGCCGGGGCGACCTCGGCGTGAATGCGAACCGGGTGCTCGTCGATGGGGCCGGCGTAGTCGTAGGTGAAGTAGTTCACCATTTCCTCGATCCGGACGGCGTCGGGCGGGGGCAGCACGCGCTGGTTCAGGAACCGTCGGACGTTGGCGTAGGCGGCCGTATCCACGTCGATGGAAAACGTGGCCAGAGGATCCACACCGACGGCCACGAACGGGTTGTCGACGATGCGGTCGTATTCCTCGGTGTTGAACCGCGGCCCGCCGATCGGATCGCCGACACCGAGCGCCCCACTCAACGCGCCGGCGTTCGTCGGCGATACGACGGAGTTTGCATGAATCGGGGGCGGAGGCGTACCGGGGGGCGGAGGCGTTGGGGGAGGAGCCGCCGTCGCTGGGCCAGGCGGCGGGGGTGGAGGCGGAGGAGGTGGAGGCGGGCCGCCGACGGCGGCGGCGGAAAACGCGACGGCCGTTGCGAATCGATCGACGGGGAGGACGAAGTCCACGCGGGTATTTCGTTCGCTTTCCACCTGGATACCGTTCCGTGTCGACGTCTCGAAGCCGAACAGGCTGGCTTGAAGGCTGAAGGCGTCCGACCGCGGGACCAGGAAGTTGTAACGGCCCTCCTCGTCGGTGTAGCCGGTCCGGGTCTGTCCGGTCGCCGCGCTGGTCACGGTGACCTCGGCGTCTGGCAGAAAGGCGCCCGCCGCATCGGTGACTCGTCCCTCGAGGCGCGCCGTCAACGGACGCGGCGCCGGTGGCGATTCCCCGACCGGCTCACTGGACGCCGGCGGATCGATCACGCCCGTCGACTCACCCTCCGTCGTTCGAACCGCATCGGTTTCCGGGACGTCCCGCGGCGCCGACGAAGCCGTTTCGGAAGCGCCGTCCTGCCTCTCCGGGAGACGTTCGGCCGTATCGGCTCCCTCAACCGCATCCGCACCGGAGACCGTACCGCCGGCCGCAGGGGGCGGCGCGGCGTTCGGGGCATCGACGTTCGACGCAACGCGCCCGTCGCCCCCCGGCCGCACCAGAACGGGCGTCACCATCGTCACGACTCCCGCCAATACGACGGCCGCGACGGCCAATCCGGCCGCCCATTGCCAGCGGCTCCGATACCACGGAATCCCCGGCGCCGCCGCGACGGCGATGCGCCGCTTCCGCTCCGCCGACAGGTAGACGGGCTCCTCGGCGGCGAAACCCTCGTTCAGCAGCGTCGCCGCGTCGCGAATCTCCGCCAGGACCGCCTCGGCGTCGGGATGGGATTCCATCTCCTTTTCGAACTTCGCGCGTTCCGGCCCGTCCAACTCGCCGAGCACATAGGCGGTCCAGCGCGGGTCGTTGCGATCGATCGTCATGGGAGCCTCCTCGTCAGGGATGGCGCCGGGGCGGACGCCCGAATCCGTTCGCGAATCGTCTGAACGCCGGCATGGATCAGATACCCCACGGTGCCGACCGGCAGCGTCGTGACGGCCGCGATCTCCTTGTAGCTGAGCTCGCACTGGAACTTCAGAGAGAGCACCTCGCGTTGGTTCTCGGGCAGCGTTTCCATCAGTTCGAGCACTTGCTGCATCTTCTCCTTCCTTTCCAGCGCGTCGAAGGGGCGCGGCCCCATTACCGGCTTCCTCCGCAGATCCGCCTCGCTCAACACGCTCAGCCGTCCTTCCTTTCGCCGGACGTCGTAGGCGCGGTTGCGGCAGACCGTGAACAGCCACTGGGCCAAGTGGTCGTCGACATCGCCGGGGCGCGCGCCGCACAGTCTCAGGAACGTGTCCTGCACGACATCGCGGGCCTGCTCGGCGTCCCCCACGATGCGCGTGGCGTACCGGATCAGCCGCGCCTCATAGCGTCCGACCGCCACGGCCACGAACTCCGAATCGGCAATCGGGTCGGTCGCCATCGCCCGCGTCATCCTCCCTTCATCACCGATAACGATCCGTGCGGAGTTTTCTTGGATTTTTCTCGAATGCGAATCCGGCCTGTGGCTCGGTGGTCGGGTTGGCGGCGATGAATCATCGGGCCGCCCAACGCATCTATAGTCGATTCACCAATTCACGTTGCGGCTTAGAACAGTCTCGCCGTCTCCAACATTGACCACGAAGGGCACAGACTCAACGAGAGAACCATCGCGGTAGATGTTCAAGGTGCCCGACGCTCCTTCACCGCCGCCGTAGTTCACCACCCAGAACCGGTATAGCCCCGGGCGGGCGTCCGCGGGAACCGACATGTTCTCCGGGTTCGATCCGTCCAGATCGTCGATATCGAGTTCGCATCCTCCCGAAACCTGTGTGTTTCCGAAATAGCACTCGTCTCCAGAAGGCGTCTCGACGTGCAGATCGAGATCGCCGTTCGACCAAGCGAGCGTTGCCATGAGTCCTAACGCCTCGATATCCGCATTCAACATGAGGGTCGCGCAGTTGTCGCCTTGGCAGACTCGCACTTCGTTCAGACCGGAACGGAGAACGACGGCGGACCGAAACACGCCGTCTTGCAGCAAGACACCTTGGACGTCATCGTTGAACAGGACCGAGATTTCGCTGCCTCCGCGCGGATCCGCCTCGCCCTCGATTTCCACAATTCGGGAGGTCACGCGCTGGTTGTTCCGATGGCTTGTAATTCCGATCGGACCGATGCCCGCGGCTGGCACATCAGGCTGTTCCCGCAAATCCGCCAAGCGGACTTGGGCCATCGGACGGAACACGCCGTTCGGGAACTGCTCCAGGTACGCCTCGAACATCGCCGGGTTTGCGCTGTCCGCGATCGACTGCCAGAACAGGTTCTCCTGCTCCGCCGTGGCTCCCCCCGCCGGTTGCTGCGCCCCCGCGACCGCCACCGGCGCAACCGCCGCCGCCCCCGCTTCCGGCGCGTTGACGGCATAGTCGAAATCCACCGACCAGTTGGAAAACCGCGGCGGCGGATCGCCCTGCAACACGATGAAGTACTGGCTTTCGGTCAGCACCTCATCCGGCCGGACCACGTTGCGCCCCGTGCGTTGGATGAACGAGGCCCAGTCGGACCACGCCACGTTCGTCAGCTCGGTCGATGTCACCCGGTCCCAGTTCGTGCACTCCGGCCACTCCGATTCGATCTGGTACCGGGCGATCACGTGATCCAGCCACCGCCCCGACCCGTTGCGAACCGTGAAGTCCAGCCGCCAGATGTCCATCGGCGCGCCGTCGTTCCCTTGCCTCGCCTCGAAAGACGTATCCGACTCCGCCACGTTGCACGTCCCGCCGCCCGGAATCACCAACTGCGCCGCCCCCCGCAACTCGACCCCCCCGACCTCGATAAGTTGTTGCCCGCGCGCGTCCGCACCCGCCAGGACCCACACGACCAACGTGGCTATCGGAAATCTGATGGATCGGAACATTGTCGTTTCTCATGTCCGACGTGAAGTTTCCGGCCTGATGAACACGAGCATTGGCGCTTCCGCCACAGGCAGGATGGTCGCCAACAACGGTTTCGGGACTTCCACTGGCTCGGTGTATCTCTTCGACGCCAATGTGGTGTCGCAAATGTCCCGTTCCCACCCGCATCCCGGCGTTGCCGGGCCGCTACGTGGCGTTCCGGGGGGAGGTATGGTCGGACGTAACGGAGCGCGTTCTGACGAACCCCGCACACCCGGAAACCGCCTACGGCGAATTCAAATCGACAAATCTAGAAATCGCATCCATGTACTTTCTATTCACTCTGTTACGAGGCACCCGCAAACCCCTGACCGGACAGTCATGTGCCAGAACATGTCCGACGGCCTTCGACATCACAAGCCACCGTTTCAGCGACATATGCGAAGCCCGATGACCCGCTCAACCAACGCCCTCACGGCCTGTACCCCGGCGGGCACTGACACGTCGGGATCCCCGGCGATTGCATCGCGTCCAGCGCATCGCAGGCGGCGTTGATTTCCTCGTGGCGCGCCTGAATCTGCTCAGCCGTCGACGACGAGCCGCCGTCGATGGCGCACCATGCCCCGGCGGCCTGCAGCGCGAAGGCGCGCCGCTGGATGCTGACGCGCGCCGGACACCAGGGCAGGCCCAGGTTCGCCACGCCCCCGGGCGGAGTCGGATAGCCTGGGACTTGGCACTGTCCTCCAGTGAGCGCGTCGACTGTATCGCCAGCGGCTGCACCCGCGGGAGCCGGAACGGCGCCTCCTACAGGAGGCCGTCCTTCTATCGCCGCCGCGGCGAAATCGACTCCGGCCGCGAGCGCTTCGTCACTACCCTCGCCTGCAGCTACTATCGCCGCGCCGCCGACAAGTCCTATGGCCGTTCCCAGCAGTCCCGGGCCGGAATTGGATCGTTCCGCCGCCCTCTGTCGTTCGGTTTGTCCGGCCCCGGCTCGCAGTAAAGCCTCCCGTACACCTGGATTGTCGTTTTCGTCAGTCGCGCGAGAAAGGGGCGTGCGGCCGTCCTCGTCCACAGCCTCTATGTCGGCTCCAGCCGCGAGGAGTGCCTCGACCACCGCTGGATTCTCGTTGTACCGAGCTGCCAGGTTGAGAGGTGTGCGTTCCTCATCATCCCGTGCTTCCAGGTCAAGCCCGGCTGCCAGTAGCGCCTCCAGCACGGCTGGATTCGCATTGTGCCGAGCTGCAAGATGGACGGCTGTGCTGTCATCACCATCCTCTTTCGTCGGGTCGGCGCCGACTGCAAGCAAGGTCTCGATGACGTCTGGGCGGCCCGCTTCGGCCGCATATAGTAGTGGAGTCTGACCAGTATCATTCTCCACCTCAAGTCCTCCCCCGGCATCGAGCAGCGTCAGGATTACGGCCGGATCGTTGTGCGCCGCATAGTGCACTGCTGTGTTCCCGGTGTTAAATGTTCCATCGTTCACTTCAGCGCCGGCATCGAGCAGGACTTGAACGACCTCCGGATTGGGATTCGATCGAGCGGCGAGACGCAGGGGTGTGTCGCGGAAGAAGCCCGCCGACGGCCTCAGCTCGGCCCCGGCATCCAACAGAGTCTGGGCGACGGCCGGATTCTGATTGTAAGCTGCGAAATGGAGTGCCTTGAAGCCATCATCAGCCGTCGCCTCGATGTTCGCGCCGACGGCAAGTAAGACCTCTACCGTTGCCGGATTCTCGGTGAACCGGGCCGCGTGATGCAGGGGCGTCCAGCCGTCGTCGTCGTCCTCATTCACGTTGGCTCCGGCCGCGAGCAGCGCCCGGATCACCCCCAGGTTTTCGTTGTTTCGGGCCGCGTGGTGCAGGGGCGTCCAGCCGTCGTCGTCATCCTCGTTCACGTTGACTCCGGCTGCGAGCAGGGCCTGGATCACCGCCATGTTTTCGTTGCCTCCGGCCGCCAGATGCAGCGGCATTCGGCCGTAGTCGTCATCCTCGTTCACGTCGGCTCCGGCCGCGAGCAGCGCCCGGACCACCCCCAGGTTTTCGTTGTTCCGGGCCGCTGCATGCAGGAGAGTAGAGCCGTCGGCCTTCTTGTGGTCCAGATCGAACCCAGCGTTTAGAAAGACCCGAAGGATCGCTGGATTCTCGTTGTATCGAGCTGCAAGGTATCCAGGCGCTTCACCCGTGACTCGTAGCGTGTAATCCACGGGGTCCCCATCGAAAACGATATCGGAAACCTCCACCCGGTATTCGCCGAACTCTGCCAAGGTGAGCGATAGTAGCGACCTCCCGTCGCCAAGGTGATAACCGATCAACGCGCCCGACGGCCGGACATCCAACGTGGGGGCATCATCATCTGACTCGGCCTCCACTACGACGGTTTCGAAGCCACCTTCGAAACTGTAGCTGTCCTGGTACCACGGCAGCGTGGAAAAGACACTCAATGGCGCTTCGTCACCCGCTTCCAACCGCCCAGACTCGACCAGGATACTGGTAGCCGTATGATCGGCCCCCGACGCCAACAACACCTCGATCACGCCTGGATTCGTGGACTCAACGGCTGCCGCCTGCAAAGGCGTAAGTCCCTTGGCACCCCTTGCCGTTAGGTCAACGGCGCCCGTGGCAAGGCACGCTGCGACCTGATCCGGGATCGCAGTCTCGAAATACGCCGTCGTGTTCCAGTCCTCACACAACACTGCCGCCTGCACCGTCTCCCTCAATGCCTGAGCCGCAACATCGTTCGAAACGTCGACTCCTGCTCCCGCCAGATCCGTCATGACGGATTCAAGCGCCAGATCTAGATGCGTGGGGTCAGTACCGGCCTCCATCAGGATCTCGATAGACCGTTCGGTCGATTCGAGCACCTGCTCCGGCATTGTCACGTCGCTCCCGGCCTTGAGCAGAACCTCAAAAACGGCCGGATCGTCGGTGTGCACCGCCGCCAAATGCAGCGGCGTGAGCCCGACGGCGTCCGGTGTTTCCAAGTCGGCGCCGGCATCGAGCAAGGCTTCGACGATCTCGGGATTCTGGTTGCTTTCGACCGCGTAATGAAGGACCGTGCGGCCGTCCGGGAAGCGCGCGGCCGGGTCAGTCCCGATTTCTAGACATTCGGTCACCTGTTCGACCGTTGCGGTCGCGAAAGCGGTACGCTGCCATAGCTCGCGGCACGCCGCTTGAGCCTCTGCGCGGGCAGCGGTTTCGACCGCAGCTTGCTCGGCGGCAGCTTGGGCGTCCCGTTGCTGGGCCGCCGCTTGTTCCGCCGCACGCAACGCCCCCAAGCGCAGTTCGGCCAGCGGACGGAAGACCCCATCGGGAAACTGGGCAAGATACGCCTCGAATTCGGCCGGGTTGTCGCTGTTCATGATCGACTGCCAGAACACGGTTTCCGGGTCGTTGTCCTGCCAGGCCGCGCCCGCCTTCGGGGCCGTTGCGCCCATGGCCATGAACGCGGCGACGTGCAACGTCACAAGTAAACTTCGTTTCATGGTCATACCTGTCCTAATTAGATTCTGCGGATCGGAGAGAGGATTGAGAGGTTGTCGCGTCCCAGCAGATTCGGAACAGTCGATGAGTAAGACCTGAGCTGGGGTGGAGCAGGCGAACGCCGCGTAACGAATGCCCTCACTGCCGGTACCCCGCCGGGCACTGACAGGTCGCGATTCCCGGCGATTGCATCGCGTCCAGCGCGTCGCATGCGGCGTTGATTTCCTCGTGGCGCGCCTGGAGCTGCTCGGCCGTCGTCGACGAGCCGCCGTCAATGGCGCACCATGCCCCGGCGGCCTGCAGCGCGAAGGCGCGCCTCTGGATGCTGACGCTCGCCGGACACCAGGACAGACCCAGGTTCGCCACCCCGCCGGGCGGGGTCGGATAGTCGGGAATGTCGCACCGGCCGCCGGTGGCCGAGGCGTCCCCGTTCGAAGCGACACCCGCGACGGTTTCAGCGCTCTCGACGGCGGCGGGAAGTTGGACGGCGCGTCGGGGTTCGGCTGCGGCGGGAAACTGGCCGCCTGCCGGCGCGGCGCGCGCGTCCGGAACCGGCGCGTCGAAGCGCGCGTCGTTCAGCCGCCAGTAGGCGTCGGAGCCGCGGAGCGCCTCGTTTTCTTGCGCCACATCCCACGGCGTCCGATCCGCCGCGTTCCGGATCGTTGCGTCGGCGCCGGCGTCCAGGAGGACTTCGATGGCTTCGCCCGCGTGAAGTTCGGTATACGTCAGCGACGCACCTGCGGCGTCGTGCAAGGGCGTGTCGCCGTCTTCGTCCTGCACGTCGGGATCGATTCCAGCCGCCAGCAGCGCCGCGATCACTTCCGGATTCGGGATCGGGAACAGGATTGCCACCGCCCAGTGCAAGGGCGTACTGCCGTTGCCATCCCGCACGTCGGGATCGGCGCCGGCCGCCAGAAGCGCTTCGATCACCTCCAGGTTGGAGTTCCGAGCCGCGTTGTACAGGGGCGTCCTGCCATCATCGTCCCTCGCCTCGAGCGCCACGCCATGGGCCAGCAGGACCTCGATCGCGGCCGCATTCGGGTTAGACGCTGCTCGATGAAGCACGGTTGTTCCCGCGGCGGTCCGCACTGTCGGGTCCGCTCCGGCTGCCAACAGCGCTTCGATGACATCAGGATTGGAACTTCCACCCGCGTTGTACAGGGCTGTCCCGCCATCCTCGTCCCTCGCCCCGACCGGTGCGCCATCGGCTAGGACAGCCTCGACCACGGCCACGTTCGGGTTAAACGCTGCTGAATGAAGTACCGTGCTTCCCTGCGCGCTCCGAATAGTCGGGTCCGCCCCGGCCGCCACGAGCATTCTGTACACGGCCACGCTCTCGTTGCCACTCGCTGCATAGTGCAGTGCAGAACGTCCATCTTCATCCAGCGCCGTGGCATCGGCCCCGGCGTTGAGCAGAGTTTCGATCAACGCCGGGCCCTCACGCCCGGCCGCCCTTTGGAGTGGCGTCCATCCGAACGGGCTAGATATCGTCGGGTCTGCCCCGGCCGAAAGAAGGACTTCGATCACGGCCGCCGACGCGCTACGCGCCAGCGTGCTTCGCAAGGCGTACCGCAAGAATGTCGCAGCAAGTGGAGTTTCGCCGCTTTCGTCCCGTGCGTTGACGTCCGCTCCTGCGGCCAGCAGCACTTCGATGACCTGTGGATTCTCGTTGTAACTGGCTGCCGCGTGCAGCGGCGTCTTATCGAGGTAGCGGTCACGCGCATCAACCTGCAAGCCGGCGTCCAACAGGTACTGGATTACGTCCGGATTCGTGTTGTACTCGGCTGCGATATGCAAGAGCGTTACATCTACGGGATCCTGGATCATCACGTCGGCCCCGGCCGCCAGCAGCGCCTGAAGTACGGCCAGGTTCTCGTTACGGGCGGCCAACTCCACCGGCTGGCGGTAGCTATTGGTGTCGGCGGTGAGATCGGCGCCCGCGGCCAAAAGCGCCTCGATCACGAGCGGGTTGTCGCTGAATTCGGCTGCGTGATGCAGAGGTGTGTAGCCGCGTACCCCGACGGAATCCGCGGGCGCCGCGACGTCGGATCCGGCGGCCAGACACGCGTTCACGTCTTCGACCGTCGCGGATGCGAAGAACTCTTCCGTGTTCCATTGATCGCAATCGGGCGCGTTCTGCGCGCCCAGCCAGGACGCGCACAGAAACCCCGCCCCCATGACCCAGACACCGTTTCGAATCCGCGTCATCCGCTGCCTCCCTGGGATCGCCGGGCACCGGGCTTCGGCCCGCGCCACGAGCGATCGGTCGTTGCGGCAATCCCGCTCCACGGCGTCTTCCACCTGCCTGCCGCATCCGGCGACGACGCACTCACGAAGCCGGACGAAGTGCCATACCCATGGCGATCGGAGTCCTTGCGCATCTCTTTCCCGCCATGTCCCCCGAAACGAGCGGCGC
Organism: Acidobacteriota bacterium; assembly: GCA_022821265.1. GTDB lineage: Bacteria > Acidobacteriota > Terriglobia > 20CM-2-55-15 > 20CM-2-55-15 > JAJEDW01. The sequence goes on from JAJEDW010000174.1 coordinate 12,729, forward strand.
TGCGGACTCTTGAAGCCCATGCCCGACTTTTCAAGCGGACTACGTCACACCGTCTATCACACTTGGAATGAATTACGCGTGAAACATTGGCCATCTAACGTTCTATTTGAGTGATTTTCTCGCCGTTATTCGTTAAGCCGTGGCGGATTCCCCTTTAAGTCATTGAAATCACAATACTTGATCCACATTCCATGGCCGCCGTACCCTCGTCGTATCCCTCCTGCCGGGCTGGAATCTATCGCGCGGCAATAGCCGTTCACGGATAGTCCCTCTTTCAGATCGTCGGACGGGGGGCCATTCCGCCGAAGTCGATGTCGACCGACGGAAAGAGGCCTATGGACGCCGTTGCCGTGGACGCCCGGACGCGCACACCGCGAGTTGAACAGCCCGCGGACGGCGTGCCCGCGACGCCCACCGGCATGGGGGCGATTATCGATGTGGAGACGGGCGTGGATCAGGCGGAGATCGATGCCGGGGCGCTGGAGGCGGCCGCAACGCCGTTGCCAGCCGTGCAGGGCGGCCGGATCGTCACGGGTAGCGCGCGGGCCGCGGGGTGGCCGTCAGTGCGGGTTGGGGTCCCCGCATCCTGGAGCCGGTGCGTACGTTACCGTCGACGATGCTTAGGGACGGGAGCGACCCGCGGGGCTCGGTGGCATGGGCCGTGCCCACCACGCCGTGCCTTCGGGATGCCGATAGAGGAATCCCGATTCGTTCGTTCGCATCCACCGGCGCCGCGCCGGATCGGCCGCCCCGGCCGTGTCCGGTGGGGGGAGCCAAAAGCGTTTCAACGACTTCGCGCTACGCGCGCCGCGAACCCGGAAGCGAGGCAACCTTGAATCGACCCATCGTGTCCGGTTCGCACGCCAGTGCGGCGCGATTCCGCGGTCCGCGCGCCTCAGGGTCTCGACAAGGCCAGGAATTCGCCCTTCCCCACGGGAACGAGGCTCGTCGCGTATCTCGCAGAATCGCGCAGACGCTTCATCAACTCCTCGAGCTCGTCGCGATGGGAGATCGCGTTGTCGATCACCAACAGCCCACCGTCGCGCTTGATCCGCGCTTCGATCGACGCCCAGAAGTCCAGGTATTCGGTCCGCTCCGCATCCAGGAAGACCAAGTCGAAGCTATCCTTCGCCAGCTTCGGGAGGAGTTCCCGGGCGTCTCCGCGACATAGCGTGATCCGGCCGGCGAGACCGACCCGGGCGAAGTTCCCGGCCGCCTCGGCCGCCCGCCGGGCGTCCACTTCGATCGTCGTGACCCGGCCGTCGGTCCGTGCCGCCGCGTCGGCGAGCCAGAGCGTCGAATAGCCGTTGGAGGTTCCCACCTCCAGGATCCGCCGGGCGGAGACGGCCTGGATCAACACGGACAGGAACTCGCCCGTATCCTCGGTGATGTTGCGGTAGCGGTTGAGCCGGTCGCCCACTTCGCGATCGAAGCGTTCTCCGTGCTCGAGGATATCGGCCAGTTGCCTTCTGCGCCGCGCGTCCACGATCGATTCAACCCCCCGCGCGGCCGGTTCGTCTCGTCCGCCGGCCGGTCACGGAACTCGGCACGTTACAGTTCTCGGGAGCGTAGCCGATCACGGGACACGGGGACCGGCGGGCGGGGTGTCCGTTCCGGCCACCGCGGCGGAGGCTTGCCGCGAACTTTCCGGACACAACGCTAGTTCAGACGAAGCACTTCCACGTCGTCGGGCAGGCCCAGGTCGAACGTATCGCCGCCGAGGCCGCCGTTGATCTCGATTTCCGAGTAGTCGACGACCTGGTAGTTGAGGCTGGGCTGCTCCAGGCGTTGCCGGACGGGCACCCACCGGTCGGGGTCCACCCACAGGCGGATCTTCGAGACGTTGCCCCGCACCTGGTCCGACCGGGGGACCAGGTCGAGCACCGTGGTCGGAACGCCGTCCAGGCTCTCTTCCCCGACGAGCGTGGTCTCGAAGTTGGTCTCCAGCGCCGCGTTCCCGGGGCCGAAGCCCACCACCAGGAACTGCGCCATGTCGGTGGGGCCCTCCAGCGTGCCTCGCGACACCTGGCGGGTGCGGGGGTTGTAGACGTCGATGCGCCCCTCGGCCACGAGCACGGACTGGCGCGCGTAGTCGGGCTCGGTGATCTCGACGCGGATCCGGCTGTTCTCCGCTCCGGCTTCGAAATACACGCGGCCGGAATCCAGGCTGTGGTCGTCGACCAGCGCGTTGACCGTGTCGCGGTCCACGCGGGCCTCCAAGGTCGTCAGCCGGCCGCCCGCTTCGGCCATCCGGGCCAGGACGTCTTCCAGGGCGACGGGCGTCTGGGCCGACGCGGGCCCGGCCGCGAGCGCCGCCGCCACGGCCATCCACGCCCGAACCGGCCACCGCGCCGTCATCGCAGCCAGAAGGCGTACGCCTGGATGCGTCCCCGCGTGTCGACGACCGCCTCGGCCCGGAACACGTTCAGGGGTTCCTCGGAGGCCAGG
>JAJEDW010000171.1 GCA_022821265.1 Acidobacteriota bacterium
GCAACGCCTCGAAGGTGGAGCTGGTCGGGATACCGCCGCTCCTCGTGCAGGCGGAAGGCGCCGTCAGCCGGGACGTGGCCGTCAACCTGGCCGAAAGCGTGCGCCGCAGGGAGGGTACGACCATCGGCGTCGGGGTGACCGGCGTCGCCGGGCCGAACGGCGGCTCGGAGGACAAGCCGGTGGGCACGGTCCACATCGCGGTCGCGGGCCCGGATTCGACCGAGCACCGGCAGTTCCTGTTTCCCGGATCCCGGGAGCGTGTCCGTTGGCAATCCTCGCAGGCGGCCCTGGACATGGTGCGCCGTCTCCTCCGAACGTCCTGACGGACGCGTGCGCCTGTTCGTCGCGGCCGGACTGCCTTCCTCGGTGACCGCCTCGGTCCGCGGAATGCGCCAACGGCTGGCGGCGCACGACGCGAGCGTCCGCTGGGTCCGGGATGAATCGCTGCACGTGACCCTGAAGTTCCTCGGCCCCGCGCCGCCGGCGCGTCTCGGCGCGATCGAGGAAACGCTGGCGTCGGTCGCGATGCCGCCGTTCGAGGTCACGGTGGCGGGCGTCGGCTTCTTCCCGAACCCGCGAGCGCCTCGTGTATTCTGGGCGGGCATCGTCTCCGACGGGCTGGCGGAGCTGGCTCAGGCCGTCGATGGGCGGATGACGCGGCTCGGCTTCCGAGCCGAGAGCCGCGCGTTCAACCCCCACCTGACCCTGGCGCGGAACCGGGGACGGCGCCCGATCGACGCCGCGTTCATCGAAGAGGCGGAGCCCTGGCGCGAGCACGAGTTCGGCCGGTTCCGAACCGAACGCTTCGCCCTGTACGAAAGCAGGCTCGAGGCGTCGGGCGCCGCCCATACGAGGATCCGCGCGTTCGCACTGGACGGAGGCGTCCGCGAAGCATGAACCCGACAATCGCAGTCATCGGAGCGGGAGGCTGGGGCACGGCCCTGGCCGTGACCATGGCGCGCGTGCACGCGAGCGTCCGGCTCTGGGTCTTCGAACCCGACCTGGCGCGGACCATCCGCGAGCAGAGGCGGAACCCGGTCTATCTCGACGGCATCGAGGTGCCTCCGGGCATCCGCGTCGGCACGGAGCTGGACGAGATCCTCGACGGCGCCGACATCGTGATCACGGCCGTGCCGTCCCACGTGTTCCGCGGCGTATGGCGCCGGATGCGTCCACACGTCCGGCCCTCCATGAAGCTCGTGACGGCCACCAAGGGAATCGAGACCGGATCGCTGATGCGCATGTCCGAAGTCATCGCCGACGTGGTCGGCGACGCGTTCACCCCCAGCGTGGCGGCGATCTCGGGCCCCACGTTCGCGCTGGAGGTCGCCCGGGGCAAGCCCACGGCGCTGGTCGTGGCCAGTTCCGACCCGGATCTGCGGCGCGACCTCCAGCGGCAGTTGTCCACGCCGCGGTTCCGCCTGTACACGAACGCCGACATCGTCGGCGTCGAGATCGGGGCGTCGGTCAAGAACGTCATCGCGATCGCGGCCGGCGTGGTCTCGGGTCTCGAACTCGGACACAACGCGACCGCCGCGTTGATCACCCGCGGTCTGGTCGAAATCATGCGGATGGCCGAGGCGTGCGGAGGGAGGCGGGACACGCTGGCCGGACTGGCCGGCCTCGGCGACCTGGTCCTGACCTGCACGGGACAACTCAGCCGGAACCGGCAGGTGGGTTTCGCCCTGGGACAAGGAAAGACCAGGGCGGAAATCATTTCCAGCATGAAGATGGTCGCCGAGGGGATCATCACGAGCGAGTCCACGCACGCGCTGGCTCGCCGGCTGGATGTCGAGATGCCGATCGCCGAACAGATCTACGCCGTGCTCCACGAAGGCAAGGATCTCGGCCGCGCGATCGAAGAGTTGATGGAACGCGAACCCAGGGAGGAGTGAACGCGCCCCATGGAACTCATCACCCTGTTCGGAACTCCGGGCCCTCCGGACCCGACGATCGGCGACAAGGTCCGGAACGCCGTCTCGCGGACGCGCGACGACCTGGCCGCGCGTCTACGCGACGTCGTCGCCGGCAGACCCGAGATCGACTCCGATCTCCTGGGCGACCTGGAAGCGGTCATGATCGGCGCCGACATGGGGGTTCGGACCACGCGAGAGATCCTGGACGCGATTCGCGAGCGCGTCGCGCGCGACGGGCTCAAGGATCCGGACGGGTTGCGGCAGGCGCTCCGGGCGGAGCTCGGGAGGGCGCTCGACGTCGAGGCCCCGCCCCTGGCCGGAACCGAGCCCGGGAGTCCGTTCGTCATTTTCGTCGTGGGCGTCAACGGGGTCGGAAAGACGACGACGATCGGGAAGCTCGCCCATCGCTTCCGGAGAAACGGCCATACCGTCATGCTCGGAGCGGCCGACACGTTCCGGGCCGCCGCGATCGAGCAACTGGAGATATGGGCGGACCGAACGGGCGTCCCCGTGGTGAAACAGCGCCCCGGCGCCGATCCGTCCGCGGTCGTGTTCGATACCGTGCGGTCGGCCGCGGCCCGGGGCGTCGACTACGTGATCGTGGATACGGCGGGACGCCTGCACACCAAGCACAACCTGATGGCGGAGCTCGAGAAGATGACCCGGATCGCGGGCCGTGAAGTGGACGGCGCCCCGCACGAGGTGTTGCTGGTCCTGGACGCCACCACGGGCCAGAACGGGCTGATCCAGGCGCGGGAGTTCGCCCGGGCGGCGGGCCTGACCGGCGTCGTACTCACCAAGCTCGACGGCACCGCGAAGGGCGGCATCGTTACGGCCGTGGTCCGCGAGCTGGGAATTCCGGTCCGTTTCGTCGGGACCGGCGAGACGATCGAAGACCTGGTCGAGTTCTCCGCCGAGGCGTTCGTGGATTCCCTGTTCGCCGCCTGAGCGACCGATGACCGACGCGAAATGCATGAACCGGGCCGTGGAACTGGCCGGGAAAGGGCGCGGGCTGGCCAGCCCGGGCGCGCTTGTGGGCGCCGTCGTCGTCAAGGACGGGGCGATCGTCGGCGAGGGGTTCTATACCTGGGACGGCGTCACCCACGCGGAGGCGCGGGCACTGGAGGCCGCCGGGCGCCGGGCGGCCGGCGGCACGCTCTTCGTCACGATGGAACCCTGCTCCCATCACGGCCGCACGCCGCCGTGCGTCGAAACGATCGTCCGTTCGGGGATCTCCACCGTGATGGCCGCGACCCCGGACCCCAATCCCGCCGTCGACGGCCGCGGCTTCCGCGCGATGCGGGACGCCGGGATCCGCGTAGAAGTCGGCCTGGGCGCGGAAGAGGCCGGCCGGGTGAACGAGGCCTTTCTGCACGCGACCCGGAACCGGCGCCCCTTCGGCGTTCTCAAGGTCGGCATGACGCTGGACGGGAAGATCGCGACCGCGTCGGGCGAGTCGCGATGGATCACCTCGGAAGAGTCGCGGGCGCGGGTCCACGAGCTGCGTCACGCGGCCGACGCGTTGTTGACGGGCAGCGGCACGATCCTGAAGGACGATCCCCTGTTGACGGACCGCAGCGGGCGGAAGCGCCGGCGCCCCCTGATTCGGGCCGTCATCGACCGCCGGGGGCGCGTCGGCAACGACCGGCGTATCTTCTCCGAGCCCGGGGCCGTCGTCTACACGCGGGCGGCGGGCCGGGAGCCGAACGCGGGGCGCAACGTCGTCACCGGGACCACCGACCTGCCCGACGTGGTGGCGGACCTGGCGCGCCGGGGCGTCCAGACGCTGATGCTCGAATGCGGCCCGGACCTGGCGTTCGACGCGATGCGGAGCGGCATCGTTGATAAGATAGTGGCCTTCGTGGCTCCGATCATCCTGGGCGGCCGGGAAGTCCCGGCCTTCGGTTCCGAAGGCGTACGCACGCTCACGGAGGCTTTCCAGCTCGACGGTTGGGAAGTGGACCCGGTCGGGCCCGACCTGATGGTCACAGGCTATGTTCACCGGAATCATTGAAGCCGTCGGCGAGATCGTTGACGTTCGCGACACCGGGGAATTCCGGCGAGTCCGGATCGCCGCGCCGGGCGTCGTCGTCGACGCGGAAGCGGGGGCCAGCATCGCAGCGGACGGCGTATGCATCACGGCGACCGAGGTGCGCGACGGCGGCTTCGCCGCGGACCTGTCCCGGGAGACACTGGATCGGACCACGTTGGGGGCGGCGCGGCCGGGGCGCAAGGTCAACCTCGAGCGACCGCTGCGCGCCGACGGCCGCCTGGGCGGCCACATAGTACAGGGACACGTCGACGGGATCGGCCGAATCCGCCGCTTCGACCGGGCCGGCGACGACTGGACCCTGGAGGTCGCCGTTCCCCCGGCCGCCGCGCCGCGCCTGGTCTGGAAGGGGTCGATCGCCGTCGACGGCGTCAGCCTCACGGTCGCGGCGTTGGGCGCCGAGTCCGTGTCCATCGCCGTCATCCCATACACCATGGAGCACACGAACCTGGCGGACCGCCGGCCCGGCGACGCGGTCAACCTCGAGTTCGACGTCCTGGCCAAGTACGTGGAGCGGCTCGTGACACCGTATATCGAACGGCTTCGCGGGGAGGCGTCCTGATGTTCGCCAGCGTGGAGCAGGCCGTCGCGGAGCTCCGCCAGGGCCGCTTCATCATCATCGTCGACGACGAGGACCGCGAGAACGAAGGCGACCTCATGATCGCCGCGGAGACGGTGACGCCCGAGGCCGTCAACTTCATGGCCCCGCACGGGCGCGGCCTGATCTGCCTGTCGATGACCGGCGAGCGCCTCGACGCGCTGCAGATACCCCTGATGGTGCCGCACCCGACCAATACGTCCCAGTACGGCACGGCGTTCTGCGTTTCGATCGAGGCGCTGGACAACGTATCGACAGGCATTTCCGCATCCGACCGGGCACAGACGGTCCGGACCGCGATCGCCCCGGACACCAGGCCCGGGGACCTGGCCCGGCCCGGCCACATATTCCCGCTCCGCGCCCGCGACGGGGGCGTGCTGGTCCGGGCCGGGCAGACCGAGGCGTCGGTCGATCTGGCCCGCATCGCCGGTTTCGATCCCAGCGCCGTGATCTGCGAGATCATGAACCCGGACGGAACCATGGCCCGAACGCCCGAACTGGCCCGTTTCGCCGACGACCACGGGCTGAAGATCGTGACCGTCGCCGACGTGATCCAGTACCGCCTGCGGACCGAGAAATTCGTGCGCCAGGTGGCCGCCACCACGCTGCCGACGCGCCACGGCGAATTCGAGATGATCGCGTTCGAAAGCACGGTGGATCGGGAGACGCACGTGGCGCTGGTCCGCGGGGACGTCCGGAACGGTGAAAACGTGCTGGTGCGCGTCCACTCCCACTGCCTGACCGGAGACGTGTTCGGTTCGCTGCGGTGCCGCTGCCAACAGCAGGTCGACCGGGTGCTGGCGATGCTCGCCGCCGAAGGCCGCGGTGTCCTGCTCTACCTGCACCAGACGGGCCGCGGTTTCAGCGTCTCGGAATCGTCCGGGCTCGGCGAGCTGGACTACCACGGCCAGCGCGGCGTGGACGTCAACGAGACCATCGGGCTCAACGGCGAGCAGCGGGAATACGGGATCGGCATTCAGATCCTCGGCGCGCTGGACATCCACTCCATGCGGATCATCACGAATCATCCGCGGAAGCTCGTCGCCTTGCGGGGTTACGGCCTGCGGGTGGTGGACCAGGTGCCCCTGGACGATTGACGCGCGGCTCCGGCCACGCGTGGGCCCACGCCAGTGACTCCCGACACTTTTCCAGAAGCGGCGCATTGGGGTATGTTATGGACGCCGCAACCGCGAAAAACCGAGCGCCGCGTGAAACATAGCCGCCCATGTCGGATCGGGACACCATAGTCGACGTATTGGGGAAGGCGCGCTTCCGGATCGTCCGGAACCGGCTCATCGACCGGGCGGCTTCCGTGTTGGCGCGTTTCGTGCTGGCGGCGGTCGCTTTCGAGCTCGTGGGCGTCTTCGTCCTGCTCGATCCCGTCGCCGGACGGGTTTTCTGGACGGGCTGGCTCGCCGCCCTGGCCGTCGTCATCGTTCGGGCCGTGCGAAGGCGCGGCGACCTGCAGGCAACGGCGAGCGATCTGGACCGCAAGGCGCGGCTCGACGACGAGGTCCTGAGCGCGTGGTGGTTCGTCCAACAGGACAGAACGACGCCGTGGATCGACCTGCAGGTGCAGCGCGCGGCCCGGAGGCTGCGACGCATGGACGTCCGAGCGCTGTACCCCGCCGTCGTTCCCCGAAGCTCCTACGTGGCCGCGGGAGGTGTGGTCCTGCTGGCCGCGCTCAGCGTCGCTCCGCCGCCGTTCACCCCCACGCTGCTGTTCTCCACTCCGGTCCCCGACCTGGAGGCGCTGGACCGTCAGGCGCAGTTGGACGCCATCGACGCGCTGCTGGAACAGGCGGACGCGCTCGCTCCGGACCCGGCGATCACGGAGTTCCAGCGCCTCATCGAGGACATGCGCGACGAAGACCTCCCGTTGGAGCAGACCGCGGACCAGGCCCGCCAGGCCGAGAGCCTGCTGGACGAGGGCAACCTCGACATCGACAACCTGCTCGAGGGCCTCGAGCAGATGGGCCAGGACCTGCAGAGCGCGGACGAGACGCGGCCGGCCGGCGAGGCGCTCTCCGAGGACGACCTCCCGATCGGTGCGGAGGAGTTCCAGCGCGTGGCCGAAGAACTCGAAGGCGGCGCGCCCGCGTCGGAGCCGCTCGAAGCGGCCCTCGACACGGCGTCCCGTGATGCGCGGGCCGGGCTCGAGGAACTGGCGGCCGCCCTGGAGGCGGCGGCCGATGCGCTGGCGGAGGAAAACGCGGCCGCGGCTTCGGAGTCGCTGATGGACGCCGCGGAATCGCTGGGCGAGTTGTCCGACCGCGTCGAGAGCCAGCGGCTGCAGAACGAGGCCGCGCGGCAGATGGAGGCGCTTCGGGAAGCGCTCCGGCAGCAGGAGAGCCGGCAGGATGCGGGCGAGGCGGGAATGAACGGCGAGAACGCACCCGGCGAAGGTGATCCCGGGGGTGAAGGCGATGCCGCCGCCGGAGACGCGGCGGCCAGCGCTCCCCAGGAAGGCCAGGCCGGGATGCCGGGAGCCGGTCAGCAGCCCGCCTCGGGAGAGGGATCCTCCCAGCTCGTTCCGGGGGAGGCGCCCGAGGGCGCGGCATCGGACATTCCGCCGTCCGCGATCACCGGAGACCTCCAGAACATCGAACCCACCGGTACGGGAGACACGCCGACGGGTATCGGCTTCTCGCCGGAGCAGAAGACCGGGGCGCCGACGAGCCTGGACGTTCAGCTCCAACTGCTGGCGACGTTCGCCGCCTCGAACCCGGAGATGGAGGAGCCGGAGCAGCCGCCCGAGCCCGAGGCCACGCGCCAGGAACGATCGAGCCTGGACTATCGCGACATCCCGTCCGAGCTGACGCCGGCGCAGCAGGAACTCCTCAGCCGAGAGCGGATCCCGCGGGAATACCAGAACGTGATCCGTGACTATTTCCGGGCCATCCGGCCCCAACCCGACTCCGACTGAGCGGAAACGGCGCATCCTGTATGAGCACGACCCAGATCGACGAGCGGATCGAACGGTTCCAGAACCAGTTCAATGTCGTCAAGGACGAGGTTTCCAAGGTCATCGTCGGCGCCGGCGAGATCATCGACGGCATCCTGATGGGCGTGCTCGCGCGCGGGCACGTCCTGTTGGAGGGCGTCCCCGGCCTGGGAAAGACCAAGCTCGTGCAGACGCTCAGCGGCGCCCTGCACCTGAAGTTCTCGCGAATCCAGTTCACGCCGGACCTCATGCCCGCCGACATCACCGGCACCAACGTCATCCAGGAGGACGGTCACGGCGAACGGCACCTGGAGTTCCAGCCCGGGCCGATCTTCGCCAACATCATTCTGGCCGACGAGATCAACCGGGCCACGCCCAAGACGCAGTCCGCGCTGCTGGAGGCGATGCAGGAGAAGACGGTCACCGTCGGAAAGGAGAGTTACAGGCTGAACCTCCCGTTCTTCGTCCTGGCCACGCAGAATCCCCTGGAAATGGAAGGCACCTATCCCCTGCCCGAGGCGCAACTGGACCGCTTCTTCATGAAGTTGAACGTCGACTATCCGACCGTGTCGAGCATGCACACGATCCTCGACCGGACCACGAAGGTCCGGGAACCCGAGCCGCAACAGGTTCTGACCGGCGCGGAGATTCTGGCGATGCGCGAGACCGTCGTCGCGATTCCGATCGCGCGGCCGATCCAGGAATACGCCGTCCGGCTCGTGCTCGCGACCCATCCCGGCCACGAGGAGGCGCACACGCTCACGCGGCAATATGTCCGTTACGGCGCCAGCCCGCGCGGCGCCCAGGCCCTGGTCATCGGGGCCAAGATACGCGCGCTGCTGGACAATCGCGTCCACGTCTCCACCGGGGACGTCCGGGCGGTCGCGATGCCCGTGTTGCGCCACCGGGTCCTGCTCAACTTCGAGGGCGAGGCCGAGAGGGTCGAGACCGACTCGATCGTCGAGGCGATCCTGCGGGATACGAAGGGGCCGTAGCGAGCCATGGCATGGACGGCGGTCGCGGGATTCGACGAGCAGTTCATGCGCAAGCTCGAATACCTGGCGCTGGTATCGAAACGGTTCTCCGGACAATTCAAGGCCGAGCGCCGGGCGCGGAAACTGGGCTCCGGGCTGGAGTTCGCCGACTTTCGCGGCTATGTCCCCGGCGACGACTTCCGCCACCTGGACTGGAAGACGTACCTGCGTCTGGGCCGTCTGCTGCTGCGCCTGTACGAAGAGGAGGAAGACCTCCCGATCTATCTCTTCGTCGACTGCAGCCGGTCCATGTCCTACGGGGACCCCTCGAAGCTCGAGTACGCCAAGCGCGTCGCCGCGGCGCTCTGCTATATCGGGCTTGCGAACCTGGACCGGGTGCGGGTGATCGCGTACGCCGACGGCATTCGGAACGAGTTGGCGCCGCAGCGCGGAAGGAACCAGATATTCCGGGTGTTCCAGTTCCTGTCCGAAATCGACCCCGGCGGGCAGACGCACGGGCGCGAAGCGTTCAAGATGTTCACGACGGGAAGCCGGCGGCGGGGCCTGGCCGTGGTCATCTCCGACTTCTTCGAGCCGAACGGGTACGAGTACGGGCTGAACCTGCTGCGGTACTACCGGCATGACGTCTTCCTGGTCCAGGTCGCCGCGCACGAAGACCTGCATCCGGAGCTTCGCGGCCAGGTCGAGATGGTCGATTCCGAAACGCTCCGGACGCGTGACCTGACGGTGACGCAGACGTTGATCGAGGCGTACCGCCGCGAGATGGAACGCTTTTCCGAGGACATCCGCCGGCACTCGGTCAAGTACCAGCTCGGTTACGTGCGCACCGTGACCGACTTCCCGTTCGAGGACCTGATTCTGCAGGTCTTCCGGCAGGGACGGTTCCTGAAATGAGCTTCCTGAGCCTTTCCCCGCTCGCGGTCTCGCTATTGGCCGCGGCGACCGCCGCCGCGGTGCTCGCGTTGTTCTTCCTCAAGCTGCGCCACCGTCGGGTCGTCGTCGGGTCGTCGCTGCTTTGGGAGAAGGTGCTGCGCGCCGGACCGGCCGATTCGCTGATCGAGCGGCTCCGCCGACTGCTGTCGCTCCTGCTGGCCCTCACGATCGCCTTGCTGATCGCGCTTTCGCTCGGCCGGCCCTGGCTGGACGCCGCCGAAGGCGGCCCGCGGCCCGTGGTCCTCGTGCTGGACACCTCGGAAACGATGCGCGCGTTGACGGCTTCGGGACGCACCCGGTGGGAAGCGGCCGTCGAGGCCGCCGAGGACGTCCTGGCGGAGACCGTATCCCCGGCCGGCGTGATGGCCGCCGACACGTCGGGGCTCGTGCGAACGCCCGTGACCGACGATGCCGCCGAAGTGCGCGGCGCGATCGCCCGGATGCGCCCGTTCCCCGGGGACGGGCGTTTCCCGGAGGTGCCGGTGGCCGACGCCCGCGTCTTCTACATCACCGACGGCGTTCGCTCGACGCCCGGCGTGCCCGACGACGCCGCTCTGGTCTCGGTGTTCGAACCGGCCGACAACGTCGGTGTCACGGCATTCGAGATCGCCGACGATCCAACGAGTCCGTCCGGCTACAGCGCCTATGTCCAGGTCGCCAACTATTCCCCATCGGCCAAGAGGACGGACGTCGTGGTGGCCGGCGTCGGCGGGCAGCGAATCGTGCGCACGGCCGACCTGGAGTCCGGAGGCGCCTGGAGCGAGACCTTCGACCTGGAGGGATTCGCCGGCGGCGGCGTCCAGGTCCGCGCGCGGGCCGACGGCGACC
>JAJEDW010000080.1 GCA_022821265.1 Acidobacteriota bacterium
CGACCCCGAGCGGCAGCCCCCGGACGGCGACCGTGGCCCGCGCCGGGGGCCGCGCGCCGAAGTACTCACCGTAAACGCCGTTCACTTCCTTGAAATCGTCCATGTCCGACAGGTAGACCGTGACCTTGACGACATCATCCATCGACGCACCGGCGGCGCCCAGGACGGCCGCGATGTTCTCCAGCGACCGGCGCGCCTGCGCCTGGATCGACACGTCCTCGATCAGGGCCCCCGTTACGGGATCCAGCGGAATCTGGCCGGACACGAAAATCGTATCGCCGGCGCGGATGGCCTGGGAGTAGGGGCCGATCGCCGCGGGGGCGTTCCCGGTCGAGATGACCGACTTAGGCATCGCTTCCCACCTTGGTCGCGTCCGCGACCGGGATGTCGGGAACGCTGGCCGTGCGGTGGACGTCGAACACGCCGTCGAGCCGTCGGACCGACGCGATGACCTTCTCCAGGTGCTTCATGTCGGGGATCTGCACGGTCATGTCGATGACTCCGCGTTCGTCGTCGGTCCGCGCGGACATGTCCAGGATATTGGCCTGAACGCCCGACACGGCCGCGGAGATCGCCGCCAGTATGCCGGGACGGTCCTCGCTGCTGATGGCCAGGTTCACCGAGTAGGTCTCCTTGTCCGCCGGCTTGCCCGCCCATTCGACGTCGATCCTCCGGTCGGCCTCGTACATCAGGTTCTGCACGTTCGCGCAATCCTTGGAATGGACCGCAACCCCCTTGCCCCGAGTCACGTAGCCTGTGATCGCTTCCCCGCGTATCGGGTTGCAGCACTTGGCGCGGTACACGAGCAGATCGTCCATGCCCCGGACCTTGACCGTGACGTCCTCCCCGAACCCGAGAACGCGCTTGACCACGGCGGACAGCTTGGACCCCTGCGGCGCCGGCGTCTTCGTCAACTCCGGATAGACCTTCTCGAGAACGCCGCGGGCGGAGATCTTCCCGTAACCGATGCCGGACAAAAGGTCCTCGACCTTGCTGCAGCCGTATTCCGGCGCGATTTCGGCCAGGCCGTCGCCGTCCACGAGCGCCTTCGCGCCGACCTTGTACTTCCGAGCTTCCTTCTCGAGGAACTTCCGGCCCAGCTCGATCGACTTGGTCCGTTCCTGCACGGTCAGCCAGTGCCGAATCTTGTTTCGCGCTCTCGACGTCCGGACGAAGTTGAGCCAATCCCGGCTCGGGTGATGTCCGGTCTGCGTGACGATCTCCACGATGTCGCCGTTCGACAGCTTCGTCCGCAGCGGAAACAGCCGGCCGTTGACCTTGGCGCCCACGCAGGTATGCCCGACCTCGGTATGGATGGCGTAGGCGAAGTCCACCGGCGTGGCGTCGCGCGGCAACGTCACGACCTTCCCCATCGGCGTGAACGTGTAGACCTCCTCGGGATACAGATCGACCTTCAGCGTGTTGAGGAAATCCGTCGGGTCCTTCATCTCCTGCTGCCACTCGACCAGGTGGCGCAACCAGGAGACGCGCTGGTCCTCCCGGTCGTCGGCCACCAGCTTGCCGTCCTTGTACTTCCAGTGCGCCGCGATTCCTTCCTCCGCCACGCGATGCATTTCCTCGGTGCGGATCTGTATCTCGAACGGCTGGCCGTGGGCGATCACCGACGTATGCAGCGACTGGTACATGTTGGGCCGCGGCATCGCGATGAAGTCCTTGATGCGGCCGGGAACCGGGCGCCACGTGTTGTGAATCACGCCCAGCGCGGCGTAGCAGTTCTTGATGTCGTCCGTAACTATGCGGACGGCCAGCAGGTCGTAGACCTGGTCCAGGGAAATTCGCTGCCGGCGGAGCTTGTGATGGATCGAATACAGCCGCTTGATTCGCGCCTCCGTGTGGCACGGGATGTGGTGTTCGGCCATCTTCTGCTCGACCAGCGCCCGAACCTCGGCCAGGAACTCGTCGTTGACCTTGCGCTTTTCCTCCACGGCCTTCTTGAGGCTGGTGTAGGCCTCGGTGTCGAGGAAGCTGAACGCGACGTCTTCCAGCTCGCCCCGCACCTTTCCCATCCCGAGCCGATGCGCCAGCGGCGCATAGATTTCCAGGGTCTCGCGGGCAATGGCTTCGCGCCGGTCGGCCTTCAGGTGCCGCAGGGTCCGCATGTTGTGCAGACGGTCGGCGAGCTTGACGATGATGACGCGGACATCATCGCTCATCGCCAGAAGCATCTTGCGGAAGTTCTCGGCCTGCTTGTGCTCCCTCGACGTGAAGTGGATCTGGCTGATCTTCGTCAAGGCGTCGACGATATGCGCAACTTCCGACCCGAACACCTCTTCGAGACGTTCGACGGAGGTGAGCGTGTCCTCGACCACGTCGTGGAGAAGGCCGACGCTGACGGTGACGGCGTCCATCTTCATTTCCGCGAGGACGTTGGCCACCTCGAGCGGGTGGGTCAGGTAGGGCTCGCCCGAGGCACGGACCTGCCCCTTGTGCTCTTTCGCCGAGAAGATGTACGCCCGGCGGATGATTTCGAGGTCGTCCTCCGGGTGTTGCCTGCGGACGGTCTCCAGGATTTGTTCGAGTCGAATCATCCTGGCCCCAATTGTAGCGAAAAAGCCGAACCCCGATTGACCGCGCCGTCAATCGGGGCAACGCAAAAGAGCCACCCCGAAGGGTGGCCCTCGATCCCATGAACCGGTTCCCGGCTACTCGACGACGCCGAACTCCGTAGCCGCTTCCTCCTGGTTGCGTATCCGCGCCTGGTTGGCTTCTTCGAACCACTCGTCGGCCAGAGCCACGAACTCTTCCCGCCTCGCCAAAGCTTCTTCGTCTTCGGTATCGTCCGGGATCATGTTGGCCAGCACGCGATAGAGCAGGTTCTTGAAGATCATCGCGTCTTCGTAGTTCCCGTCCAGCTCCAGCGCGCGATCCAGCGATTGCTGGCCGACTTCGACCAACCCCCGGATATCGTCGTCCTCGGCCGCCATCGCGGCCTCCAGCTCCTCCTCGCTCATCGCTGTCTCTTCAGCCGTCAGCGGAAGGGCCGCCAACGGGTCGCCCAGAGTCAACTCCGGGTTGGAGAGGTTGACGATGTGCCAGTTGACGCTGCCCGCGCTGTAGTGGGCCGTGGCGTTCTCCGGGTCCACCTCGGCCCAGCGCTCATAGTAGGACCGCGCATTGTCCAGGTCGAGCCGACTCTGGTAGATGGCGGCCAGGCCGCCGATGGCGGTCGTGTTGTCGGGCTCCCTCTCGAGAACCGAAAGATAGGTCTCGATGGCCAGGTCCGCGAAGTTCTCGGTGTCGGGAATCTGCGGAACATACTGCCCCGCGTAGGACAGGCCCAGATACAACTCCGCGTTCGGAACCTCGGGGTCGAACTCCAGCGCGGCCTGGAAATGCTCGACCGCCAGCGGGTAGTTCGATGCCTGGTAGGCCTGGACACCCCGGTTGAGGTTGTCCCTGGAATTGAACCAGTTGCAACCGCCGACCAGGCCCAGCGACAAGAAGACCACAAGGACCGGCAGGCTCTTCTTTTGATGCATCTGTCCGTGTTCCTCCGGATGCGCCCTAGTTGCCCGCTGTCGCGATCTGCTCGGGCATCAGGCCGACCTTGTCCACTCCAGCGCCCCTGGCGATGTCGATCACCGTGGCGACGTCGTTGAACAGCAGCTCATGGTCGGCGTTGACGAAGATGGTGCGGTCGTTGCGCGTCTTGAAGATGTCCTGCAGGCGCGAACCCAGGTCCCGCAGCTCCGTCGCATCCTGGTTGATCATGATCCGGTTGCTGCCGTCGATCGAGACCACGACGGTCCTGTCCAGGGCGTCGGGCGGCGGCGGCGGCGAACCGGGGGGAGGCGGCTGCGGGATGGCGGTATCCAACCCCCGGGGCGTGAGCGGCGTGATGACCATGAAGATCACCAGCAATACCAGCAACACGTCGATCAGCGGCGTGATGTTGATGTCGGACTTGGACGCCAGTTTTTCGGGTTTCTTGCGGGCCATACGTCCTCCCGTCAGTTGATCGCGTCGCGGCGCTCGGTCAACAGGCCGACCTGATCGACGGCGGAACCCCGCACGGCGTTCACCACCGCGACGACGTCGCCGTAACGCGCGCGGAAATCGCTCTTCACGTAGACCACGCGCTCGATCTTGCCTTCGAGGAGCCGGCTCACTTCTTCGCCGATCTCGCCGATCTGGTATTCGGCGGCGTTCAGGTAGTACTTGCTGTCGCGCGTCACCGAGATCAGCACGGAGTCTTCGGCCTCGGCCTCCTCCATGTCCCGTGGATTGTCGGTCTGCGCCATCTCCACCGTCACGCCTTTCTGGAGCATCGGCGTGATCACCATGAAAATGATCAGCAGCACCAGCATCACGTCCGCCATCGGCGTCACGTTGATGTCCGATGTGACCCCTTCCTTGTTTCCGCCGCCGGTCATCGCCATGGCTAGTTTCCTCCCTGCCTCTTGATGAAGTAGTCCATCAATTCGGAAGACGAGTTGGTCATCTCGATCTGGAAGGACTCGACGCGGTTGGTGAACGAGTTGAACGCCCAGACCGCGGGCACCGCCACGAACAGGCCGAACGCGGTGGCGACCAGGGCTTCCGAGATTCCGCCGGCGACGGCCGCCAAGCCCGACGCCTGCTCGCTGGACATGCTCTCGAAGGCGTTGATGATGCCGACCGTCGTCCCGAACAGTCCGACGAACGGCGCCGTCGCGCCAATCGTCGCCAGGCTCGAAAGGCCGCGCTTCAGTTCCGCGTTCACGATCGCCTCGGCGCGTTCGCACGCGCGCCGGGACGACTCGATCTGTCCCCCGGACAACTCAGCCGAGGAGCCCTGGGAGCGATATTCCTGCAGCCCGGCCTCGACCACCTTGGCGAGGTGGCTGTGCTTGTTCTGCTCGGCGACGCTGATCGCTTCCTCGATCTTGCCTTCTTTCAGGCAACCCGCCACCGCAGGCGCGAATTCGCGCGACTGCTTCCGGGCCTTCGAATACGAAAGAAAGCGGTCGATCATCACTCCGATGGACCACGCCGACATGATCGCCAGAATGACGACCACCGCCTTGGCCAGGAACCCCATCTGGTTCCACATGGAGCGCCAGTCGAAACCGACTTCCGCCTGCAACAGCAGCATCGCCATGTAGTTAAGCTTGTACATCCACATGTGATCAAATTCCTCCTGCGAACTGAGTCTGGATCTTCAAACAGTCAACACGCCCTTGTTTCCCGCTCCTAGTTCAGCGAGAAGGTTACCGTAATCGTCGTCACCACCTCGACCGGCTCGTTGTTCAGCATGGTCGGACGGTATCTCCACTGCTGCACGGCCTCTTGCGCGGCCGGCGCGAGAAGCGGGTGCCCCGTAACGATGCGCAGATCCTGAATGGCGCCATCCGTGCCGATGATCGCCTCCAGAATCACCACGCCCTGAATGCGCGCCTGACGCGCCAGGGGCGGATACTCCGGTTGGACCTGTGAAACCAGGTTGCCGGCCGTCACGCCCGCGCTGACGCGAAGTCGCTCCGGTGCGGGAGGAGGAGGAGGAGGCGGCGGCGGCGGCGGCGGCGGCGGCGGCGGCGCGGCGGACTGCGACTTCAGAACGCCCCCGAGGACGCCGCTCAGATTGCTCGAGGTCCCGCCGACGATTCCGCGGACCTGCTGACGCGGCGCTTCGTCCACGATCCGGGCGACCTCGTCCGGAATCTCGGTCGGCGCGATCATTGCCGTCGGATCGATCTCGACGATTTCCTGCACCACGACCTCCGGCGGCGGCGCCACTTCAGCCGGCGGCGGCGGCGGCGGCGGGGGGGGCGGCGGCGGCGTCACAAGGATCGCCATCAACTGCTGCGTCGGCAATGCCTGGGTGTAGACCAGCGGAATCAGGATCAGCACAGCCAGCAACACGACGTGGACGACGAGCGAGATGAACATCGTCCCGACCTTCTTCTGCCCTGCTTCAAGCATGGAGTCTTCAAACATAACGGCATCTACCTCCCGAAACTATCGACTCGATCGTCGAGCACAGGCACCGCAAAATCGGCGTCGATCGGCTGCCCCGGAGCATCTGCATTCCGCAAAAAGAGCAAAAGAGTTGTGTTTATATCAACCGTTCCGACGGCATGTCAACCACAATTGCCCGTCTCCGGAACCCCCGATCACCCGACCGAAACGCGGGCCTCCCGAGCCCGTCTCGTCACCGGGCGCGAGCCTCGCCGGCGGCCATCAGGCGCGCCTTTGCACGCAACCGGTAGTTCTCGTAAATCAACACTGTCGGCGCCGCCACGGCGACCGACGAATACGTCCCGATCAACACGCCCACGACCAGCGCGAACGCGAAGTTGTTGATCACCTCGCCGCCGAAGAAGAACATCGCCAGGGCCGCCACCAACGTCAAGCCCGACGTCAGGACCGTGCGGCTCAGCGTCTGGTTGACGCTCTTGTTCAGGACCTGGAGCAAGGTCATCCTTCGACTGATCTTGAGGTTTTCCCGAACGCGGTCGAACACGACGATCGTGTCGTTCACCGAGTATCCGACCAGCGTCAGCAGAGCGGCGATCACGGTGAGATTGATCTCCTGCCGGAAGATCGAGAAGAACCCCAACGTGATCAGCGTGTCGTGAAACACCGCGAACACGGCCGCCGCGCCGTAGATCCACTCGAATCGAAACGCGATGTAGGCCAGGATGCCCCCCAACGCGTACAACGTGGCCAGGACCGCCTGGCGGCGCAAGTCCTCGCCGACCTTCGGCCCGACCGACTCCGAGTTGACCACCTCGAACTGGCCCGGATAGACCTCGCCGAGCGCCCCCGTGATCGCCTCCCGGCCGCGTCCCAGATCGTCCTGGACGAAGCTCTCTCCGACCCGGATCAGCACGTTGTAGCCCGTCCCCGCGCCACCGAGCTCCTGAACCTCGTCGTCGGGAACCGCTCCGGCCCGGAGAGCCTGGCGGATGTCCTCGATCGGGACCTGCTGATCGAACCGTACGTACACGATCGCACCGGCCTCGAAGTCCACGCCGTACTGCAGGCCCTGGGCCAGGATCGAGCCCATCCCGGCCAACAGCAGGGCGGCCGACAATGCGAAGAACAATCGGCGCCGGTTCAGCCAGTCGAACTGAATGTTTCGGAATAACTCGACCATTCACGTGTTCCTGTGTTCTGCAACGCGCGGCGGCATGGCATCGAACCGCCTGCCGCGCCGCCGCAATTCGAAAGACACCGGGAACTCCAAGATGTTCCCGAAAACTGGTTTCACTGGATACATGCGCGGGATCAGATGCTGAGAGTCGGCGCCTCGGCCCGGCGCCCGAGGAGCCACTCGAACAGCGTGCGCGACACGAACACCGCCGTGAAGACGTTCGCGGTCAGGCCGATGACGAGCGTGACGGCGAATCCCTTGACGGGCCCCGACCCGAACAGGAACAGGAACATCGCCGAGATCAAGGCCGCCAAATGCGTGTCCACGATCGTGACGAAGACGCGGTTGAAACCGGTCACGACGGACGAGACGGCCGTCTTGCCGGCGCGCAGCTCCTCGCGAATGCGCTCGAAGATCAGGATGTTGGAATCGATCCCGACGCAGATGGTCAGGATGATGCCGGCAATGCCGGGCAGCGTCAGCACGGCCTCGAAGTAGGCCAGCGCCCCGAACAGGATCAGGATGTTCAGCACCATGGCGACGGCCGCGTTGACGCCGGACAGCTTGTAGTAGACGAGCATGAACAACAGGACGACCACAAGCGAGACAACGCCCGCCAGCACGCCCTGCCGAATCGAATCCTCGCCCAGGGACGCACCCACCACGCGCTCTTCCAGATATTCCAGGGACGCCGGCATCGCGCCCGAACGCAGGACCAGCGCCAGGTCGCTGGCCTCCTGAAGCGTGAAGCCGCCCGTCCCGCCCGTGATTTCGCCCTGGCTCGTGATGACGTCGTTGATGACGGGAGCCGATTGGATGCGGTTGTCGAGAACGATGGCCAACTGCCGGCCGACGCTCGCCGCCGTCACGGTCCCGAACCGCTGCGAACCGTCCCGGGTCAAGTTGAACCGAACGTTGGGGCGTCCGTTGAGATCCCGCCCCACGGACGCGTTGCTCAGATCCCGGCCCGTGATCGCGGCGGTGCGTTCGACCGCGTACCACGCCTCGCCGCCGAGTGCGATGATGTCGTCCTCGGCGGATTGGACCAGCTCGACGTCCAGCGGCACTGTGCCTCCGAGGGCGTTGAGCGCCTCCTGCCGGCTCGCGAACGGCCCGCCGCCCGGCACCACCAGCTTGAGCTCGAGCAGCGCCGTCGACTGCATGATGTTGCGAACGCGCGCCGGATCCTGGACGGCGGGCAACTGCACCAGGATCTCGTAGTCGCCCGGGCCGCCGTGCTCCTGGATGACGGGTTCGGTGACGCCGAGTTCGTCGATCCGGTTCCGGATCGTCTGCATCGCCTGCGTCACCGACTGATCGCGGTAGACGATTTCGGCCGCCAGGTCGAGCTGCAGCACGTACGTGTTCGGCACATCGCCATCCGTGGAGTCGATGCGCCAATCCGGAAACTGGTTGGTCATCAACTGCCGGAAGTCCGCGTCCCGGGCGGGGTCCACGCCGACAAACCGGAACCGGCCGTCTTCGACGCGGGTCCCCTGGCGGTAGGTGATCCCGTCGTCGTCGAGCAGCGCCTCCATGCGTTCGACGGCGGCATCGGTCTCGGCGCGGATCGCGTCGTCGGTCACGACGCCCATGACGATATGGGCGCCGCCTTGAAGATCCAGTCCCAGCCGAATCCGTTCCCGCACGTTGTCCAGGCTCGGCGGGAAACCCGCGAAAAGCATGATGGACGCGGCGGCGACGGCCAGCGTCAGGAGAATCCGGTTTCGAATGCGCTTGGACATCTGCGTTACTCGTGCTCGGGTTGCTGCTTGGACGCGACGGCGTTTCTCGAGACGTCGATCTTGACGTTCTCGGCGATGCGCAACTGCAGCCGGTCGCCCCTCAACGCGACGACGGTTCCGAAGATACCACCCGTGGTGATGACCCGGTCCCCGGTCTTCAGGTTGTCGATCATCTCCTGCAGCTTCTTCTGCCGCCTTCGGGCGGGCATGAACACGATCAGGTAGAAAATCGCGATGACCAGGATGATGGGCAGGAAGCTCACGAAGCCTTGCGGTTGCGGCGCTTGTTGCAGCAGGAGCACTCTGTGACCTCCGGTGCTTGGGGGATGGTGGCGATATGAAACGCTGGAGAAGAATGGAACCGGCGGCGCATCCGGGCGCTACGCGGCCCCGGAACTGCGCGCCCAGGTCAACAACTCGTTAAACCTTTCAAATTCAATAGCGTGTCGTATACGCCGCATGGTGTCAAGGTAGAAAAAGAGGTTGTGCAACGTGTTGAGAACCGGGGAAAGGACCTCTTTGGAAAGGAACAGGTGGCGCAAGTAGGCGCGGCTGTACCGGGCGCAGACCGGACACGCGCAGTCGACGTCGATCGGGCCGTCGTCCGCCCGGTATGCGGCGTGTCGGATCACGATATGCCCGGTTCGGGTGAACAACCACCCGTTCCGCGCGTGGCGCGTCGGCATCACGCAATCGAACATGTCGACGCCGCGGGCCACGCACTCGATCAGGTCGCGCGGCGTGCCGACCCCCATGAGGTAGCGTGGACACTCCGCCGGCAACCATGGATCCTGGGCTTCGACGAGATCGTACATCGTCTCGACGGGATCGCCGACGCCGAGACCTCCGACGGCGTAGCCGTCGAACCCGACGTCGCGCAGACGCTGGGCGCTTTCGCGCCGGAGGTCCGGGAAGACCGATCCCTGGACGATCCCGAACAGCGCCTGCCCGTCGGACGCCGCGCCGTCGAACCGGGCCCGGCTGCGGACGGCCCAATCCATCGACCGGCGCATCGAACGCGCGGCGTCGGCCGGCGTCGCCGGATACCCCAGACAGTCGTCCAGGACCATGACGACATCGGACCCCAGCGCCGCCTGGACGTCGACGGCGACTTCCGGGCTCAGGAACAGCGGCGATCCGTCCAGGTGCGAACGGAACGACACGCCGTCGTCGTCGATCCGGCGCAGGCCGCTCAGGCTGTAGACCTGGTACCCGCCGCTGTCGGTCAGGATCGGCCGGTCCCAGGCCATGAAACGGTGCAGTCCGCCCAGGCCTCGGATCAACTCGTGGCCCGGGCGTACGAACAGGTGATACGCGTTGGCGAGGATCAACTCCGCGCCCATCGCCGACAGTTGGTCCGGCATCATGGCCTTGACCGTCGCCCGGGTCCCCACGGGCATGAACACGGGCGTCTCAACCGTTCCGTGAGCCAGGTGAAGCCGCCCGCGGCGCGCCCGACTGCCGGGGTCCGTCTTGAGGAGTTCGAATTTCATCGGAACGGCCGAGCTGCGATCGCCGCGGCCCCGGAGGCCGCCGTCGCCTAGACGGTCACCGCTTCCCGGTGTTCACCGAAGACGTTCCGCAACGCGTCGGCGATCTCTCCGACCGAGGCCCGCATGCGCACGGCTTCGACGATGGCCGGCATCAGGTTGGCTTCCCCGCGCGCGGCGGACTCCAGCGCGGCCAGGCTGCGACGGACCCCGGCGGAATCCCGGCCGGCCCGGGCCTTCGACAGGCCATCGATCTGCCGCGCCGCCGACGCCGTGTCCGGCCGGTGAATCGATATTCGATGAGCCGCGTTCCCGTCCGCGCTCGACACATACCGGTTGACGCCGACCACGCCGCGTTCCCCGTTCTCGATGGAACGCTGGTAGGCATAGGCGGCTTCCTGGATCTCTTTCTGCGCGAACCCGCTCTCCACCGCTTCGACCATGCCCCCCAGCGCCTCGATGCGCTCCAGATACTCGAGCGTGAGCGCCTCCAGACGGTCGGTCAACGCCTCGACCGCGAACGAGCCTCCGGCCGGATCGGTCGTGGCCGCGATCCCCGACTCGAACGCGATGATCTGCTGTGTCCGCAACGCGAGCCGAACGGCGTCGTCATGCGGGATGGCCAGCGCCTCGTCCTTGGAGTTGGTGTGCACGGACTGCGCGCCCCCCAGGACGGCGGCCACGGCCTGCAACGCCACGCGGACGACGTTGGCGTCGGGGAACTGCGCGGTCAGCGTCGAGCCGGCGGTCTGGGCGTGAAACCGGAGCTGCATGGACCGCGCATCCCGCGCTCCAAAGCGTTCGCGGGCCAGGCGCGCCCAGATCCGCCTGGCGGCGCGGAACTTGGCGATCTCCTCGAGGAAATCGTTGTGCACGGCGAAGAAGAACGAGAATTGCGGCGCGAACTCGTCGAAGTCCAGCCCACGCGACACGGCGCTCTCGCCGTAGGCGATCGCGTCGGCGATCGTGAACGCCAGCTCCTGCACGGCGGTGGCCCCCGCCTCACGCATGTGGTAACCGCTGACCGACACGGCCATCCAGCGCGGCAGCGCCCGGCGACAATACTCGACCACGTCGGTCACGAGCCGCATCGATGGCCGGGGCGGATAGATGTAGGTGCCGCGGGCGATGTATTCCTTGAGGATGTCGTTCTGGACAGTGCCGCGGAGGTCGGCGGCGCCGACGCCCCGCCGCTCGGCGGCGACCTGGACCATTGCCAGGAGGATCGGCGCGGTTGCGTTGATCGTCATCGACGTCGACACCCGGTCGATGGGTATCCCCTCGAACAGGCGTTCCATGTCGTCGATCGTGTCGATGGCGACGCCGACGCGGCCGACTTCGCCCTCTGCCAGCGGATGATCCGAATCGAGACCCAACTGGGTCGGTAGATCGAAGGCCACCGAGAGCCCGGTCTGACCGTTGGCGATCAGGTATCGGAAACGGGCGTTCGCGTCTTCGGCGGAACCGAACCCGGCATACTGGCGCATGGTCCACAGCCGGTCGCGGTACATCCCGGGCCGGACGCCGCGCGTGTAGGGATACTCGCCGGGTTCGCCCAGGGCCGCGTCATGGTCGGAGCCGCCGTCCGCCGCCGTGTAGACGGCCTTGACGGGAATCCCCGAGCCCGTTCGAAAGCGCGGCTCCGGCGGCATGGGACTCATGCCGGCGCCACCCGGACGCCGGGCGTCCACGAACGCCATCGGAACCGTCGATGCGGCCGGCGCCGCTTCCCGATGCTCAATCTCCCTCCCGACCTATCTCCGGATCTTCCGGGACCGCCAGAAACTGTGAAGGCCGAATCCCAGCATCGACACGAAGAAGATCCCGTCCAGAACGACGCGCCACAAGGCGCCGTCCACGCCGTCGACGTACCTTCGGTAGTTCTGAACGCCGTCGACGGCTCCGACCACGGCCAGGGCGAGAAAGAATCCGCCGATGACCTCCAGCACCAACGTGCGTAGAGTCCGGAACGTGTCCCTGAACGAGGTTCTGACTCTCTCGATCATCGCACCGACGCTGGCCGATGGAACCGGGCCGGTTACAGTGTACCGGGCGCCGCCGCGGGCCGCGATCCGAAATCGCCGAAAGGGGACCAAAAGCCCGTGGCGCGGGCGCGCGGCGCGTTCTTGACAGGGTGCGCCCAACCGCTATCATTAGTGGGCCTGCCGTCATGGTTCCCATACGCCGAAGGGATCCGCCTCGGCATGTGCCCGCGCCGGGGGGCGTCGTGGAACTGGACCAGAACCTGAAGAAACTGATGCGCGAGCTGGGCGCGACGATCCAGGACGCCCTGTCCGGTTCGGAGGAGATCGGCGCCGCGATCCAGAACGTCAAGGATGCGGGCTACGACGTGCTGCTCGTGCTGGAGGCCACCATCGGCCTCAACAGGCGCGGACCCGCGGCCGAGAGCGCCGACGGCGAGGACGCGCCGCGCGATGAGGGATCCGAGGTCCAGCTCAAGGTTAATGCTCAGGACATGAAGTTCCTGAAGTCTCTGAAGATCCGGATCGACGATCCGAACGCGTGACCTTTCCGGGGCCGCCTCATCGGCTCGAACTGGAGAATCGGTCCGACCCGAAGACCTCGCGCGATTCGGTGGGCGGCCCCGAACGCCACATCTCCTCCATCGTCGCGATCACCTCGTCCACGGTCACATCGTGGATGGTGTCTTTCTTGATGCAGCGGTCGCGGGCGCCGATCGGGCGGTAGTGATCGGGAAGGCTCCGGCTGAAAATCCCCAGCGTGGGCACGCCCATCAGCGGACCGAGATGCATCGGCCCCGTATCGTTGCTGACCAGCAAGCTGCAATGCCCGATCGCGGCCGCCAACTCGGCTATTCCCAGCCCCCCGAGCACGCGCACGCGTTCGCGCACGGCAACGGTTTCGACGACCCGGCGTCCGATCGCTTCCTCTTCGGGCGCCGTTCCCGTCAAGATCACGGCCGTCGCGCCCCACTTCGACGCCGCGTGGTCCGCGACGGAGGCGAATCGGGACGGCTCCCAGCGACGACTCTCCACGGACGCGCCGACGTACATCGCCACGATGGGCGCCGGCAGCGGCGTCCCGAAATGCCGGCGCCGAAAATCCTCGGCCATGCCGGCCGGCACGGCCAGCCAACGGCCGGCCAACGGCCGGGACCACGGAACGGCTCCGGGCAGGCCGCCGACGACTCTGGAGAACATCTCGGAAACGTGAAGGCTCTTGTCCTCCAATACCGGCTCCTGGTTGAAGCAGAAGGGCAGGTACGCCCGGTCGGACCGCTTGAGGCCCATCCGGAAGCGCGCGCCCGAGAGCCAGGCCAGGAGGTTCGTTTCCCTGAAGCTGTGGAAGTCGATGACCAGGTCGTATCGTTGGGACCGGACCCTGCGGACCAGGGAGAGGATGTCGCGAACGGCTCGGAGGCGGGGACCGTCGCGCATCCCCAACCGGTCGATGGCGATCACGTCATCGACCTGCGGACACAACCGCCCCAGGTCGGCGCAGGGTGCGCCCGTCATCAACGCGAGGCGGGCCCGGGGATACATAGCGCGCAAACGGACCAGGGCCGGCAACAGCAAGGCGACGTCGCCGAGCCGCGCGAAACGGATCGCCAGGATCCGGGACACCGGCTCCAGCGGCTTCCGTGGAACGCCCGAACGGGACGCGGGATTCACGGGACGATGAGTCCGCCCTGATCGTCCGGCGTCGGCGCCGGGGCGATCGACGACAGCCAATCCAGGTACTGTCGACTCTTCGGGCGTCCTCCGGAATGCAGTTCCAGGGACACCGAGATGAAGTCCAGCACGTCCGGCACATCCCCGGCCCGGAGCGCGTCGCGGCCCGGGCCCTGGGGCTCCATCATCCGATCGATCAGGCCCTGGATCCGGCGGTACAGGCCCATCGACGCGGCGCCCCCCTCGGGCAGCGTCTCGTAGTAGACCCCGGAAGCGCGCGTCTTCGCGGTGGCCTTCAGCGCCTCGAAGGCGTCGCGCACGTCGTTGTCGTAGAGCGACGGGGTATCCTCGCGCTCGCTCAGAATGGCCTGCGCCAGCACGGCGATGACGCCGGCATGACGGTGTCGAAACTGCGGGCCGAATTCCCGCTGCGGCGGCGGCGGCGAACGCCGCCGGCCTTCGTCATAGGTCCGCCCGGCGCGCAGGTAGGTGCAATCGCTGGGGCATTCGATCTCGACTTCGCGATGCGTCCCGCAGCAGGTGGGACAGATCTTGACGCCCTTGGCCGGGCAGTGCCGCTTTGCCGACCGCCGGGAGCAGAGGGGGCATTTGGCCATGACAGAGGCGCAGTATATCGCGGGGATGCGGCGGATTCACCCGAACGGGCGGTGTCGGATCCCCCGAAACAACCGTGACATATCGAAGTCCGTGGAGGCAATCGCCTTCAGCGCGGCCACAGCGCCCCGGCCGCCGTCTCGAGGGCGAACCGGCGCGCCGGCCACACATCGATCCCGTCGGTGGATCGAAAACTCCTCGCGCCGGTATACACCAGCAGCCGCCGTCCGAGCCCGTCCAGTCCATCCAGCGCCCGCAACCCCCGCAGCAGGCCGCTGTGGTATCGGGACGCGGCCTTGACCTCGATGGCGAGAAACTCGGAGCCGCGCCGCAACAGGAAATCGACTTCGGCTTGCGAACGATGCGGTGACCAATAGTACATCTCATCGAAAAGCTCCCCGCCTTGAGCATGGGCGCGCAGTGTCGCGCCGGCCCAGGACTCGAGCAACGGGCCACGCTCTTCGGCAACGGGCACGCCGAACTGCCGCTTGACGGCGCGAACGACGCCGGGGTCCACCCAATACAGCTTCGGGTGTTTTCGTTCGCGTACGCGCATGCGGGTTTCGAACGCGGGCAGTCGATATGCCAGCAGTGTATCTTCCAGAATCTCGAGGTACCCATGCACCGTGGCGCGGGCCACCCCGGCCTCTCGGGCCAATCCCGAAACGTTGACGACCGAACCGTTCATCAGCGCGGCGACGGGAAGGAAGCGAACGAAGCCCGGGAGATTCCGAACCAGCGCCTCGGCCCGTATTTCCTCGCGCAGGTACAACTCGCCGTAGGCTTCGAGCGTCTCGTCCGGGGCTGCGCTCGCCCACACCAACGGAAGCGACCCGAATCGCAAGACGCGCTCCAGGTCGAAGTCCTCGCCGAGTTCCCAGGCGGTCATCGGATACATCATCCTTCGGAGCGCGCGCCCCGCCAACAGATTGGTTCCGGCTGCCTTGAGCTTGCGGGCGCTGGAACCGAGCAAGGCGAAGCGAAGCCGACGATCCTCGATAAGTCGATGCACTTCGTTGAGCAGCTCCGGGAGGCGCTGCACCTCGTCGACCACCACCCAGTCTCCGGCCGCGCATTCCCCCAGCATCTCCGGGAAAAGGGACGGATCGGCCAGCAGGTCGCGGTACAGACGCTCATCCAGCAGATCGATCACCAGGGCATCCGGCAACGCACCGCGTATCCAGGTACTCTTTCCCACGCCTCGCATGCCGAAGAGAAAGAAACTCTGCGCGGGCGCGCGGATGAGACGGGTATATATGCTCATGGCGACATCAAAAATATGCGAAAAATATCGACATACTATACACCGTCGCCGGTTCCCGAGGGAACCGATCGAGATCCGGACGGGATGGGCTATTCGGCGACCTGCACGCGGTAGGTCGTCTCCGTCAGCGTCTCCAACCCGCGCCCTTCCAACGCCGTGCCGCGGGTCCGGATCACGGTGCTCGACAAGCGCCGCAGCCGGCCGTCCGCACCGAGCAGTTCGCGCAACCGGGCCTCGGTAACCGAGAAAGGCGGGCCATGCATGGATTCCGGCGGATACTCGAAGCAGACGACGAGCCCGGTCGCGCCCGTGGGAAGCAGGGTCAGGAGGCGCCGTACGTACCCGCGTTGCATATCGGGCGGCATCGCCACCAGCGCCGCGCGATCGTAGAACGCCGAAACCGGGCCCACGTCGGCTGTCGTGGCGTTCAGGAAATCTCCCTGGAGAATCCGGTAGTGTTCGGCTTCCCAGGCCCGGAACGACCCGGCGCTGGAAACGCGCGGCCTGCGATCGATCGCCTCGAAGAACGCCCCACAGGCGAGGGGGCTCAACTCGACGCCGACGATGGCGTGTCCCTGCTCCGCCAACCAGCGCATGTCCAGCGACTTGCCGCACAGCGGCGCCAGCACCGTCCCGCCGGCCGGCGCCTCGACGGCGGGCCAGCATGTTGTCAGCGCCTCGTTGACGGCCTGCTGGTGGAACCCGGTTTGGCCCGACTCCCACTTCTGCAGCCAGAATCGCGGTTCCATCCGTTCAGCCCCGAATTGACTTTCGATCGGCCGGCGCGGGATAATTTCCGCCTGCTTTCCGCAGCCGAGGGGAGGTGTGTCGTTCGTGGCTGAAGTACGAGTTCAAGAGGGGGAATCGATCGAGAACGCGCTCCGGCGCTTCAAGCGAAAGGTTCAGCAGGAAGATATCATCAAGGAAGTCAAGAAGCACTCCTTCTACCTCAAACCCGGCGAGAAGAAACGCATCAAGCAGGCCCTGGCCCGCAAGAGGAGCCGGAAGAAGGGCCGGCGCCGGTCCGAGGACTGACCTCACCCGGCGCCGACGCCCGCCGTCAGGCACGTCACCGCCGTCGTATCCACGATATCGTCCACGGAAGCGTCCGCCGACACGATGTTGACCGGCGCGCCGCCGGCGTGCGCGATCGGGCCCAGGACACGGGACGCCGGAAAGACCTGTCCGATCCTGTGGGCCAGATCGCCGGCCTCGCGGTTGGCCAGGACCAGGACATTCGGCCGTTTGTCGGGGAGCGTCCACGCCGTCCGGGTCCGGGTTTCGACCTGGAGCGCCTCGTCCCGGGCGCGCACGGTCTGGCTGGCGCTCCAGACGGTCTCCTCGAGGCGTTCTTCGGCGCTCCGATACCGGTCACGCACGGCCAGGGACGCCGCGGGGCCGAGCGACAGGAACGCGACGTGCGGCTCGGCGTCGAACAGCCGGCGGAACGTCGCCGCTCCCGTCAGCGCGCTCCGCGCCAGATCGAGCGGCGAGACTTCGCCGGCCGCGGCCGGTTCGACGACCAGGCGCCCGGCGGCGGCGCCTTCGGCGACGACGAAGCTCCCGGCTCGAGCCTCCGCGTCCGGGTCCGGGACGGAAACGGCGCCATCGGCTTCGCCGGACTCGATGATGGCCACCGCCAGATCACGGGGTCGGCCGAGCCGGCGGCGCGCCTCGGCTTCGCCGACACCGGCCGGCGCCCAACGCGTCAGCGCCGGGCCGACGTAACGCTCGACGGTTTCGGCATCGCACGACACCATGTCCGCCCCCGAGAGCGACACGCCCTGCGCGCTCGCCGCCGCGGCCAGCGCCTCGGCGCTTCCCAGCAGCACGGGCACGGCGACTTTCTCGCGAAGTATGACGCCGACCCCGGCCAGGACGCCGCCCTCGAACGCGTGCGTGAAGACGATCCGCCGGGCCCGGGCCGCGGCGCGGCGGCGAATCCCGCCAAAGAACTCCGCAGTCATCGGGACGAAGGATAACAGGATGCGGGGCCGGCGGTTGCACAAGACCCGCCGCCGATGACGGGCGCGTGGATCACGCCGGGGACTTCTCGCGCTTCTTCGGGCGCGCCAGGCCGTGGCGCTTGATCTTCTGGTTGAGTGTCGACAGCGGGATGTGGAAACTCTCGGCGGCTTCGGTCTGGCTCCACCCGGTCTGTTCGAGCCGTTCCAGGATGACCCGGCGCTCGAAAGCGTCCACGATGTCCGACAACGAGCTGGCCGGATCGAGATCCAGGGAACGCGGCGATGTGAACCGGGCGGCTGGACGCGTGATGTGCGCGGGAAGCAGGTCTCGGCCGATGACTTCGGAATCGGCCAGAACGACGGCGCGCTCGACGGCGTTTTCGAGCTCGCGCACATTGCCGGGCCACGGATGATCCATGAGGACCTTCATCGCTTCCGGGCCGAACGCGTGCGGCCCGCGGCCGTTCTCCCGGCAGTACTGGCGCGTGAAGTGTTCCACCAGCAACGGGATGTCCTCCCGCCGTTCCCGGAGCGGCGGCACGTCGAGGTTGATCACGTTCAGCCGATAGAACAGATCCTCGCGGAACGCTCCCTCTTCGACCAGCGTCTTCAGGTCGGCGTTCGTCGCCGCTATGATCCGCGTGTCCACCTTGATCGTCCGGGTCCCGCCCAGGCGCATGAACTCCCGCTCCTGAATGACCCGCAGGAGCTTGGCCTGCGTGTCCGCGCCGATCGTTCCGATCTCGTCGAAAAAGATCGTGCCCTGATCGGCCACCTCGAACAGGCCCTTGGTGGACGCGACGGCGCTCGTGAACGCGCCCTTGACATGACCGAACAGAATGCTGTCGAGCAGGTCCAGGGGCAGGCTCCCGCTGTTGACCGGAACGAAGGGCCGCGCCGAGCGCGGGCTCTTCAAGTGGATGGCCTTGGCGATCAGCTCCTTTCCCGTCCCGCTCTCCCCCTGGATCAACACCGTGCTCCGGCTGGCCGCCACTTGACCCACCAGGTCCAGAAGACGGAGCATGCTCTCGCTCTTGCCAACGATGTTGCTGTCGCCGAACCGTTCGTTGAGCGCCCGCCGCAGTTGCAGGTTCTCGCGGTGGAGCTTCCGCTGCCGGGTCGCGTTCTTGACGATCGCGATGAGCTTGTCGTTGTTCCACGGCTTGGTCACGTAGTCGTAGGCGCCGTCGCGTATGGCCTCGACGGCCGTTTCGATCACGGCCATGGCCGTGATGATCACGACCGGCAGCGTCGGATCGACCGTCTTGATGGCCTTCTGGACTTCCAGGCCGGAACGGCCCGGGAGCATGAGATCCAGCAGAACCAAGTCGTAGAGGTCGCTTTCGACCTTCGCCAGGCCGCCTTCGCCGTCCGCTACGGCGTCGACGGCGAAGCCTTCGGATTCCAGGAGCAGTTCCAGGCTGTCCCGAATCTCCGCTTCATCGTCGACGACCAACACTCGCGGGTTGGCCGCGTCCTGCGCCTTGCTAGTGTCCTGTCCCATAAATGCGTTGCCAAAGTCGGGGGCGGTCATTCGGCCAGACCATCGCCCGCGGGTTCGGTCGTTCCCGATGATGGGGGCGATGCTCAGACCTGTAAGTCACTGAGACCATTGTCATATGCTCAACTGGACCCGCGGCGTCCGCGCCGCGGGTGGACAACGCGGCGCGAGCCGCGGCGTCAGTTCAGGCAAACAGGCCCATTGGAACCATGTCATGAACTTGTGGGACACCACACTAGACATTCGCCGGCTTCCTGGCCAGCGGCAACTCCAGCCGGAACGTCGCGCCCTGGTTCGGCGCGCTTTCGACTCCGATGCTGCCGCCGTGTTCCTGGACGATGCCGTAGGAGACCGACAGGCCCAACCCCGTTCCCTTGCCGACCTCCTTGGTGGTGAAGAAGGGATCGTAGATCTTCTTGATGTTTCCGGCGGCGATACCCAAGCCGTTGTCCTCGATCCATATCCGCAGCTTCGAGTCGTCGCTCTCGGTACGCACGCCGAGAACGCCGCCGCGGGGCATGGCGTCGCGCGCATTCAGGAACAGGTTCAGGAAGACCTGCTGCAGCTTGCCCTCGTTGCCGAACGACATCGGCGTTTCCGCCGCGAAATCCGTTTCCACCCGGACGCCGCCGGCCTTCAGGGTGTGATCCAGCAGCGACAATGTCTCCCGGATCGTCCGGTGCAGGTCCAGCTCGACGAGCTCGGTCGGGTTCGTCCGGGAGAAACTCAACAGGTTGTTCACGATCTCGGAGGCGCGGAACGTCTGATTGATGATCTTGTCCAACACGGCCCGGCGCGTGTCCTCGGCGGGCAATTCCTTCCGGAGCAATTGCGAGTGGCTGGATATCACCGCCAGCGGCGTGTTGACCTCATGAGCCACTCCGGCCGCGAGCAGGCCCATCGACGTGAGCTTGTCGCTCTCGACGATCTGATCTTCGAGCCGAACCCTCTCGGTCATGTCGTCGACGATGATCAGCCGGCCCGTCGTCCGGCCTTCCTTGTCCACCAACGGCGTCGCCGAGAAATTCACCACGCGGCTCTCCCACGGATGCTTGTAGAGGTGCCGCTCCTCGCGGAGGCGTTCCAGGGATTGCCCGGGAATGATGTCCGAGATCGCCTTTCCGATCATTTCGCCGCGCCGGCGGCCGGTCAGCTCCTCCAGAGCCCGATTCCAGCCCGCCACCTTCCCGCCGATCTCCACCATGACACCGACGCTGATCGACTCGATGATGTTCTCGTTGAAGTCCTTGAGCGATTCGTACTGCGTGGCCTTGTCCTCGAGTGACTGGACCAGCTTCGCATTCTCCACGGCGATCCCGACGTACTCGGAGATGCCCTCGAGCAACTCCAGATCCTCGCTGGTCAGGTACCCGCCATCCTCGGTCGGCCCCATTCCCAGATACGCGATCACGCGGTCCTTCACGCGGCACGGAACGAAATAGTTCACGCCTGTTTCTTCAGCCGACGCGGTGTCGGCGATGACGTAGGGCTGATCGATGTCCTTCTTCAGGAACGGGAACACGGTGCCCGGAGGAATATCGAGATTCCGCGACCGCGCGAGGACGAAACGCGAGGGGTCGTTGGGATCCTCGAGCAGAACCGCCATCTGCCCGACCAGCAGCGACCCGGACAGGCGTTCGACGATGCGGTCCAGAACCTTGTCCAGATCGAACTCCGAGCCGAGCCGGCGCCCGAAGTCGGTCACCGTCAGCCGCAGGTTGTAACGGTCCTTGTAGAAGAACTTGTCCAGCCATATCTGGATGCGGTCCTTCGTCGGAGCGAACAACAGCGCGGCGACGATGGTCGCCACGATTTGCCCGCCCACCCCCAACTCCTCGGGCAGGCCCTGGCCGAACAGCTCACCGACGAGCACGGCCGCCGTCACGTAGAGGCCGATCACCATCAATGTCGCCAACGTGTAGGCCGCGCCGCGCTTGAACAGGACGTCGACGTCCATGAGCCGGTAGCGGTGGATCGCCCAGCCGAACGAAATCGGGATGAAGACAAGCGGCAGGACGCTGGCGTCGGCGATTTCCGGCGGGACGACCCCGACGAGTCCGAACGCGCGCGGCGTGGACTCGAAGAGGAAGTAGGGCACGACGGCCACGACGGCGCCGCGCGTCACCCACTTCATCTGCTGCCGTACCTGCGGCTCGCGCACGCGCCGGTACGTGTGCAACAGAACGCCCGCGCTCAACACGAAGAGCAGCCCGAAGTGAATCACGTTCAGGCTGTCGAGCAGGTCCCGCAACAGGCGGCTGGAAGGAAGCGCCGTCAGCGACCCCGTCACGAAGAGAATCCCCGCCAGCATGAGCAGCGTCCCGGGCAGGTAGATCACGGGCAGCAGGAACCGGTACCGTTCCACGCGCGGATCGCGCCGCGGAAACTCCAGGCAGAAATGCATGAACATCGGCGGGAGAAAGACCGTCGCGGCAAGATTCGACCAGTAGATGGTCCAGTCGAACTCGTCGAGTTCGCCCGTGCTGTGAAATACATAGAAGACGAACGAGAGCAGGCAGACGAAATAGAAGTGCGTCGTGTGCGGCGCCCCCCACCGCTTGGTCGCAACAAGCAGGCCGATCAGCAGGTAGAGGATCCCGATGACCTCGAGGTAGGGGTATTGCCGCCGGAACCGCTCCGGCTGGGGAGACACCACGACCGTCGTGTCGACGGCGGCGCCGGCGCGGTCCAGCTCGTAGGGCGCCTGCGCCCAAGCGCCGAGATCGTAGAGCACCCGGGTCACGTGCAGGTCGTTCTCGATCTCGACACCCGCGATCCGGACCAGGACATCCCCCGGCTCCACACCGGCGCGGTCGGCCGGTCCATCTGTCCACACCAGCATGGCCTCGACACGACCCGGAGCCGTTTCGAGCCACGACACGCCGTCGTCCGGCGCGATCCACTCCCGCTTCTGCTGGACGTTCAGACCGCCCAGAACGATCACGCCCA
>JAJEDW010000176.1 GCA_022821265.1 Acidobacteriota bacterium
AGAGCACCGCCATCCGCACCGCGACGCCGGATGCCACCTGATCCAGGATCAGCGAGCAGGTCGCGTCGGCGACCGTGTCGTCGATTTCGATCCCGCGGTTGATCGGACCGGGATGCATGACGGCCACATCGGGTCTCGCGCACCGGACTCGCTTCGGCGTGAGACCGAACAGGCGAGCGTACTCCCGCGTCGAAGGGAAGAAGGACTCGTTCATGCGTTCGAACTGGACTCGCAGCATCATCACGACGTCGGCGTCAGCGACCGCCTCGTCCATCGAATGGGTCACGTTGAGGCACGCGCCCCCGCTTCGGGCGAGCGTTTGGATCGCAGGCGGAATCAGCGTCGGGGGGGCGCAGAGCCAGACGCGGGAACCCAACGCCGTCAGCACGTGTACGTTCGAGCGGGCCACCCGGCTGTGAAGGATGTCGCCCACGATGGCGACCTTCAGTCCTTCGAACCGGCCCTTGTGTTGCCGGATCGTGAACGCGTCGGACAGGGCCTGCGTCGGATGTTCGTGCGCGCCGTCGCCGGCATTGACGACCGAGGCGTTGGAGTGCCGGGCGATCCAGTGCGGCACGCCCGATGCCGAGTGCCGGATCACGATGCAGTCCGGCGACATGGCGTCGAGCGTCCGGGCCATGTCCAGCAGCGACTCCCCCTTGGAGACGCTGCTGCCCGACGCCGAAACGTTGATCACGTCGGCGGAGAGCCACTTGCCCGCGACCTCGAACGAGGTCCGTGTTCGCGTGGACGATTCGAAGAACAGGTTGACGACGGTCTTCCCGCGGAGCGCGGGCACTTTCTTGATGGGCCTATCGGCAATTTCGCGGAAAGCCTCGGCCGAGTCCAGGATCGCGACGATCTCTTCGGCCGACATCCCTTCGGTGCCGAGCAGGTCCTCCTTCGACATGGTCAGGTCGATTCGGTCTCCATCCAGCCCCCATCCTCGCCGTCGATTTCGGAGACGCGGACATGGACGATTTCATCGGCCGTGGTCTCCAGGCTTCGGCCCACGAAATCGGGTTGGATCGGCAACTCCCGCAAGCCGCGGTCGATGACCACCGCGAGCTGAATCCTTCGCGCCCGGCCGTAGTCGTTCAGGGCCTCCAGGGCCGCCCGGACCGTCCGGCCCGTGTAAAGCACGTCGTCAACGAGAACGACGTCGCGACCGTTGATGTCCCTCGGTTGGTCAGTCTTCCGAACAATCGGCTGAGAGGCCACCATGGTCAGGTCGTCACGGTAGAGGTTGATGTCCAGCGTGCCGACATCGACCCGGACGCCCCGGCTCGTCATGATCTCCGCCAGTCGCCGCGCCAACGGGACGCCCCGACGCTCGATGCCGATCAGAATAATCGGAAGGTCCGGATGGGATTCGAGGATGCGCGACGCCATCGACTGCAGAAGATCCCCCATCGCGTCGGCGTCGAACAAAAGGGCGCGGGTCTTCGATGCCATCGGCTTCCGATTATATGATAGGTTCCAACCGATATGGGGAGCGTTCCAGGTTCGGCGGACGGCCTGCTCCGCTCCGGCGGTTCCGGACGCGCCCCGGATCTCTCGGTCGAAATCGCCGGTGTCGTGTTCCCGAACCCGGTCTTCCTGGCCAGCGGCACGGCCGGCTACGGCGAAGAGCTCGACGGGCTGATCGACCTGGGGCGCGTGGGCGGCATCGCCGTCAAGGGAACGTCCCCGGAACCCATCGAAGGCCATCCCCCTCCGCGTCTGTTTCCGACACCCTCGGGAATGTTGAACGCCATCGGCCTGCAGAACGTGGGCGTGGACCGCTTCGTTTCCGAGAAGATGCCCTTCCTGCGGGCGGCGGGCTGCCCGGTCATCGTGAACGTGTTCGGATCGACGATCGAGGACTACGCCACCGTCATACGCAAGCTGAACGACTGCGACGGCATCGCCGCCTATGAACTGAACGTCTCGTGCCCGAACACGGAGGAAGGCGGCATGGCCTTCGGCTCGAGCGCCGCGTCCATCCGCAACCTCGTCGGACAGGCGCGCACCGCCTCGGCACGGCCCCTGTGGGTCAAGCTCTCGCCCAACGTGACCGACATCGGGGAGATGGCGCGCGCCGCCGAGGACGTCGGCGCCGACGCGCTGACAGTCGCCAACACGTACCTGGCGATGGCGATCGATCCGGAAACCTACGAGCCGCGCATCCGGAACGTCACGGCGGGGCTGTCCGGGCCCGCGATTCGCCCCATCACGCTTCGGCTCGTCTACCAGTGCCGCCAAGCCGTGAGTATTCCGATCATCGGTCTGGGCGGCATCGAGCGCGGCGCGGACGCCGTGGAGTATCTTCTCGGCGGCGCCTCGGCGGTCCAAGTGGGAACGGCCAGCTTCAAGGATCCCCGCGCCTCGATCCGCGTGATCGAGGAGCTTGCGGATTTCCTCTCCAGGAAGCGTCTGGGTTCGGTAGCGGATCTGGTCGGCCGGGTGAAGACGCCGTAGTCCGGGGCGCGCCCATCATCGCGACGTCTCACGCCGACGCGTCACCCGGCGCCCTGAAACAGCCGGATTCCGGCAATCCCGGCCGCCCCGGCGTCGGCGACCCGCGCCGCGTTCTCCATCGTGACGCCGCCGATGGCGTAGACCGGCGTCCGGACGGCGCGGACGGCCTCTCTGAGCCTGTCGACGCCCACCGCGGTCTTGCCGGGAGTATCGAACACGGGGCCGAACACGATGAAGTCGGCCCCCCCGGCCTCGGCGCGCCGGACTTCATCGAGCGTATGCGTCGAAACGCCGACGCGTCCGACCATGCCGCGGACCGCCGCGGCGGGCAGGCCGTCCGCCGGCAGATGGACACCGTCGGCGCCGGCCGCCAACGCCACATCCAACCGGTCGTTGACGAGCACCTGGGTCGGCGAGCCGCGGGCCAGGCGCACGACCTGGCGGACCAGCTCCAGGAGTCGCCGCGCGTCCAGGTCCTTTTCCCGCACCTGAACCATGTCCACGCCGTCGGCCAGCGCGCGGCGGGCGCACGCGATCACGTCTCCGCGCGTGCGGTCCGTAACGTAGCAGCGCCGCAACGCGGCCTCACGCCCGGCGCGGCCGGAAGAAGCGACGCGCCGCGGAAACGCCGATCAGCAAGTTCAGACAGCCCAGGGCGGCGACGCCGCCGCGGATGAACGGATGCAGCAAGTACCCCCGCAATTCGGGGAGGTAGGCGAATAAGAGGTTGTTTTCCCAGAGCTCGGTCCAGGGAACGATGACCAGAAATGCCGCCAACTCGAAGCAGAACAGGATGGCCACGATCTCGATGGCTCGATTCGTCAAGACGGAAGAGGAGCCGGCCGCGCGGCCGGTCGGCTATCGCTTGAGTTCCTTGATCCGAGCCGCCTTCCCACGGAGAGCCCGCACGTAGTAGAGCTTCCCGCGCCGGACCCGGCCGCGCCGGACCAGCTCGATACGGTCGATCACCTTCGAATGGAGGGGAAACACGCGCTCGACGCCGTGCCCGAACGAGATCTTCCGAACCGTGAACGTTTCCCGGACGCCCCCGTGCTTCCTGGCGATGCAGACGCCCTCGAAGACCTGGATGCGCTGTTTGTCGCCTTCCCGGATCTTGACGTGGACCTTGACTGTATCCCCCGGCTTGAATTCGGGATGGTCGTCCCGTACCTGTTCCCGTTCGATCGCGTCGATGACGTTCATGGCTTCCTCATTTCTTCGAGCATCCGGAGGTCCGCTTCCTCGAGGACATCCGGATCGATCAGATCCGGTCGATTCCGAATCGTTTTCTTCAGCGACTCCCTTCGCCGCCATGCCGAGATGGCCGCGTGGTCACCGGACAGCAACACGTGCGGCACCTGGTAGCCGCGGAATTCGGCGGGCCGCGTGTAATGCGGGTGTTCCACCCTCGGCGCCGCCTGCGACGGATCCGAAAAGGAATCCCTCAAGACCGACTGTTCCTTGCCGACAGCCCCGGGCACGTACCGCGTCACCGCGTCGACGACGACCGCGGCCGCGACCTCGCCGCCCGAAACGATGAAGTCACCGATCGACAATTCCACGGTCGCCAGATGATCGACCACGCGTTCGTCGATGCCCTCGTACCGTCCGCAGACCAGGATCACCTGATCCGCCCTCGCCAGCCTCAGCGCTTCGCCCTGGTCGAAGACCCGTCCGGCAGCGCTCAGGACGACGACTTCCGAAACTCTCGGCGCGGCTTCGCGAATCGCCTCGACGGCCTCGAACAACGGCTCGGGCTTCAGCACCATGCCCTCGCCCCCGCCGAACGGCCGGTCGTCGACGACCCGGTGGCGGTCA
This sequence comes from Acidobacteriota bacterium, assembly GCA_022821265.1. GTDB lineage: Bacteria > Acidobacteriota > Terriglobia > 20CM-2-55-15 > 20CM-2-55-15 > JAJEDW01. The sequence continues at coordinate 4,279 of JAJEDW010000176.1, forward strand.
CGCGCGTAGCCACGCAGATCGTGAACCCGCGTCCGGATCAGACTCCGTTGCCGGGCCCTCCAGACGATCCCGTGATCCAGCGGGCCCCGGAAGAACTCCGGAAAGATCGTGATGACGTCAAAGCCGAGCAATCGTCGTGACCCCGGCGCGGCCGTTAGCCGTTCAGATCGATCAAACCTTCCGGAAGCTCCATGTCGATCCGCTTCCCGCGGATGTCGACGGACTTCAAATATGCCTTCGCGAACGGGATCAGCACCTCCCTGCCGTCCTGCTCGACTTCCAGGAGCGCAGAACCTCCGTAGTCGAGGAGCCGCCGAAGCGACCCCACACTGCGCCCGCCCGAATACACCGCGCAACCTTCCAGATCGAAGCTGAAGTAGGCGCCTTCCTCCGCATCCGGAAGATCGGTCTTCGGGATCGAAACGCTCGCCCCGATCCAAGCCTCGGCGTCGGGGATCGACCGGAGCGACTCCAACTGCAGCACCCAACGGCCGTGTTGCCGACGGCAATCCTCGATCCGCGTCTCCGCCGTTTTCTCCCCGAGGCTCAGGATCACACGCCGCCCGGGGGCGAACAAGCGGTCGTCATCGAAGTCGATCCGTATCCGAACCGCTCCCCGACGCCCCTGCGTTCGAGTGATGCCGGCAATGGGAAGCAGGGGTTCCTGGACTGGCCCCGTCACCTACTCCAGGATTTCCAGCGTGAACCGCTTCTTCAGCTTCATCCCGGCAGCGCTCAGGATGGTTCTAATGGATCGCGCCGTCCGGCCCTGTTTCCCGATGACCTTGCCGAGATCGGCTTGCGCGACACGCAATTCCAGCACGGTGGTCTGCTCGCCTTCGATCGCTCGAACGGAGACTTCATCGGCATTGTCCACAAGCGCTTTCGCAATATCCTCGATGAGCTCTCTCATGCCACCCCCTGGACAACGTCAACCCATGACATAGCACAGCGGCCGAGCCCGAACAGGACATTCCGCTCCGCGGCGGCAGCCGCGAAGGGCCGGTGTCCTACACGATCGCCTTCCTGCGCAGAATGCTCCGCACGGTTTCGGAAGGCTGTGCGCCCTTCGACAACCAGTAGCGGGCCCGATCGTCCTTCAACTCGATCCGGGCCGGGTCTGACAACGGGTCGTAGTGGCCGACGATTTCGAGAAATCGGCCATTCTGCGCCCGGCGCTTGTCCATGACGACGATCCGGTAGAACGGGCGCTTCTTCGACCCGATCCGGGTCAGACGCATCGCTACCAAAGTTTCTCCTCCGAAATTCGAAAGCCAAAAAAGAAGCCACCACCGACCCGTACACACGTCCCCGTCAACGGACGGCGAGGCCTACGCTCTTGTTCGTTACAGTGTAGATTTTACTGGGAATAACGGTCAACCTGCAATCGGCTCCGGGCAGGTTCGGGCCCGAGCCGAACCGCCGCGTGCTTCACCCGGCCCCTGGAATCCTGTCGGCGATCGCGCGCATCACGGCCTCGCCGTGGAATCGCCCGTTCTCGATGAATATCTCCTTGTGGCGGCGTCCGGCGACGACCGATCCGGCCAGGAACACTCCCGAAACGTTCGTCTCGAAGGTGTCCGGGTCGTAGGCGGGAAGCAGTATTTCGGGGTCGTATTCGACGCCAAGCTGGTCGAAGAACGTGGTGTCGGGGTGGTATCCGGTCAGGGCGAACACGTGTTCGGCCGGCAACTCGAATGTCGTCGATCCCTGGCGCGCCCGGACGCGCCCGGGAAGAATCTCCTCCACGACCGTGTCGAGAAACGCGCGCACCTCCTTGCGCTCGATCCGGTTCTCGATATCGGGCTTCACCCAGTATTTCAAAGATTTTCCCAGCTCCGGCCGACGGTGAAGCAGCGTCACGCGGGCGCCGGCGCGGAAGAGATCCAAGGCCGCCTCGGCGGCCGAGTTCTGACCGCCGATCACCACGACGTCCCGATCGAAGAAGCCGTGCGCCTCGGTGTAGTAGTGCGAAACGTGGGGCAGGTCTTCGCCGGGAATTCCCAGCATGTTGGGATTGTCGTAATAGCCGGTGGCGATCACCACGTTACGCGTTTCGTAGGTGTCGGCGGCCGTGACGACGCCGAAGCCGCCGTTCTTCCGCGCGATCCGCCGGACTTCCTCGTATTGCCGAACGTTCAGCGTTTGCGTCTGCACGGCCCGGCGGTAATACTTGAGCGCCTCGAGCCGGGTGGGTTTTTCCCCGGCGCACACCATCGGCAGATCCCCGATTTCCAGAAGCTCCGGCGTCGTGAAGAACACCATGTGCGTCGGGAAGTGGAAGATGGAATTGACCACGCACCCCCGATCGAGCACCACGCAGCCGAGACCGAGCTTGCGGGCATGGAGCGCGCAGGCCAGACCCGTCGGTCCGGCGCCGATCACGACGGCGTCAAGCATCGTGATACCCGCCCTCGGCCACCACCTCGGCGGTGGAAACCAGACGCAGGCGGTCGTCATCGTTCCGCCACTCGACTTCCAAAACGCCGTTCTCGGTGTGCACCGTCACACGCCGTCCCGTTCGACCATTCAGCACGGACGCGACGACGGCGCCGCACGAACCCGTGCCGGAAGCCGGCGTCGGTCCGGCTCCGCGTTCCCAGAACGCGACGTCGATCGCGTCGCGCCCGCGCACGTGCACGAACTCGACATTGGTCTTGTTGGGAAACGCCGGGTGACGCTCCAACAGCGGGCCCAGCGCGTGGACCTCGCCGGCGTCGATCGCGTCCACGAACAACGTGCAGTGCGGGTTGCCCGTCGCGCAGGCCGAAATCCGCACCGTCCGCCCGTCCACTTGCAACGGATAGTCGACCACCTTCTCCGCCGCGGATACGGCCCGGAACGGGATCTTCTCCGGAACCAGCTCCGGACGGCCCATGTCGGCCGCGTAGCGGTCGCCTTCGCGCCGCAGGGTATAGACCCCCGACGCTGTCCGAAGCCGGACCGCATCACCGGACGCGGCGCCGTTGCCGAACAGGTAGGCCGCCAGGCAGCGGAGTCCGTTGCCCGAACACTCGGCCTCGCTGCCGTCGCTGTTGATGATGCGGAGCCGGACCGCATCCGAGCCCGCGTGCCAGACGATCAGGCCGTCACCGCCGACCCCGGACCGCCGGTCGCAGATTTTCCGGCCGAGCGCGGCGTAGTCGCGGCCGGGGACATGGCTCTCCTCGACGAGGACGAAGTCGTTGCCCAGAGCCTGGGTCTTGACGAAAGGAACCATCCGGATCATCCGCTTCGGTCGATTCACAGCGACTCGAAATGCGTCAGCTGCTTGAACTGCTCGAACCGCCCCTGGATATCGGTCCGTGTCAACGCGGACAGCTTGTTCAGGCTGAACGCCTCGACGTTGAACGAGGCCATGACCGATCCGAAGACTATGGCCTGCCGCAACGTGGAATCCGACATGTCTCCCGCCCGCGCCAAGTGCCCCATCAGCCCGCCCGCAAACGTGTCGCCGGCGCCCGTGGGATCGAAGACCTCTTCCAGCGGAAACGCCGGAGCGCCGAATATGGAGTCCTCATTGAACATCAGGACGCCGTACTCGCCGCGCTTGATGATCAGCCGCTCCGGACCCATGGCGCGAATCTTGTTCGCCGCCTGCACCAGGTTCGCCTCGCCCGACAGCATGCGCGCCTCGCCGTCGTTGATGACGAGCATGTCGATCCGCGCGAGCGTGCGCTTCAAATCGTCGAGCTTGGAATCGATCCAGAAGTTCATCGTGTCGCAGGCGACGAGCTTCGGGCTCTTGATCTGATCGAGCACCCGGGACTGCAGGACCGGGTCGATGTTGCCGAGGAAGACGTATGCCGAGTCCGTGTAGCTGTCCGGAATTTCCGGATCGAACGTCTCCAGCACGTTCAGCCGCGTGTCCAACGTCTGCGCCTCGTTCAACTCGTACCCGTACTGTCCCTTCCACCTGAAGGTTTCCCCGTCGGTCTGGACGAGGCCGGAGGTATCGATGTTGTGCCGCTTGAAAACGCCCTGGTGCTCGTTGGTGAAGTCGCGGCCGATGACCCCGACGACGTTGACGGGCGAAAAGTAGCTGGCGGACACGGAAAAGTACGTGGCCGAGCCGCCGAGAACGTCATCGGCCTCGCCGAACGGCGTCTTCACCGAATCGAACGCGACCGAACCCACGACAAGAATAGAGCTCATGTTCCCCCTGACGGCGACGCTAGCCGCCTCGGGCGGATTCGCGCCGATAGACCCTGTCGGCGTGCCGCGCCAACAGCGCGTCGACGCTGGGGCTCACCCCCATTCGCCGTGTCGCCGCGACGGCGACCAGCGCCGCGCACATCACTCCCGTAACGAGAAGTCCGGCTTCGGGGCCGTACGCCCCGCCCGTCATCCAGTCCGGCCCTCCTGCTTCCGAAACCCAGACCGAACTCAACTCGATGCCCGAGAGCGGGAATCCCAAGATCGGCCCCAGGCCCAGATTCCAGCCGATGTGGATTCCATAGGGAAACCACAGGGAACGCGTCCGGACGTAAGCCAAACACAACAGTATACCCGCAAGAAACGTGTTCGCGGTGCCCAGCCACGTGGCGTTGGGATTCACGTGGTGCCCGAGCCCGAAGAGCGCGGACATGAAGATCATGGCCGGCCACGGTCCGATTCCCTTCATCAGGACCTGCAGCGGGTATCCGCGGAAGATCAGCTCCTCGTTGGCGGCCGGCAGCAGCAGCGCCAGCATGATGGCGATGGCCGCCGCGGGCGGCTCTCCTGAGGCCCGAACCCCCAACTGCCCTGTCAGAGCATGGATGCCGACGAACGCCCCCAGCATCAATCCCGCCAGCGCAACGCCCAGACCGAGGTCGCGAGGCCACCGTTCGTGAAACCCGACGCCGAACGCCAGCACGGGGACGTGATCCACGAAGCGGACCATGAACACCAGAGTCAGGACGGCGGGCACGGCGAGCACGGCGGCGTTCAGCCATAGCACGGTCAGCCCGTCGAGCGGCGCATTCCCGACGACCGTCGACAGGACGATGCCCGTCGCGGAAAGAATCACGACGAAGACGGCCGCGTAGAGGACGAAGCGCCATCCCGACCGCAGGCCCAACGTTTCGTTCAGGAAAACGGATTCGATCGAGAAGCTCATCAGCCGATTGACGACCGCCCTTGGAGCACGTCTTCGACGGGGCGCGGCCACGAAGCCCGCGTCGCGCCCGGCGCGTTCACAGGTACTTCCCGATCAGCAGGCTCAGACGCTCCCGCGTCTCGGCCGGCACCATGGCCGGATCCGTGATCAAAGCGTGCCGGAGCGCGTGTTCGCATCCGCATGCCCGTGGGTCGGACATCCGGCGCACCGAGGCCCGGATCAGGGCCTGGGCGTTCCGGCTGTTCTTCTGAAGGTTGCTGATGATATCGGCCACGGTGACGGCGTCGTGGTCGGGGTGCCAGCAGTCGTAGTCGGTCACCAGCGCCATTGTCGTATAGCAGATCTCGGCTTCGCGCGCGAGCTTGGCTTCCTGAAGGCCCGTCATTCCGATCACGTCCAGCCCCCAACTCCGATACAACTCGGACTCGGCCTTCGTGGAGAATTGCGGGCCTTCCATGCAGAGGTACGCTCCGCCGTTCTTCAACGGCACGCCGGTCTCGGCAGCGGCCGAGGCGACCACGCCGGCCAGGTCGGAGCAGACCGGATCTCCGAAACTGATGTGAGCGACCAGGCCGTCGCCGAAGAAGGTCGACGCGCGGGCCTTCGTGCGGTCGACGAACTGATCGGGCAGGATGATATCCAGCGGCTGGTGTTCTTCCTTGAGCGAGCCGACCGCGCTGGCCGAGAGGATCCGCTCGACCCCCAGCTTCTTGAACGCGTAGATGTTGGCGCGGTAGTTCAGCTCGGACGGCGAAATCGTATGGCCCCGTCCGTGGCGGGCGAGGAAGGCCACGCGGCGCCCTTCGAGCGTACCGGTCCGGAAGCTGTCCGACGGCGCGCCGAACGGCGTTTCCACCGCCACTTCCTCCACGTCGGTCAACCCGTCCATGTGGTACAGGCCGCTGCCCCCGACGATCCCGATCCTGATCTCACTCTCCATGTTCCACCAACTCCAGCAATACGCCGTTCATCGACGAGGGGTGAATGAATGCGATACGCGAGTTTCCGGCGCCCGGCCGCGGGCTCTCGTCGATCAGGCGCACCCCTGCCGCCTTCAGACGGCGGAGCGAATCTTCCAGGTCGTCGACCCGCAGAGCCAGATGATGGATTCCAGGGCCCCGTTTCGCCAGGAACCGCGCAACGGTCGATTCGGGCCGGGTGGGCTCGAGCAGTTCGATCCGGCTATCTCCGACCGGCAGCATGGCCACCCGCACGCCCTGCTCCTCCACCTCCTCACGGCCGGACACGTCCAGCCCCAGGCAGTCGCGGTACGCTTCCAGGGCTTCGTCGAGCGAAGCCACGGCGATTCCGATGTGTTCGATGTTCATTCCGCCCTCCCGAAGCGGAACCGGCCGAGAACCTCGTCCACGACCGAATAGGGATCGCGCTCCCGGCGTTCGACGGCGTCGACGGCGGCTTCGAATTCGCCGTCGTCGAGCAGGTGATCGTGCGCCAGCCGCGCCAGCCGCTCCTCGAGCACGGCCGTGAGGCGGGCGCGGGCGGCGCGGCGGCGCCGTGCGCGTTCCGGCGGCGCGTCCCGCGCGCCACCGCGCCGGTCGATGGCGTCCCGGAGTTCGTCGATTCCCCGACCGTCGGTGGCGATGGTGCGAACGATCGGCGCATCCGGCGTGCGGACCGACTCGTCGAGGGCGAACATGGCCCGGAGCGCCCGTTCCAGCGCGTCCACGCCGGGCCGGTCGCACTTGTTGATGACGAAGACGTCCCCGATTTCCAGGATGCCGGCCTTCATGGCCTGGACGTCGTCGCCCATGCCCGGAACGAGGACCACGACCGATACGTCGGCCAGGCGCACGACGTCGACTTCGTCCTGTCCCACGCCGACCGTTTCCACGATGACCGGATCGCGGCCCGCCGCGTCCAGGACCGTCACGACGTCGGCCGTCGCCCCCGCCAAGCCGCCCAGGCGGCCTCGGGTCGCCATGCTGCGAACGAACACGTCCGGATTCTCCTCCAGATCCGACATACGAATCCGGTCACCCAGGATCGCGCCTCCGCTGTAAGGACTGCTCGGGTCCACGGCGACGACGCCGACCCGCCGCTGCGAAGCCGCATACGCGGCGGCCAGGCGGTCGACGAGCGTGCTCTTGCCCGAACCGGGGCTGCCGGTGATGCCGACGACGGCGGCGCGTCCGCTCTTCGGATAGAGGGCGCGCAGGAGGGCTTCGCACTCCGGCGCGCGGTTCTCGATGGCCGTGATGGCGCGCGACAACGCCCGCGCGTCTCCATCCTCGATCCGATCCAGGAGTTGGCTCGTCGCGGGCGGCCGGGCGCTCGGCGTCAGAGCGTGGGATCGATCATCGTCCATGCGACTTCGCAGTCGCCGCACTTGTAGCGATGTCCGGAGGTCTCGAAGCTGTCCAGGCGAACGAACGAAGAGGAACAGAACGGGCAATAGTTGATGGCGCCGTCGGGTTGATACTCGGCGTTCAACTGGTCGCGGAACTCTTCGACGGACGACAGGAAAGCCTCGATGATCAGGGCCTGCCCGCGGCGCCAGTCGTCCTTGACGGGCCAGAACGTTTCCAGGACGATCGGAAACCATCCGTGCGGCGTTCGTGGAGGATCGTCTTGGGGCGCCTCGGCATGGCCGGCCTCATCGGAGTCGTCGTCCTCGCCCTGGCCGTAGTTGACCAGGCAGTCGGTCCGACATCCGGTGCCCGCCAGCTTCCCCTCCAGAACGCGCAACCATACCGTCAACCGGTGCAGCCCCGAGTTGCCCCTCACCTCGGTCTCGAACCAGATGCTGTCCTCGGGCTGATGCCCGGCGCAACACGCCGTGACGTTCAACCACGGTATTTCCGCAAGCTTGAGCAGCACCGGCCGCAAGATCTTGTCGGACTGGTTCAGAAGGTCCGGATTCGACATGTCCGGCAAGGATAGCACGGTCGTCCGGCCGAATCGGGCCGCCCCGGGGCAAATTCAAGCCGATGCCTGACGCGCGTCCGGACGGAAGTGTTGCCAGCCCCGGGGTTCCAGAATCGCTTCGCCGGAGTCCCCGACAAGCACGATCCGATTCGACTCGCCGGCGATGATCTCGCCGATGCGCACGACGGGGACGCCGTCGACTTCGGCGGGGAGATCCGGCGCCGTGACGAGCAACTCGTAGTCCTCGCCGCCGTGCAAGGCCATTTCGATGCCGGCTCCGGGATGACAAGGAACGGAATCGCGCTCGATGCGCGCCGATACCCCGGATTCGGTCACGATGTGCCCGAGATCGATCGAGAGGCCGTCGCTGACGTCGATCATCGCCGTCGCCTGAGGCGCGAATTGCCGGCCGAGCCGGTGCCGTGGTTCGGGGTAGAGATGGCGCCGAATCGCGGGATCGGTCCGGGGGCCGGACTCGAGCCGCGTCGAACCGAGCGCCGCGCCGCCAAGGCACCCGGTGACGTAGATCCGATCGCCGGCGCGGGCGCCGTTCCTCCGAACGGCCCGGCCCGCCTCGACGTGCCCCATCATCGACACGTCCACGAAGATCCGTTCGGACGAGGACGAATCGCCGCCGACGATCGCGACGTTGAAACTCCGGCAGGCCTCGGCGGCGCCGTCGAGGAAACCGTCGATCCAGCTTTCCTCGAGATCGGCCGGCACGGCCATGGAAATCAGGCACCGGGTCGGGACCGCCCCCATGGCGCCGATGTCGCTGACGTTGACGGCGATCGACTTGAATCCGACGGAGTCGGAAGGATGCGTGCGCCGCTCGAAGTGCGTGTTCTCGACGAGCAGGTACGAGCACAGGACCGCCCGGCAACCGTCGGGCAGGTCGACGACGGCCGCGTCGTCGCCGATTCCGACTTCCGCGCCGGACTCGGAGAACCGGCGGCGTATCTTCCGAACGAGCGCAGCCTCGGAGTACACGCCGCTATGCCTTCCGCGACGCCGCGTTGCGGCGCGCGCGGACGCGGCCGCCGATGACGGCGGCTTCCACGACATCGGCCACCGTGTCCGCCAGAACGAACTCCATGTCGCGCCTGGATTCCGCATGGACGTCTTCAAGATCGCGCTGATTCAACCTGGGCAGAATCACAGTCCGGATGCCGGCCCGGCGCGCGGCCAGAACCTTCTCCTTGATCCCGCCGACGGGAAGAATCTCGCCCCGCAACGTGATCTCTCCTGTCATGGCGATGTTGCGATGGATGGGGCGGTTCGACAGCAGGGAGATGATCGCGGCCGCCATCGTGACTCCGGCCGACGGGCCGTCCTTGGGAATGGCGCCGGCTGGAACGTGTACGTGAAGATCGTGAGTCGCGAAGAAGTTCTCGTCGATCCCCAGCTCCGCGGCCCGCGACCGCGCGTAGCTCACGGCGGCCCGGGCCGATTCCTTCATCACGTCGCCGAGTTGCCCGGTCAACGTCAGGTCTCCGGCGCCTTTCATGGCCGTGGCCTCGACGAAGAGGATATCGCCCCCGACCGGCGTCCAGGCCAGCCCGGTCGACACGCCGACGACGTCCCGCTTCAGCAGCGCGTCGCGGAAGACCTCGGGACGGCCGAGATAGGCTTCGAGCTTCCGGACCGTCAGCTTCACCTTCCGCGACCGGCCCGTCGCGACATTGCGCGCGATCTTGCGGCAAACACTCGCGATACACCGTTCCATGTGCCGCAGGCCCGCTTCCTTCGTGTAACCGGAAATGATGTGGCGAATCGCGGCTTCGGTGAACTCCACGCGGGCCGGACCGAGCCCGTGTTCCTCGAGTTGTTTCGGTATCAGGTGCCGACGCGCGATGGCGATCTTTTCCTCTTCGGTGTACCCGCTCAGCGAGATCACTTCCATTCGGTCGCGGAAAGCCGGCTGGATCGGATCCAGCATGTTCGCCGTCGTTATGAACATCACGTTCGAGAGGTCGAACGGCACCCCGAGGAAGTTGTCGCGGAACGCGTGGTTCTGTTCCGGATCCAGCACTTCGAGAAGCGCCGAGGAGGGATCTCCGCGGAAGTCGGCGCCGATCTTGTCGACCTCGTCCATCATGAACACCGGATTGTTCGTGCCGGCCTGCTGAATGCCTTGGATGATGCGCCCCGGCATGGCTCCGACGTACGTGCGCCGATGGCCGCGAATTTCGGCCTCGTCGTGCACGCCGCCCAGGCTGAGCCGGACGAACTTGCGCCCCAGCGCGCGGGCGATGGATCGTCCCAGCGAAGTCTTTCCGACCCCCGGCGGGCCTGCGAAACAGAGGATGGGACCGCGGGAATCCCGTTTCAGCTTGCGCACGGCCAGGTGCTCGACGATCCGGTCCTTGACCTTGTCCAGCCCGAAGTGATCGTCATCGAGAATCGCCTGGGCCTTTTCCAGGTCCAGGTTGTCTTTCGTGGACTTCGACCACGGGAGGTCGACCATCCAATCCAGGTAGTTTCGAAGCGTTGCCGTCTCGGCGGATTCCGGTTGCATGCGCTCGAGCCGGTCGACCTGCCGCGTGGCCTCCGCGACGGCCTCCTCCGGCATCCCGGATTCGGCGATCCGCGTCCGGTACTGCTCGATTTCTTCCTGGATCTCGTTGCCCTCGCCCAGCTCCCGCTGAATCGCCTTGAGTTGCTGGCGCAAGTAGTACTCGCGTTGAGTCTTGTCGATCTCGCCCTTCGCCTGCTTATTGATGTCGTCCTGGAGCTCGAGCAACTCCAGTTCGCGGGCCAACAGGCCGCGTACGCACCGAAGGCGCTCGGACGGATCGGTCAACTCGAGCACTTCCTGGGACTCCTCGACCCGGAGGTCCAGGTTCGAGGCCACCAGATCGGCCAGACGCCCGGGATCGTCCAGGTTGGCCGCGATCACCGCGACGTCCTGAGACACGTTCCGGCCCAACGCGATCACGCGCGCGAGCAGCTCCTTGATGCTGCGTTTCAGCGCTTCGAGCTCCATCGACGCGGGCGGCGTTTCTTCATCGATGGGGCGCACCTGCGCCCGGAGAAAACCGGACGAGACGTCCAGATGCTCGGCGCGGGCGCGAGCGAAGCCCTGCACCAGGACCTGAACCCGGCCGTCGGGAAGCTTGAGCATCCGCATTATCAGGGCCACGGTGCCGAACGCGTGCAGGTCCGCGGCGGCCGGCTCCTCGACACGTGCATCCTTCTGCGCCGCCAGCAGGACCATACGGTTCTCGGCCAGGGATTCGTCCACGGCTCGAATCGATTGGGGACGGGTGACGAAGAGCGGCACGATCATGTACGGAAACGCGACCACCTCCTGCAGCGGAAGGACCGGCAGTACGTCGGGAATCGCCAGCTCCTGTTCCGCCCCTTCTTCCAACCGGCCTTTCAGAATCTGCATGCGCTCCCCGATAACGGCCGCGGACCGACGCGGCCGCGGCGCCCGTTGCGAATTTCCGAGTTCAACGTTCCTCGATGGGTATGGTGGCTTCCGGTCCGCGGCTCGCCGTCTTCGCGAGCCGCACCCTCAAGACCCCGTTGCGCAGTTCCGCCGCGGAGTTCCCCAACTCGATCGGGGCCTTGATCGCGATGTCCCTTCGGAATCGGCCGTATTGGCGCTCCATGCACAGGAAACGGCCGTGTCCGGGCCGAGGGATCTGCCGCTCTTTCGTTCCGGTGATGGTCAGAACGCCGTCGCGCCACCGAAGATGAATGTCGTTTCGCCGAACGCCGGGAAGCTCGGCCCGGATGACGATTTCTCGCGCGTTCTCGTAGACGTCGATCACCGGGCCCCATGTCGACCGGAAGCGTTCGTCGGGCTCGAAACCGAAATAGGCCATCAGTCGCCGTGCTCGAAACGATCCGTCAACGCGGTCGTGAATACGAGCACGTCCTTGAATTCCGGGTGGACGGACGCGAATCGGATGTAGGCGCCCTCGTCCAGGTTCTGCAGTTCGGTCATGACGGTTTCGCCCAATCGGTCCGACGACACCGTCGCGAAGGCGCCACCAAAGGGGCGTTTCATGCGGGCCCCGCGTTCACCGGGTGGAACCGGCCGATTCATGCGGCGACGGACGCTTTACGGCCCCCAGCCGGAATCGGTCCGGAGTTCCCGGACCAGCGCTTTCGTTGAGAACCCCTTCCATGCCATGTAGAGGGCCGCCGCGGACAACGTCGGGATGTAGACGATCCACCAGGCGAGCAACGCGCCCGCCAGAGCCGTTTCGCTCGCGATGCCCCCGAACACCGTCACGCTGAACACGAACGCGGCCTGAAAACCCCCGCCGATTCCGGGCAGTTGCGCCAGCGACCCGATCCCGGTCACGGCCAGGACCAGAACGGCGGTCGCGGGCGGCAGACCCAGGTTCAGGCCCACCAGCATGAGCCAGAATTGTAGCGCAATCGCAATCCACACCAACGCGGAGTGGCCGGCCACGACGGCTACCGCCCCGGCGTTCGACAAGGCGCCGGCGCCCACCGCAAACATCTCGAAGAGGCGGCGGAGGCGCCCGAACCGGAGTCGAGCCTTGATTCCGGCGGCATTCCGATGGGACAAGAACAGGAGCCCCATGGCCGTCAACGAACCGATGAGCAAGAGCCACGCCGCGCGCGACAGCGCGGCGACGCTGCCGCCGGCGCCGGCAGGAGCGTCGGCGGCGCCCAGACCGACGGCGAGCAGCAGCACGATCATCAGGGAATCGAAGACGCGTTCGACGACAATGGTGGCGACGGCGCCCGTAACCGGAAGGTCTTCCTGGCGGGCCACCCAGAGGGGGCGGACGACTTCGCCCGGCCGCCCCGCCGCATAGATCGCGGCAAAGCCCAGAATCGTGCCGTGAAACAGGAGCGACCAACGGACCGACTTGAAGGGCGCGAGCAGCCGGCGCCACCGCACGGCGCGGAGGGCGTAGCTCACGAAGGTGGCGAAGACGGAGGCGGCGATCCAGCCGGGACGCATCTCACGGAAGCTCTCCATGAAGAGCATCCGATCGAAGTCGCGGCTGAGCAGAAGATACGACGCACCCAGGAGAGCCGCAATGCCCATTAAATACAACAACTTCCGCCGCATGGTGTCGGATTATCCCAGAAACCGCGCCCGAGGACGGAACTTTTGCCGCCACCGATGCGTTTGCATGGATGAGTCCGACAAAATGTGGGCGCCGCGGCGTGCGGGACTCTGAGATTGGAGCGACCGGATCAAGAACTCGTCGAGCGTTGCCTTCGAGGTGATCGCGGCGCTTGGGAGATCATCGTCCACGAGCACCACAGGCGCGTCTACAACCTGGCCTACCGGTACTGCGGCCGGTTCGACGAGGCGGAAGACCTGACACAGGAGATCTTTCTGAAGGTCTACCGGACGATGGCCGCCTACCGGCCGGAATCCGGAGCGTTCGTGACGTGGCTGTTGCGCGTTGGCCGGAACCAGATCATCGATCGTTACCGAAAGCTCAAGAGGGAGCGGTCGATGACCGACCCGATCGATGCCGCGTTCGAGCGGATCGAGGAAAACCCGGCACGTTACGACACCCCGGGAGAGGCGCTTCGCAAGCGGGAACTGACGGACGCGGTTCACCGGGCGCTGCTGGACATGGCCGTGGACCTGCGGGAAGCCGTGATATTGAGGGACCTGGAGGGTTGCACCTACGAGGAAATGGCGTCGATTCTCGACGTGCCGTTGGGCACGGTCAAGTCCAGGATCAGTAGGGGTCGGACCGCGTTGGGACGCCGGCTCCGAGGCTTGAAGGGCCGTCTGTGACGCGGAACCGCGGCGGCGTTCGGCAAGTACGATGTTCGACTGCGAGACCATAGAGGAACGGCTGTCCGACTATCTCGACGCGCTGCTGCCGCCCGAGGAGCGCTCCGGGATCGCAACGCACCTGGAGGCTTGCGGCGAGTGCCGGCAGTTGCGCGACATGATGCTCGAGACTCGCCGCGCCGCGCGAACGTTTCCTTCCCATCCGGCGCCTTCGAGCCTGGCGTCCCGAATACTGGCCGCCACCGCCGACGAGCCGATTCTCAGCTGCGCCGAGGTGCGCGAGCACTTGTCCGAGCGACTGGACCGGCGATCGGCCGGCTACGGGGCTCCGCTGGACACGCATCTGGCCGCATGCCCGGAATGCCGAGAAGCGCGTGAGGTCATGGCCGAGGCCATGGACTGGGCAAAGCGGATTCCCAGCCGCGAGCCGCCGCGCTGGCTGGCGGCCCGAATCGTGGCCGTCACGCCGCCCCTCCGCCCGAAGTCGGTCCGCGAAGCCGGGTTCGATGCGCTGGCCGGTGTCCGGCGCTGGTTCGTCGAGCCGCGGATCGCGATGAGCGTTTTTTCGGCGGTGCTGGTGTTGAGTTGGATGACCCGAATCACGGGCGTGCCGCTGGACCCGTCCGCGCTTCGAAACCCGTCCGCGGTGTACCACGGCGTGGAGACGCTGGCCGGGGACGTCTACGACCGCTCCGTCCGGTTCTACTACGGTGTCCCGCATGCCATAATCGAAGCGCTTCAGCCACGAATCGATCGCCTGACGGGAAGTTCGCGATGAAGTGCGCGTATCACCCGGAACTGGACGGCGTCGCCTACTGCCTGTTGTGCGGCAAGGCCCTCTGCGCGCCCTGCCGACGTGAAGTCGACAAGGGCGTCTATTGCGAAACCTGTCTGGCGGACATCGTCCGCCGCACGATGCGGGAGGCCGCGGACGACGGTTCACCGTCGAGCCACGGGGCCTCGCCCGAGGGGGCGCCGACTCGCGGCGAGAATCCGGGAGTCGCCTTCGCGTTGGGTCTGATTCCGGGTGTCGGCGCCGTCTACAACGGCGATTTCTTCAAGGCCGCGGCGCACATCGCGGTCTTCGCCGTGCTCATCCAACTGACCGAAGCTGCGGGACCCGACTCCGGCGCGCTGTTCGGACTGCTCACCGCCGGGTTCTATTGCTACATGCCGTTCGAGGCGTACTACACGGCCAAGAAGCGGAGTCTCCCGACCGCGGGTATCGACCTGGAAACTCCCATCGACCGTCTCCATCGACAGCTCGGCGCGATCCGCAACCTGGAGCTTTGGGGCGGAATCGGGATGGTCGCCGTTGGCGTCGTCTTTCTGGCCGACAGCCTGGATGTTCTTGCATTGTCGAGGATCGCGCGCTACTGGCCGGTACTCCTGATCGTCTACGGCGCGTGGCTCGTTTTCGTGCGTGTCCGGCGGCGCGGCGTTTCCGAGGCTGAAGCAGGCGCTTCCCCGCCGGTCGAGCCGGGAAGCCGCGAACAACGGAGCGACGCATGATCTGGCCGCTGTTGCTGATCACGTTGGGTATCCTCTTTCTCTTGAACAACATCGCTCCGGAACGGTTCGATATCGGGCGCATGTGGCCCGTCATTCTGATCGTGATCGGGCTGGTGAAGATCTTCGAGTACGTCGGAGTGTCGGGCGGCGCCGGCGCCCGCCGCCGGGGTGCGGAAACTCCCGCCCACACGGCGGACCCACCGAACCGGCCCGACTTGCCGGCCGGCCGCGAAAAGGAGGACCGATGACGGCCAACCGCGTGAGTGTGGGACGCGTATTCTGGGCGGCGACGCTGGTCGCGGTCGGGGGCCTGTTGCTTGCGCGCAATTTCGGGTATGCGATTCCCGCGTGGCGGATCCTGGCCGTGTACTGGCCCGCGCTGATCATCGGATGGGGCCTGCTGAAGCTTGTCGATTACTTCCGGTTCAAGGACGAGGGGAAATCGCTCTTCAGCGCGGGCGAGGTCGCCATGCTGGTGTTCGTGCTGGTTGTCGGTACGGGCTTCACGGCTGCCGCGAACATGGATCGCGACTTCGGATTCCTCGAAGTGATCGGGGAAGAGTTCGACCTGTTCGACATGCTCGGAGAGAACCACGCGTTCGCGTCCAGCATCGAGGTCGCGATCGACCCGGACCGCGTGGTCGAGATCCGCAACCGCTACGGCACGGTCGAAGTCGAACCCGGAGACGACGGCGTACTCCGGGTCGCGATCGAGAAGCTCGTGCGGGCTTCGTCCGCGGATGCCGCAACCGAGCTGGAAGGGGAACTGGAGTTTTCGATCGAGACGGAGGACGGGCGCTACGTGGTGGCTTCCAATCGCAACGGTCTGAGCGAGGCCGTCCGGCGCCGATTCCGGACGAACCTTCGGGTGCAGGCGCCGGCCGGCAGCTCGCTTTCGATCGACAACCGTTACGGCGCGGTGCGCGTCACCGGCCTCGGCGGCGATCAGGTCGTCGAGAACGGCTACGGCGGCATCATCCTGAACGGAATACGGGGAAACGTCGGTGTCGAGAACCGGTACGGTTCCGTGTCCGTCGACGACGCGTCGGGGGATGTTTCGGTTTCCAACCGCTACGGCAGAGTCACGTTGAACGAAATCGGCGGCAACGTCGCGGTCGAGAACGCGTTCGCCCCGGTCCGGCTCAGCGGCATCGGGGGATCCACCGCCGTCAGCAACGCGTACGCCACAGTCGAGGTGAGTCGGGCCTCGGGCGATGTCCGCGTCGACGGCCGGAACAGCCGCGTCGAACTGGAAGACATTCAGGGCGCGGTGAACGTGGACGCGTCCTACCGCGACGTCGAAGGCCGGAACCTCAGGCAGTCGGTCAACGTCGCCACCCGGCACGCGGACGTTGTGCTGCGGTTCGAGTCGGCTCCGACGGCGCCGGTCACGGTGACGGGCGAATATGCCGACGTGCGCCTGGAGTTGCCTCCCGAGCCGGATTTCTTCCTCGAGGCGCAGGTGCGGAGCGGATCGTTCCTATCCGAATTCGACGGTTTCGAGAGGGAGGCGGCGGGCCGGGACGTGCGGGTCACCGGGGCGACGGGCGACGGCGGCCCGAGGGTTTCGATCCGCACGTCCTACGGCGACGTGCGAATCGTTCGATAGGACCCCCCGTGGCCATGAAACACGTGTACCTGGTCGGGTTCATGGGGTCGGGCAAGTCCACGGTGGGCCGCCTGGTCGCCGAACGGCTCGGTCTGGAATGCGTCGACCTCGACGTCCGGATCGAACAATACGACGGCCGCCGGATCGGCGAGATCTTCCGGGAATCGGGAGAGCCGGGCTTTCGAAACATCGAGAGCACCGTGCTTCGCCGCGTCGCCGCGGCGGCGCGACAGGTGGTTGCATTGGGAGGCGGAACCTATTGCAGTGCGGCGAACCGTGACATCGTCGACCGCACCGGGATCGCCGTCTACCTGGAAACCGCTCTGGACACCATACTCGACCGCGTCCGCCTCGACGGCGCCCGCCCGCTGTTCACGAGCCGGGATCAGGTTGCGACACTCCTGGCGACGCGTCTCCCGTCGTATGAGAAAGCACCGGTTCGCGTACGGACCGACGACCTCGAACCCGTCCAGATTGCCGACCTCGTCATCGGCCGCATCGAGCCCGTAGAACGGCCAGGTTAACGGAAGCTCTTCAGCGCCCGTGCTTCGTTGTCGTACACGTCGAAAACGGTCAGAAGCTTCGTGATCTGCATCAGGTCGCGAACCCGGTGCGTCAGGCCGAGCAGCTTGAGCTGGCCCTGCTGATTACGGACCCTCGTGTAGGAGGACACGAGCAGGCCAAGGCCCGAGCTGTCGATGTAGCTCACTTCGGAAAGGTTGAGCAGGAAGTTCTTGTCGCCGGCTTCGAGCATTTCCTGGATCCGATCGCGAAGCACGACCGTTTCCTCGCCGATGGTGATCCGGCCGGCGAGATCCATGATCACCACATCGTCCAGGCGCCGGAGCGTGACGGTAATGCTCATTCCGGATGCTCCGCATCGAGTTGCTTGACCATCCGCAACCGATTGCCGCCGTTCTCCCCGCCCGTGATCTCGACCGTGTCCATGAACGAACGGATGATCAGGATACCGCGGCCACCCGGCTTCAGAAGGTTCTCCGCGTCCCGCGGGTCGGGAACCTCGGCGAGATCGAAACCCGGCCCCTGGTCCTCGACGATGATCTCGATGGCTTGGCCGGTACCGGAAATCCTGAGGAACACCGTCTTGGACGGGTCCAGACCGTTCCCGTGCCGCATGGCGTTGATGGCGCCCTCGTTGACCGAAAGCTCGAGCCAGTGCGCGAGTTCCTCCTCCAGGTCGAACGCGGCCACCGCCTTGCCGACGAAATCATGAACCGTGGTCAGTTCCTCTATGCAACTGGAGACCGTCAGCTCGAAAGCGGCGGTATTGCCTGGAACCATTCATTCAGCGTTACATGCGCCATTTGGGTTGTCAATACGGCCCGGCCCGCGGCCACCGCACGCGGCGCGGCGCCTGGGAGCCTGTGGTGAAACCCCGCGTGGCGCCGAGACCGGCGAGGCGCCCGACCGGCAAGGCGCGAGAAGGGAGCATATTCCCGATATGTGACCGTCGAGCAACGCAGTCCGGACGGGATCGATCGCCGGTCGAATGCAGCAGGGGTTTCACCACAGGCTCCTAAGCGTAACGCCGGCGCAGGTTGCGGCGACGCTCGCGGTAACTCGCCGCCGGCTCGGACCCATCCGATTGCCGCCGGGAACCACCGGGATTCGAAAACGCGGTCAGATGCACGACAACGTCGTCCACGACCAGCGCTCCGGCCACCAGGTCCTCGCTCACGACGCCGCAATCGCGCCCGAGCCCGACCCCGGATTGTTCCGCGAAGGGCGCCTCGAGGATGCTCTCGACGAACGCGTGGGCATCGGTCCGCAACCGGGATTCCGGGCGCGAACCGGGCCGCTCGATGACGTCGACCGCGTAACTGCGCACCAGCCTGGGCAGGACGGCGGCGAAGGTCTCCGGCTTGTCGAACAGGTCCAGACCGAAACGCTCGTTCCCGACGACGAAGAGTGCCCCGACCTGGCCCGGCAACGCGTCAACGGAATTGACGTATTCGTCGAGCCGCGCGGCGTGACGCTCGAAGATCGAGCTCATGGCCCCGGTCGGCGACCCGGCGTCCATCGCGTAGGCCTTCTCGCGGATGGAATTCCAGACTTCGCCCTGGTTGGAACGTCTCGCTCCAGTCCTGGCCAACGATCGGCGCACGCTCGCGTGCCGCGCCGCCCGGCCCCGGGCGTACTGGACCCGGTTCGTGACGGCGAAGTCCACGGTGTCATAGTCCCAGCGGCCCTGCTCGACGCAGGACACCGGAATGATCGTCTTCCGCGTCCCGGGAAGCAGCATCGTGAGATTCGCGACCCGGTTCTGCTTGGCTCCCACCAACTCTTCACCGTCGAGTATCAGGACGGGCTGTTTCGATCGATTGTCCACCGCGAGGTCGGGAACGCTGCCCTCGCCGGAGAGCTCCCGGACCGTGACGAGCCCCTCCCGCAAGCCGTCCGCGAGCATTCGGTAGATCACACGGCTCCGGACCTCCGACAGCAGCGGAAACAGGGTCAGGCCGTCACGGCCCATGGGTTTGCCGATCGTCAATTGCGACAGGGCGTTTTTGAGTGGATGCATACGCGACTCCTCTGATATGGTCAGCAAACAACAGTTGAAAACATTATGAGGAAAGTCGGCGAGCTAGTCAACAGTCAGTCTCATTATTCGACAGTTACTATCACTGAAATGAGGTGCTGATATAATGATGCAGGGCTACACGGCCGCGGAACTGGAACGAGAGACGGGTTTCGATCGGAGAACCATCGCGTTCTACGTGCAGGAAGGGGTGCTGCCGAAAGTCGGGCGGCGTGGGCCGCGGAGCCGGTATCCGAAGCGGGTCCGGGACCGCCTGCTGTTCATTCGACGCGTCCGGGAGGCCGAGCGCGCGGGAACCGTGGAACCGGTCTCCCTCCACGACATTCGCATGGTCTTCGAGAACGCGCCGTCCGAGCTGATTTCCAGCGTCGCGGACGGGCGTGTGCCCGTGACTCCCAAGATCGTTGCCTCTCCATCGACCGGCACGCGGCCTCGGCGCCTCGCCAGACGTCGCGAGGCGCTCGCCGAACGATGGGCAACGCTCCGGCCCGGCGCGCTCCCGGGTTCGCTCGCGATGGCGGTACTCCCTGACGAGCATCCGATCCCGCCTCGAGGCGGCGTCGCCTATTCCGCGGCGGGCATCGAAGGCGCCGGAACGTCGGAGGAAACGGCTCTGGCCGATTCCCTGTCCGCTCTCCAGGAAATCGCGGACCGCCAGGAAGGCCCCGGCGAGGGGGTCCGCCGATGGCTCGAAGTCGAAGTGTCCCCGGGGGTCAAGCTCTCCGTCCGCGGCGCCCCGGATGAAGCGGCGCCGTTGCTGGCGCGAGCCGGCGAGACCCTCGGGCGTCTCATGGGCCGCCGCCCTGCGACGGAACCCACGGAACCGGAAACCTGAGACACGGTCCTTGCGGAGCGCCGCCGCTCCCGCCGCCGGCCCCGACGCGCGCGTGTTATTCTGAAATTCTCATGGACACCGTCGAGATCCGGCCGGCACGGCGGTTCCGCGGCGACACGCGTGTCCCTGGTGACAAATCCATAAGCCATCGAGCCGCGCTTATCGGCGCCATATCCGAAGGGGAAACCTCTACAAAGGGTTTCCCCATGAGCGGGGACTGCGTGAGCACGCTCCGTTGTCTCGGACGGCTCGGCGTCCGCATCGACCGGCACGGCTCCGACGGTGTTCGCATTCATGGGCGGGGACTCCGGGGCCTGGAGGCGCCCACCGGCGACCTGGACGCCTCGAACGCCGGTACGCTGCTGCGCCTGTTGTCGGGCATCCTCGCCGGACATGCGTTCACGGCGACCCTCGTCGGCGACGACTCCCTTAGCCGGCGCCCCATGCGCCGGATCGCCGAGCCGCTGGAACAGTTCGGCGCGCGTATCCGGACCACGGACGGCCACCTCCCGATGACCATCACCGGCGGTCCGATCCGAGCGATCGACTACCGCGTTCCGGTGGCCAGCGCGCAAGTGAAATCGGCGGTGGCGCTCGCCGGCCTCCACGCCGACGGCGTGACGAAGGTCCACGAACCGGTTCGCACGCGCGACCACACCGAGATCGCATTGGCGGCGGCCGGCGCGGCCATCCGGGTCGTCGACCACGACGACGGGGGCCGGCGCGTGGAAGTCGAAGGCGGTCATTCGCTGGACGCCCGCTCGTTCACCATTCCAGGCGATCCGTCGTCGGCGGCCTTCCTGATCGCGGCCGCGTTGCTGGTTCCGGACTCGCAGCTCCGCCTGTCCGGCGTCGGCGTCAACCCGACGCGTACGGACTACATTTCCCTGCTCCGCCGGTCCGGCGCCGACATCCGGATCGAGGCGCCTCGCGAAGAAGACGGCGAAGCCGTGGCCGACATCGTGGTCCGAGCCGGCGCGTTGCCGCCGTTCGCGATCGGGGGCGCCGACACCGCGGGCCTCATCGACGAGTTGCCGATTCTGGCCGTCCTGGGCATCGCCGGGGCCGGGCGGGTCTCGATTCGGGGCGCCGGAGAACTGCGTCTGAAGGAAACCGATCGCATACGGGCGCTGGCCGTCAACCTGGAGGCCATCGGCGCGAGGGTCGCGGAGTCGGACGACGGCCTGGAAGCGGAATGCGATCCGCCGATCGAAGGCGGTACGGTGACGTCGTTCGGCGACCACCGCATCGCGATGGCGTTCGCGGTGGCCGGCCTCGCCAGCCGGAAGGGCGTCCGCATCGAGGACGCCGGCTGCGCGGCGATTTCGTTTCCGGGTTTCTTCGCGCTTCTGGACAGCCTGGTTGAACGCTACTGAGGCGGCTCCGGCTCGTCCGCAACGGCCGAAGCTTCCGTCGCGGCGCGCGTCTCGGGAGCCCCGCGGATCAGGTGGACGCGCATGATGCGGCGGCCGACGACCTGCTCGACCTGGTACCGGTCACCGTCGAACTCGACGGTCTCCCCCTCGCCCGGCAGCCTTCCCGTCTGCATCATGATGAAACCGGCGAGGGTCACGTAGTAGCCGGTCTCCGGGACGTGCAGCCCCAACCGTTCGTTGAGCTCGCGGACGGCAATGCCGGCGTCGACGAGATAACTGCCGTTCGGCTGGGGAACGATGGCGTCCATCTCGACGTCGTGTTCGTCCTGGATCTCCCCGACGATTTGCTCGATCAGGTCTTCCAGCGTCACGATGCCCTCCACGCTCCCGTGTTCGTCGACCACGATGCCCAAATGGGTCTGTGCGGACTGGAGCACGCGAACGGCGCTGTTCAACGGGGCCGTGTCGGGAATGAAGACGGGCTTGCGGAGGAGTTGCGATAGACGAAACGGCTTGCCCGAACCGAGATACGGCATCAAATCCTTGCCGTGAAGGATCCCCAGGATATTGTCCAGACTGCCCTGGTACACGGGAAAACGCGTCAGCCGCGTGTTCTCGACAACCTGCAGCACTTCGTCGATCGGCTTGTTGATCGCGAGCGAAACCGTTCGAATTCGCGGAACCATCACGTCGCGGACCTGTCGGTCCGAAAAATCGATGATCCGTTGCAGCATCTCTCGACGATCCTGCGAATAGCTGCTGATGATCGATTTCAATTCGACGTCGGTCAGTGTCGCCGCCAGCGATGAACGCTCTTCGCGAACGCTGCGGAAGAAGAACCCGGACAGGTTGATCATCAAGCGAACGATCGGATATGTGACCCGCATCCACAATTGGATCGGAACGACCAGGTTCAGAGCGATCTTCTCCGGAGACCGCGTCGCGAACGCCTTGGGCCCGAGTTCGCAGAACAGCAGGACGATGACCGTCAGAAGAACCGTCTCGGCAGCCAGGACGAGGTCGCGCTGGGAAGTATCGACGGCGTTGACGACGATGGAGGCGGCCACGGTCGCGGCCCCGATGTTCGCGAAGTTGTTGCCCAGCAGGATCGTGGCCAGAAGCTTCTGGGGCGCCTCCAGCCACTGGGCCAGTGTCCGGGCCCTCGAGTTGCCGCTGGTGGCGAGATGCCGGATGCGGTACCGGTTGCTGGAAAGGACGGCCGTTTCCGACAGCGAAAACAGCCCCGACAACAACAGGAACAGGGACAACAGAATAAGGAGAAAGAAGGACGGCATCGCAGCCCGGGCGTCAGCCCTCAGGCAACGGGAATCTTGTCGCAGGCCTGATTGACCTGCTGGTCGACCTGGCCTTCGATTTCTTCCTCCGGCACGTTCATCACCGAGGCCAGCTCGGAAACAAGCAGAAAGCGCGCCCGATCCTGCATCCGTTTTTCACGGAACGAAAGCGGCTTGATCCGATTCAGATAGACGAGGTTCTTGTAGACCTCGGCCACGTGAAGGATCGAGCCCGACCGCATCTTTTCGGAGTTCTCCTTGAAACGGTCTTTCCAGTCGCGCTGCGAGAAGAACTCGCCGTTGGCGAGGAAGGCGAACAACTTGTCCACCTCCTTGCCGTCGATGGTGCGCCGCAACCCAACGTCTTCGGCGTTGGAGGTGGGCACCATGACCAGGATGTCGTTGGAGCAGATCCTGAGCAGGTAGAAGCGCTCGAAATGGCCCTGCACCAGGCGATCCGAGATCTTCTCGATGATGCCGACCCCATGGTTGGGATAGACGACCTGATCGCCGATTTCAAACTCTTCCATTGAAACCTGCCGGCAAACGATAACATGAATTATACGATCGTTCGGGAGACAGCGTCAAGCGACCGAAGGCGGCGGATGGACTTCGCTCCATGGCAGCGTGGCACTCAACCTACTGAATAAAAGGCATTTGGTGTCACTGGCCGCGAGGCCGCGCGGCACTGGCCCATGCCCCGGCCGCCTCGTGAGAATACCGGGTTGTCCGAGCGGCGGCCCTCGCGAAACGGTGATTCGTTTCCTCCGCTATAATGCCGGCCCATGACGGACCACGTCCCCCGCGAGGAATTGGAGCGCCGGTGGTCCCGCCTGCGGCGCCACATGGAATGCGACGCGCTCCTCGTCCTCCAGAACGTGGACCAGTTTTACCTGACCGGGACGGTCCAGGACGGCGTGCTCTGGTTTCCCGCCGACGGCGAACCGGTCTTCGCGGTCCGAAAGAGCCACTCGCGCGCCGTGGCCGAGTCGCCGTTACGCCAAGTCGTCCCGTTCCGGCGCTATTCCGAGTTGCCGGAACTGATCCCGCACGCGGGTGCGGTGCTGGGACTGGAACTGGACGTGCTGCCCGTCTCGATGTATCGACAGGTCGAGAAGACGTTCCCCGGATCGACGCTCGTCGACGGTTCCATGTGGATTCGCCGGGCGCGCTCGGTCAAGACGGCCTACGAGCAGGAACGCATTCGCCGCGCCGCGTCGATGCTGGACGCGGCTTTCCTGGACATCCCGACCCGTCTCCGCGAAGGCATGGAAGAACTCGAGCTCGCCGTCCGGATCGAGCAGGTCATGCGCGAGGCCGGGCACCAGGGTCTGATCCGCGTGCGCCGGTTCAACATGGAGCTCTATTTCGGCGCCGTCGCGTTCGGGGACACGTCGGCCTATCCCCACAACTTCGACGGGGCGGTCGGGGTGCGCGGGCTCTATCCCGCCGTCCCTCTCATGGCCAGCCGTCGGAAACTCGCCCGGGGGGAGCCGGTCATGATCGATATCGTGGCCGGATGCGACGGTTATCTGGCCGACGGATCGCGGGCCTATTCGGTCGGCGCCCCTTCGGCCGCGATCCTGGACACTCACCGCTTCATTCTGGACCTGAACGCCTGGCTGGAAGAGCAGCTCCGAGCCGGAACCGTGCCGAGCGAAATCTATCGCATCGCGCGGCAACGCATCGAGAACACCCCGTACTCGCCCCACTTCATGGGCGCGGCCGAGAACCAGGTGCGCTTCATCGCGCACGGAATCGGCCTCGAAATCGACGAGTTGCCCGTCATTGCTCCCCGCTTCGACGAGCCGTTCGAGACCGGCACGGTCATGGCCGTCGAGCCGAAGGTGTTCTATCCGGACATCGGCGGCGCCGGCGTCGAGAACACGTTCATCCTGAACGACGGCGGCTGCGAGCGGCTGCTCCACGCCCCTATGGAATGGGTCAGCGTCTGAGCACACGGACCCGGACTTGCGCCGCGGCTAGGAGTCCGTGGTGAGACCCCGCGTCGCACCGAAACCGGTGAGGCGCCCGTCCGGCAAGGCGCGAGGAGGGAGCATATTCCCGATATGTGACCGACGAGCAACGCAGTCCGGACGGGATCGATCGCCGGTCGAATGCAGCAGGGGTTTCACCACAGACTCCTAGCGGAAGACCGTCAGCAGGCCGACGATCGTCTTGGCGTCCCGGATCCTTCCGTCGGTGATCATGGCCAGAGCATCGTCGCGCCGCGCCCGGATCACCGAGATGAACTCGTCGTCCTCGAGCCGCTGCGCCCTTGGAACCAGGCCGGTGGCCTCGAACAGGTGCATGCGCTCGTCCGTGAACCCCGGCGCGGTATAGAAGCTGGACAGCTCCCGAAGCCGGGCCGCCCTGTAACCGGTTTCTTCCTCCAACTCGCGCTTCGCAGTGACGATGGGGTCTTCGCCTTCTTCACGCGTGCCGGCGGGCAACTCCAACAGTTCTTCGCCGGCGGCGTGACGGTACTGGCGGACCAGAATCACCTCGTCCGGCGCCGGCAAGGCGACGACGGCAACCGCCCCCGGATGCTCCACGATATCGCGCGTGATTTCTCTTCCGTCCGGATTGAGCAGCCGATCCGTCCGCACGCGTATTCGCCATCCCCGAAAACCCACGCTGCTCTCCAGCAGCTTCCACGTCGCGTTCATGCCTTCTCCAACTCGGCGCGCAGAGCCGCGATGAACTTGTCGATCGGCTTCTTCTGGATGATCAGCGGCGGAAGAAAGCGAAGGACGGTGTCCCGGGTCGAATTCGCAATGAACCCGGCCTGGATCAGGCGTTCCACCACCGGACGCGCGGCGACGCCGAGCTCGAGGGCCAGCATCAGGCCGTCGCCGCGCGCTTCCCGGACGGCGGGCAACACCAACAGCTCTTCCAACCGCCGCTTGAAGTACGACCCGACTTCACGGGCCCGATCCAGGAGGCGTTCCTCCTCGATGACTTTCAGCACCTCCAACCCGATGCGGCACGCCAGCGGGCCGCCTCCGAACGTCGTGCCGTGGATTCCGGCGCGAATCGGATCCGCCACGGCCGCTTTCATCAGGACGGCCCCCATGGGGATGCCGCCGGCAAGCGGTTTGGCGATCGCGATCAGGTCCGGCCGGTCCGCGTACGCCGCGCCCGGGGGGAGGCATCTCTCGAACGCGAACCAGCGTCCGGTGCGGCCGAGGCCGCACTGGATCTCGTCGGCGATCAACGCCGCGCCGGAGGCGCGCGTGAGCTCGCGGGCACGGCGGTAAAACGCGTCCGAAATCGGCCGTACACCGCCTTCCCCTTGCACGGCCTCGAGGATGACCGCCCCCACGTCCTCCGAAAACCGTCGCTCGAGATCCTCCACGTCGTCGAACCTGACGAAGTCGAATCCCGGAACCAGCGGTTCGAACGGGTCCCGGTACCGGGCGGGATGCGTCGCCGACAACGCCCCCATCGTCCGCCCGTGAAACGACCCGTCGAGGGCGAGCACCCGGTGCTTCCGCGCTCCGCCGCGCCCGGAATTCGCGAACAGGCGCGCAAATTTCAAGGCCCCCTCCACCGACTCCGCCCCGCTGTTCGTGAAGAAGGTCTTCTCGAGTCCCGAGATCGCGTACAGCCGCCGGGCCAGCCGGCCCGCGTGCTCGTGGTAGAGCAGGTTCGAAACATGCAACGGGCGCTTGATCTGCTTTCGCAGAACACGCACGATCCGCGGATGGTTGTACCCCAGGACATTGACGCCGATCCCGGACAGGAGATCGAGATACCGCTTGTTGCTCCGGTCGATCAGGTACGGCCCGCGGCCCCGGTCGACGAGGATGTCGTACCGGTTGTAGGTGCCGAGCAGGTGCTCCGCTTCCAGCTCGTGGACGCTCTTGAGAGACATCGGGCCGGCGGAGATCGGTGGATCCCCGTTACTGACTGAAATCGTTGGACTTCACACGCTTCGGATGCCTTGCGTGCAGTGCGAATGTTAGCATATGATTCGTGCCTCGGCTGCTGTTCCCCGCATCCGTGGGGTGGCTGCACCGACACTGAAGGGAGTGATTCCCGCGCCGCGGCGCAGGGAATCGTAACGAGCAGACACACAAAATCGGGAGGACCCCCTCAATGAAAAAGGTCTTCTGGCTGTTGCCGGCCGTCATGGTGCTGTCGACGGCCACGGCGTTCCCTCAATTGCAGGCGCCCGGCGCCGACAACACGCCGGCCCTCGGACAGCCGGCCCCGGATTTCGAGGGCCCCGCGGGAATGGGCCCGGCGACCTTGGGCCTCAAGGACTTCGACGGCTACGTGCTGCTCGCGTTCTTCCCGGCGGCTTTTACGGGCGGCTGAACGCGCGAGTTCACCGAGTTCGGTGAAAGACACGACGACTTCCAGGCGTTGGACATCGACATCGTGGGCATTTCCCGCGACATGGCCCCGGCGCAGAACGTTTTCAGGGAACAGGTCGGCGCGCAGAACCAGTTCATCAGCGACCCGTCCATGCGCGTGATCAACATGTACGGCGCGGGGCGGGAAGGCGCCAACGCGCCCGCGCAGCGGTTCTACTTCCTGATCGATCCCGACGGGACGCTGGTGTGGAAGAACGTGACCAACCAGCTCATCCCGGTGGAAGCCCTGCTCGATGAGTTGACCGAAGTCGTTCAAGGTTGAAAGCGCGGGGACGGACCGCGCCCAAGTCCGTCCCCGCCGCTGCTTGCATGAAGATCCTCACCGCGGCCGAAATCCGGCGGATCGATCGGCTGTCCCACGACGAGTACGGCATTCCGGGAACGATTCTCATGGAGAACGCCGGCATGCGCGTCGTCGAAGCCGTTGACGCGTGCGTCGACGACCTCGACGGGGCGTCGGTCCTCGTGCTCTGCGGCAAGGGCAACAACGGCGGCGACGGCTTCGTCGCCGCCCGTCAACTGATCCAGCGCGGCGCCGCGCCCCACGTTTTCCTGTTCGCCCGGCCCGACACCGTGGCCGGCGACGCGCGGCAGAATCTGGACATACTCACGGCTCTCGGCCACGCGCCCGTCGTCGTCGATGGCCAGGAGGCCTGGGACGAGGCCGCATCGCGGATCGGCCAGGTCGACGTCGTCGTCGACGCCTTGTTGGGAACGGGGCTGTCGAAGCCGGTCGAGGGACTTCTGGCGCGGGTGATCTCCTCGATCAACGACGACTTCCCGCGGGCCGCCGTCGTCTCGGTCGACGTGCCGTCGGGAAGCGCCGCTGACAGTGGGGAAGTTCAAGGTCCCGTGGTCGAGGCCGACGTCACGGTCACGTTCTCCGCGCTGAAACACTGCCTGGTATCGCCCCCGGCATGCCATTTTGCCGGCGAGGTCATCGTCGCCGACATCGGCAACCCGCATACGCTGATCGATTCCGCGCGCGGCGCCGTCGAGCTGCTCGACCCGGAATCGTTTCCCGATGCGGCGTTTCCTCGGGACCTCGACACGCACAAGGGGGACTACGGGAAGATCCTGATCGTCGGGGGGTCGTTGGGCAAGGGGGGCGCGGCCGCGATGGCCGCTCGGGCCGCGCTGCAGTCCGGGGCGGGCCTCGTCACGGCTGCCGTGCCGCGAGGCACGCTTCCGGTAGTGGCCTCCCACACGCCCGAGGTGATGACGGAAGCGTTGCCGGAAACCGCCGAAGGGACCTTGTCGGCGGAAGCGTTGCGCCGCGTCGGCAACCGGCTGGTCGAAGGCAAGTCGGTCGTCGCCATCGGTCCGGGAATCGGCGATCATCCCGAAACGTTCGACGCCGTGCGCGGCCTGGTGAAGGGGCTGGCGCTACCCTGCATCGTGGATGCGGACGGAATCAACGCGTTCGCCGGACATACCGAGGCCCTGGCTCCCGACGGTCCGGTCGCTC
>JAJEDW010000212.1 GCA_022821265.1 Acidobacteriota bacterium
CGACGAGACCGTCGCGAAGGCGCTCGAGTCGGGCGCGGCCGACTATCTCGTCAAGCCCTTCTCGGCGACGGAGCTCGTCGCCAGGGTCCGGGCGGCGCTCCGGCGGCGCGAGGAACCCGAACCCTTCGTGGCCGGAGAGCTCGCCATCGACTACCAGCAGCGCCTGGTGACGGTCGGCGGGAAGGCGGTCGACCTCACCGTGACCGAGTACCAGTTGCTGCGCGTGCTCTCGCTCGACGCCGGACGGGTCGTGACCTTCGAGACGCTGCTGCGACGGGTCTGGGCCAAGCGGGAGAATGCCGACGCGAACCTGGTGCGGGTCTTCGTCAGGGACATCCGCCGCAAGCTCGGCGACAGCGCTGCCAGTCCCACGTACCTGTTCAACGAGCGCGGCGTCGGCTATCGCCTGACGAAGCCGCGGGACTGCTGAAATGTCTATGGAAAAAGTATGAAGTTCCGATAGTATGTCTGTAACCTGAACCTGCGGCTCGCCTATGTCACGACCAACTGATGCTGTCACCGTAGGGGTCGATATGGCCCCCCATCTGCTGCGCCGTCTCGACGCTGTCGCGAAGGCTCTCGACATGGACCGCAGCGAAGCGCTGCGCACGGCTGTCGCGCGCTGGCTGGAAGAGGAAGAACGCAACGCCGCCTGCCGCGACCGCGTGCTGAAGGTGCGCGCCACGAGCGGCGCCGCCTCGCGCATCGCCTGACGGCGCCGGCACAGCGCACGCTGACGCCGCGGTCCGCGGGCCTCCCGGCGATTTCTCGCATCTACTGCCGTATGGCGAAGAGGTGCCCCGCCGTGCGCAGCAGCAGCGTGCGGCCCGCGATGGCCGGCGTGGCGAGCGCCAGCTCGCCGATTTCGTTCTTGCCCAGCAGCTTGTATTCCGGCCCGGCGGCGATGACGTAGGTGTCGCCGTCCTCGCTCAGCGCGAAGATCTTGCCGTTGTACGCCCACGGCGACGAGGTGAACGTGGCGCCCGTCTCGATCCGCACGCGGTCGTAGACGACGCGCCCGGTAGCCGCGTCGTGGGCCGTGAAGAATCCCCGGTCGTGCAGCGTGTAGTAGATGCCGCGGTAGAGCAGCGGCGACGGGTTGTAGGACCCGACATCCGGGTCGTACCAGCGGATGTACTCGTTGGCGCGCTGGTTTTCGCCGAGCGTGATGTCGCCCTGTGCGCCCGGCAGCACGGCGTAGACCGGATGGTGGTCGTTGCCCACGTAGCCGGAGCTGACGTAGATGATGTTGTCGCCGGGGATTGGGGTCGGCACGTGCACGTCGGTCAACCGTCCGGCGAAGTGCCACAGCAGGTTGCCCTCCGGGTCGTACGACCGCACCTCGTTCTTGGCGGCCGTGACGATCTCCGTGCGCAGGTCGTTCCTCCAGACGAACGGCGTCGACCAGGCGCTCGGCTCGTCCCGGATCACGCGCCAGTTCTCTTCCCCGGACGCCGTGTCGAATGCGGCGATGTACGCCTCCTCGGCTTTGTCGTGCATCACGAGCACCTGGTCGTCGAGCACCGCCGGCGAGGCGCCCGGGCCCCAGCCCCAGCCGTCTCGGTGGAAGGGAATGTCCCGCGACCAGACCAGGTTGCCGTCGAAGTCGTAGGCGTACAGCCCCACGTCCCCGAACAGGGCGTACACCCGTTCGCCGTCGGTCACGGGCGTCGCCGAGGCGAAGGAGTTCTTCGGGTGGATGCTGGACTCGACCGGCCCCTCGTGCGCCGTCCGCTGCCACAGCACCGCGCCGCTGTCGAGGTCGAGGCAGAGCACGGTCCAGCGATGCGTGCCCGGCTGCATGCCGTCGACGGTTGTCAGGCCGCTCTCCGGCAGGTACAGACCGGGCTGCGGACCCTCGTAGTCTTCCTCGGCGACGACCGCCGTAAGGAAGACCTTGCCTTCCCAGACGATCGGACTCGACCAGCCCAGACCCGGGATGGGCGTCTTCCAGGCCACGTTCTCGGTGGCGCTCCACGTTTCGGGCAGCCGCGGGTCGTCGGCGACCACCGAGGTCCCGTCCGGCCCGCGGAACTGCGGCCAGTTGTCCGACTCCGCCGCAGCAGGCGCAGCCAACCAGATCAACGCCCCCAGCAGCGCCAGCGCCCGGAACCCCGGTCCAATCCGTTTCCTCACGGCATCTCCCTCCGTTGCGGCCAGGTCACGCGCGGCAACAGGAAAGTTCACCACGCGCCCGGCGGCGTGTCAACACGCTCGGCTGCCACGCCATCCCCGCCGCCGTTCCTACGCCTCCAGCGCCGCCAGTATTTCTTCGGGCGCCCGATCCGGCGACGCGAACGGGTCGACGACATGAACAGCGTCGAACCGCTGTCCGTCCTGCAGGTCCTCCGTCAGCAGCACCCTGCACTCGGTGATCTGCGCGGCGACCACGATGAGGGCATCCCACCAGGATACGGAGTAGCGGTCCTGGAGGCGCCAGGCGCGTTCCAGCGTTGCCAGGTCGACGGCCGCCGGCTGCCAGGTCGCGAGCGCCCCGACTATCTCCCGCGCCGCGGGCGGGTCGAAGGCCGCGCCCCCGTGCCGCGTCAGGGTTGCATACAGTTCCTGCAGGACCTGATAGCTCAAGCGACCCATGCGCCGGTGAGCAAGCAGCTCAATCCACTGCTCGGCGCGTGACTGTTTCGACGGCTCGGAGCTGTCGTGGCGGTATACGAAGACGTTCGTGTCAACGAAGACCGGGCCGGTCATGCAGCTCCTCCCGCGTCGGCCTGCGGCCGCCCGGCCAGTCGATCCTGCGGGGTTTCAGCGCAAGGTAGCGCTGCATGGCGACGTCGTACTGATCTTCCTGGCGCCGCATCTTCTCCAGGAGTTCCGCGATCCATCGGGAGATGCTGCGATCATTCTCGGCAGCCTTCACGCGCAGCCACCGTGCGACATCCTCCGGGAGCGTGATCGTGACGTTCTTCATGGCACAAGAATAGTGAAACACGAAATTCGTGTCCATGCGGCGATGCTTGGCGGATGGCGATTCAGGGTGTGAATTTTGAGATTGCGTCTCAGTTGCAGAAGAGATAGGATGCACGGATGCAGGTGGCAACCGCGACTGCGCCTACGTCGTCACGGCCGGCGCCGCGCGCGTCCGGGTTCGTGTGCGACTGCCTCGAGGTCACCGAGTGCGCGTTGCTCGAGACGTTGTCAAAGGCGCACGTCCGGACGCTGCGGGACGTCCGCCGCGCCATCGGCGCCGGCGACGGCTGCACCGCCTGCCACGACCTGCTCCGCCGGTATCTTGAAGCGGCGCGTTAGCCGCCCGCGACGCGGGACCTTCGCCGCAGGCTGCTAGAGTAACCAATCCGACTCGCGGCCTCTCTGTCGTGGGCTGTCGCATCACCAGAGAAGATGGTTGATGGTCGACCGTCGCAGGACGGTACAGACACGTCCGCCACCGGGACGACGTGGTTCTGTGTGCGGCGCGACGGCGCTGCACAGCGCCATGGTTGGCTCGACGACATCTCGCTGCACGACCTGCGGCAGCGCGTGGGAGCGAGCGACGAAGCCGTGGTCGAGGCCTGTGTCGCACGCGATTTCCGCACGGTCGATCCCGCCCGGTTGGCAAGCGTGTTCGCCAACCGCGCCCGCGGCCTCATCGGCATGGAGGTTCACTTTCGAGGCGAGGTCCACCGCGTCGCGCCCACACGAATGGTCGCCACCAACCGCAGCTTCCCGCGCGTTCTGGAGCGGTTTCTCGACAAGCGGGGCGCAACCATCGACGACGTCGCCACCGAGGGCCGTCTGCGGGCGTTCTCCGCCCGGCAGTTCCTGGTGGCCGGGGGCTCGCGGCCACGCGCTACGGAGCTGTATCGCGGGGCGCCGCTCGTCGCGCCGACGTCAGCAGTCGACCTCGGACGCGCCGCCAGCCTGGCCGATGGCGCCGGGCAGTGGATGCTCCGCAATCTGTCGCCGGAAGGTTCGCTTCCCTACAAGTACTGGCCGAGCCGGGGTGAGGAATCAGCGGCCGACAACGCCATACGCCGCTTTCTGGCGTCCCTGGCGCTCGCCCGCCTGGGCGAGCTGCGCGGCAGCGAGGAAATCCGGGACGCCGCGCGGCGCAATCTGCGTTTCAACCTGCGCCGCTATTTCCGCGACATCGGCGGCGGCCGCGGTGCGATCGTGGAAAGCACGGGGGCCAAGCTGGGTGCGGCGGCCGTTGCTGCGCTGGCCATTCTCGAGAGCCCGGCGTGCGGCGAATTCCTGACGGAGCTGCGAATGCTGGCTGCCGGCATCGATTCTCTCGCCGACGACCAGGCCGGATTCCGGACGTTCTTCTTTCCACCGGAGCGCGATGGCGAGAACTGGAACTTCTATTCCGGCGAGGCGTTGCTGTTCTGGGCGGAGGCCATGCGCCGGCGAGCGGATTTCGCCCCCTCGCTGCAGCGCTGGTCCGATGCGTTCTGCTGTTGCCGCGAGCGCCACTACCGGGCCCGAAATCCAGCGTTTGTGCCCTGGCATACCCAGGCCGCGGCGTCCATGTTCGAGCAGACGGGCCGGCGGGAGCTTGCCGGGTTCGTGATGGAGCTCAATGACTGGCTGCTGCCCATGCAGCAGTGGGACGGGGTGCCGGGACTGCCGGCGGACCTGTGGGGGCGCTTCTACGATCCGCGGCGTCCGGATTTCGGACCGCCGCACGGGGCGTCCACCGCTGCCTACCTGGAAGGACTTGCGGATGCCATGGCGTTGGCCCGCGCGGTAGGTGATCGCAGCCGCGCCGAGCGCTACGAGCGCGCGATTGCGCGCGGGCTGAGGTCGCTGCGGCAACTGCAGTTCCGTGACCGGAACGATGCGTTCTACATCTCGAAACGGGATCGCGTCCTGGGCGCGTTGCGGACCGAAGCGTATGACAACGCGGTTCGGGTGGACACGGCGGCCCATGCGCTCGCGGCCGCAGTCAAGCTGCTGCGCCAGGGGGATCAGGCAACCGGCGGCAACGCGTAGTAGCCGCCACCGGGTGGAGGGCGGACGTCGAAGATCAGGTGGATGCGAGGCTCGTCGCTCCGATTGCGGGCATCGTGCTCGGCCTTGTTGTCGAACACCCACAGCTCGCCCTCGCGCATGACGGCCGTCTCCCCGCCTGCGGTCAGCGGGCTGCCCCCCGCGCTCTTGAGCACAAGGTGGTAGCGATCGCGGACGCGGTAGTAGGCGCCGCCGTCGACGTGCGGCCGGACCCAGCCGCCGGGTTGTAGCGCCACCAGCGTGGCGCGGCCGAGTTCCCCTCCCTGACGGCCGGCAATCTGCTTGCAGAGCTCCAGGGCACGCGGAAACCTTGCCGCGGACCGTGCGATGCGGCTCTCGTGCACGTCGTTGGCGTTGCGGGCGCCGGGAGGCAGCGGCTTCTTCGCGACGCGCAGGAAGATGTTCTGCGTGTCGCGCTGGCAGCGGACCTTGCGTTGCCGGCTCGTGTCGACCAGCCACATGTCCGGTGCTGCAGCGAGCTCCGCCAGCAGCGGCGCCACGTCGATGCCCTCCGCGATTCTCGTAAAGCGCGGTCCGGACGCGGACATCGCCGTTGCGCCTCCAATCGACGCGCGCCCCGGGGCGCCGGTGTCCATCGACATCCTCGCGTGCCTTACCGGTACGGACAAGCGTACCTGCCGGGGTAGATCGCTCGTTCCATTCCCGCCAGCGAACCCAGTTCAGTCGTCATCGTCGTCATCGTCATCGTCGTCGTCATCGTCATCGTCGTCATCGTCGTCATCGTCGTCGTCGTCATCGTCGTCATCGTCCCCGTCGCCATCTCCGTCGCCGTCGCCGTCCCCATCTCCGTCGCCGTCGCCGTCTCCATCCCCGTCGCCGTCACCGTCTCCATCCCCGTCGCCGTCTCCATCTCCGTCTCCGTCGCCGTCCCCGTCGCCATCTCCGTCTCCGTCCCCGTCTCCGTCGCCGTCACCGTCGCCATCTCCGTCTCCGTCCCCGTCGCCGTCTCCGTTGCCGTCTCCGTCCCCATCCCCGTCACCGTCTCCATCTCCGTCTCCGTCGCCGTCTCCATCTCCGTCGCCGTCTCCGTCGCCGTCTCCGTCGCCATCCCCGTCACCGTCTCCATCCCCGTCGCCGTCACCGTCGCCGTCCCCATCTCCGTCGCCGTCTCCATCTCCGTCGCCGTCTCCATCTCCGTCTCCATCCCCGTCGCCATCCCCGTCGCCGTCGCCATCCCCGTCTCCATCCCCGTCGCCGGGGGGAACGACTATGCCGTTGACGCCGCCTATCCCGGCGGATCCGCCAGGACCGGAACTTCCCGTTTGCGAGCCTGAAACAAGCGGAGTTGGTGCGGTCGGCGATAGCGTGTCGTTATCGTCCCCGCAACCGCCGACTCCCAGGGTCCCTACCAGCAGGAGCCGCAGGGCATTTACCCAACGCCAGATCGGTGAATCCTTCAGCATCTTCGATCTCCGTTGTCACGACACACGCAACCGAATGTTGCCGGCCTGCGCGCGCGTCTCCCAACATGTAGCGGCTCGCACAGGAGGCGCGCTCGGCTTGCTCGAACTGTCGCCTTACGCTCGATCGCGGGTACGCCGCGCGGCAGCCAACCACTCGGCGCGCCTGCACCTACCGTCGCCGTACCCCTGCGAAATCAGCCGTCGTGCCCGCCCATCTGCTCCGCGAGGTAGTTCTGGATGCCGACCTTCTCGATCCGGAAGAGCTGCGTCTCCAGCCAGTCGACGTGCTCCTCTGATTCGACGAGGATCGGCGCCACCAGCTCGCGCGTACCGTTGTCGCCCGAGCGCACGCTCAGCTCGACGAGCTCGTTGTAGTACGAGACGCCTTTCATCTCCAGCTCGAGGTCGTTCCGGAACTGCTCCTGGACGTCGCTGCCGACGCGGATGACGTCGTAGCGGGCGATCTCGGGCACGCCTTCGAGGAACAGTATGCGCTCGATCAGCGTCTCGGCGTGCTTCATCTCGCCGATCGATTCCTCGTGGTGCTTCTTCGCGAGCTCGTGGAAGCCCCAGTCGGCGCACATCTTCGACTGGCAGAAGTACTGGTTGATAGCAGTGAGCTCGATGGTGAGCGCCGCATTCAGTCCGTCAATGATCTCCGCCTGGCCTTTCATGGTTTGCCCCCTTGGCAGTCGTGCGGAATACCCGCTCTTCCGCCAAGCTAGCACGCGAAAAAGAAGGATGGTGGTACTGCGACTCAGTAGCAGAAAAAAGTAGCCGCGGCGGCTGTTGTCAATCGCCGGCCGCGGTGCGGCGGCGTTCGCCGATGGCGTAGAGGAAGGCGCTGGTGCGGATGAAAATCTGGCCGTCGGAGATGGCCGGCGAGCTGAGGCAGTAATCGCCGAGGTCGTTCTCGGCGAGCACCTCGAAGCGAGGTCCGGCGCGCAGCACGGTCGTCAGTCCGTCCTCGCTGGTGATGTAGATGCGGCCGTCGGCCAGCACCGGCGAGGCGCTGTAAGTGGCCGGCTGGATGCGTTCCGGGCCGTAGACGGGCGCGCCGGTCCTGGCGTCCATGGCGAAGACGATGCCGCGGTCGTTGACGACGTAGAAGTACGTGCCGTCGCTCACCGGCGTCGGCACGTCCGGCCCGTTCTCCGTCGACCACAGGACGTGCGTGTCGAGCACGTCGCCGCGGCCTCCCGGTCGCAGCGCCAGCAGCGGGCGGACGCGGGTGGGAGCGTAGATGACGCCGTCGTGGACAACGGGGGACGCCACGATGCGGTAGGCCCCGTTCCGCGACGGGTTCAGGCCGTCCGCGCGCCACAACTCCCTGCCGTCCGCGGGGTCGTGGCCCGTGACGGCGTCGCCGCCCGTGATTACGATCTCGACGCCGCCCCCGTGGCGCAGCAGCGCCGGCGTCGTGTACGAGTCGGGGGATTCGCGGACCGCCTCCGTCGGCCGCTCGACGCGCCAGATGGTCTCGCCGCTGCCGGCGTCGATCCGCAGCAGGTACGAGGGGTCGTCCGTGCGCATGCCGTGCAGCACCTGGACGAACAGCGCGCCGTCGTGCAGCAGCGGCGAGGACGCGTAGCCCCAGTTCAGGCCGAACGCCCCGTACGACGCCGGGATGTCGAGGCTCCAGAGCTCCCGGCCCTCGAAATCGTAGGCCCGCAGGATGCCGGTGCCGGTCATCACCCAGACCGTCTGGCCGTCGGTCACGGGAGAAGGCGACGACAGGTTCTGCTTGCGCAGGCGCCGGTTGCCGTCGCTCAGGTGACGGTTCCACAGCATCTCGCCGGTGTTGCGGTCGATGCACCACAGCTCGAGGTTGTCGTCGTCCACTGCCACGTTCAGGAAGATCCGATCGTCCCAGACGATCGGCGTCGACCCCGAGCGCCGCGGCACGGGGAGCTTCCATGCGACGTTGCGCTCCGTGTCCCACTCCAGCGGCAGATCGGTCTCTCCGCTCACGCCGTCGGCGGTCGGTCCGCGCCAGTTGGGCCAGTTTTCGGCGGCGGCGGGAGCGGTTGCCAGTACGCCGCAGAACAGCGCCGCGGCGACG
>JAJEDW010000348.1 GCA_022821265.1 Acidobacteriota bacterium
GTCAGGCGCGTTCTGGCGGGCTCCTCCGGCTCGAATTCGACGGTGACCAGCGTCTCGACCTCGCTGCCCTCCCAGCGCCAGGTCTGC
The DNA here is from genome assembly GCA_022821265.1 of Acidobacteriota bacterium. Taxonomy (GTDB): domain Bacteria; phylum Acidobacteriota; class Terriglobia; order 20CM-2-55-15; family 20CM-2-55-15; genus JAJEDW01. The sequence continues at coordinate 88 of JAJEDW010000348.1, forward strand.
ACCAGACGCCGGTGCGGCACGACCTCCCGGTACAGGCCGCTTGTGAGCCATCTCCGCCCGTCGCCGCCCCGCATCTCGATCAGAAACGTCCCGCCGACCCGGGGCTCGGCGACCGCGCGCACGACCGTGGCGTTGCCGGGCGCCAGCCACCGGCGCAGCATGTCCGGCTCGGTCCACGCCGCGTAGACTGCCTCGACCGGCGCGTCGATCGTGCGATGCAGCGTCAGGTAGGCACTCGGATCGCGCGGCGGGTCGGGTCGGCAAGCGCGTGGAAAACGCCATTCAGGTCATGTTCAACCATGAGGTTGAATGTAGAGGCTTCCCGGCAATATTCAACCCTTCGGTAAAATATTGTCCACGTTCGAACCGGGAGGATGCGCTTCCGGCTTTCGCTCGCCATCGCGCGGACCGGCGGAACTGCGATCGGGCCGACCGGCGGTCTCGCGAGGGAGATCGGGCTTGTCACCGGTAACGTCTGGGTATATGTAACCGGATAGCAAGCCAGTTTTATTACCGGTTATATTGACAAAAAAGTAACCGGTATCGAAAATGGAAGGTCCCGCGATGGCAGCCGCGAATGCATCCGCCAACGAACGGGTATACCGGTCCCGCGAACGTCGGCGGCGGGCCGGTCTGAAGCGCGTCGAAGTTTTCGTCCCCGCCGATCGGGTCGACCAACTGAAGGCCTACGCCGCCCAGTTGCGGGAAGGCTCGGAATCCGAGGCGGTCAAGGAGGCGCGGAAGCTGATCGAAAAAGCCTACAGGACGTATCGCGCGAAGTGTCTCGACAACATCGACATCGATCCCGAAAAGGCCGGGCTGGCCGATGCCGCCGTGGTCGCTGCCGCCCTCATGCATCGCGGCAACGCGGAAGCCTACGAGCTCGGGCGGAAGCTGAGCAGGCTGGCCAGGTAGTGCCCCTAACCGCGATCCAGCGTTCGGTCGCCGGGATCCTTCGCGGTCACCGTTCGGAGCGCAGCTTCGTCGCCGGCGGCGCTGCCTTGAACCGCAAATGGCCGAGACTGTCCGACGATCTGGATATCTTCCTGGACGACAGGAACCGTCTCCCCCGCTCCGTCGAGTCGGAACTCGAAGCGCTGCGGTACGCCGGCTACGCCATCGAACTCACGAACGACAACGACCTTGTCGTCGAGGTGTTCCTCGCAAAGGGCGGCGAAGAGACCCGGGTCCAGTGGTTCGACGACGAAGAGACGTGCCGACGCTTCTTCCCGGCCCAAGACGATCCGGAATTCGGATTCCGGCTGCACGATGCCGACCTGGCTGTGAACAAGGTTCTGTGTGCGGCGCGCCGGAAATCGGCCGCCCGGGATGCGGTCGATCTCGTCAACATCGTCGAGCGCTACGCGTCGCTCGGCCCCTTGGTGTGGGCGGTGAGCGGCAAGGCGCCGGACATGGCGCCTCCGTCCACTCTGCGCGCCATCCGCGCCAACGCATTCGAATACGCCGAGGAAGAGATCGACGCCGTGCGCATGGAGGACGGCTCGCCGATGGAATGGCGATACCTCCGGCAAGTCCTCGACCGGGCACTGGAGGCCGCCTCGGACTACTGCGCGCGTACGGCCCCCGACGAACGACCCGGCCGCCTGTTCGTCGACGCGGACCAGCGACCCGTCGAGGCCGACGACGCCATGATCGCCAGCGGCGCGGCGACCGGCTTGAGCATTCGGGTTTTCTCCGGCATTCCGACGATCGGATAAGACCGGAGCGTTTTCCTACTTTATCGATTCACGACGGCCTGGCCGGCTACGCCATCGAGAGCCGAATGCTGCGCCCGGTGGCTCGGGAAATCGCGCGTTCACCGGGCTGTTTGCCGGGGCAAACGATAGAAAAAGTTTCAATTGGCCGAGACATAACCTTGCAATCAGCCGCACTCTGAGCTTACATTTGGCCGATGCCGAATCCGGTCTTCTACCCCCGATCCGTCGAGCGCCGGCTGGTCGAAGCGCTCAAGGATTCGCCGGTCGTGCTGATACACGGCCCGCGTCAGTGCGGCAAGACAACACTTGCCCAGATCACCTGCGCGCCGAACCACCTGACCTGGGGCGGTGACCGCCTGAACCGGGGCGGCGAACGGCTCGCATGGGGATACTCCCGGGAAGATCGGGACTACAGGTATTTCACCTTTGACGATCCCGGCACGAGAGACGGCGCCCGGGCCGATCCGACGGGTTTTGTCGCAGCCTTGCCGGAGCACGTCATCCTCGACGAGGTCCAACGCGTTCCCGAACTGTTTGAGGCGATCAAGATATCCGTCGACCGCCAGCGGGCGCCGGGACGTTTCCTGCTCACGGGCTCCACCAACGTCTTTCTCGTTCCGCAAATGTCGGATTCGCTGGCGGGACGCATGGAAATCGTGCCGTTGCATCCCCTGACGCAATATGAGCTTACGGGTCGTTCGGATCCGTCCCGTCCCGATGCGAACTTCCTGAACGCTCTGTTCGGAGACGGCTTCCCGATATTCCAATGCGAGCGTCTCGGCGGGCAGCTTGTCGAGAGGATCGTCGCCGGCGGCTATCCCGCGGCATTGGAGCGCCCGACAGCGAGGCGCTCGGCAAACTGGTATCGCGACTATGTGGAGGCGCTCGTCCAGCGCGACGCGCGGGACATGACGCGGGTCCGCTCGCTCGACGTCCTGCCGCGGCTCCTGCGCGCCGCGGCCGCGCAGACCGCCCAGCTCTTCAACCTCAGCAGTCTGGCCTCGCCTTTCGAACTCAGTCGGCCCTCGATCGGGGACTACGTCACGCTTCTGGAGAGACTATTCCTGTTGGAACGGCTCCCTGCCTGGCACGGCAACCGGCTGAAGCGGCTGGTCAGGAGTCCGAAGCTGCATCTTACCGATACCGGCCTGGCCGCGGCCTTGCTCGGCACCGACGCCAAGGCTCTGATGGCAGATCGAACCCTTCTGGGGCAATTCCTGGAAACGTTTGCGTTTCGGGAATTGCGGAGACAGGCGAGTTGGCAGGACACACCGATCGAGTTCTTCCATTTCCGGGACAAGGACGGCGCCGAAACGGATATCGTGATGGAGCAGGCGTCCGGCGCCGTGGCCGGCGTGGAAATCAAGGCAGCCGCGTCGGTAAACCGCAATGACTTTCGTGGATTGCGCAAACTCCAGAAGGTGGCCGGCCACCGCTTCGTGCGCGGCGTCGTGCTCTATGACGGCGAGACCGCGATCCCCTTTGGCGATCGCCTGTATGCAGTGCCGATGTCGCGGTTGTG
>JAJEDW010000127.1 GCA_022821265.1 Acidobacteriota bacterium
GGTCGCCAGGATCAGGTGGATGCCGACGGCCCGGGCCATCTGGGCCAGGCGCGTGATGCAGGTCTCGACGTCCTTGGAGGCAACCATCATCAGGTCGGCCAACTCGTCGATGACGATGACGACATAGGGCAGCGGGTCCGACTCGTCCTCGCCGGCCTCTTCCCGGGCGGCGGAGCGGCTCATGCGCCGGACCTGGATGTTGTAGGCGTCCAGCGTCCGGACGCCGCGGCTCGCGAGTTTCTTGTAACGGCCCTCCATTTCCCGAACGGCCCATTTCAAAGCGTTCGTGGCCTGCACCGGTTCGGTCACGACGGGAACCAGCAGGTGCGGGATGTCCTGGTAGAGTCCGAGTTCGAGCCGCTTGGGATCGATCAGGATCAGCCGGACCTCGTCGGGGCGCGACCGGAACAGAAGCGAGAGGATCAGCGAGTTGACCGACACGGACTTGCCCGTCCCCGTGGACCCGGCGATCAACAGGTGCGGCATCCGCTGCAGGTCCGAAACCACGATGTTGCCGGTGATGTCCTTTCCGAGCGCCAGCGGGAGCCGCGCCGTCGCTTCGATGTACTCGGACGACTCCAGTATCTCGCGCAGGCTGATGGTCGCGCGGTCGGGGTTGGGCACCTCCATTCCCACCGTGGACTTCCCGGGGATCCGATTGATCCGGATGGACTCGGCTTCCAGCGCGAGGCAAAGGTCCTCGGCGAGCCCGGTGACCTTGGCGTACTTGACTCCCGGTTCCGGCTTGAATTCGAACGTGGTCACGACCGGGCCCGGATGAATCTGTTTCACCTGGCCGGCGACGCCGAACTCCATCGCCTTGGCCTCGATCAACGCCGCGCGTTCCCGCATCTCGTCGTTGCTGAACTCGATCTGCGCCTCGGGCGGGCGCAGGAGCTCGGGTGACGGCAGCGCGACCGTGTCCGGGCGCCGGCTCGCGGAGGACGCCTGGATCGACCTGGCGGCCGGGGCCTTCGCGGGGGCCGAGTCCTCCGCGGCGGCCGGCTCCGCCGGGGCGTAATCGAAGAGACCGAGCGTCTGCGGGCCGGATCGTACCGGAATGGGCGCGGGCTTCGGGTCGTCCCGAGTCGGCGGCGCCGGGTCCGCGGCCGTTTCGGCGGAATTGTCCGCGAACGTTTCGGCGGAATCGTCCGCGGCCGCGGGGGCGGAGGTCCGCGCCGGAGCGAGCGCGGCGTGCTTGGCCTCGACGCGCGCCTGCTCGCGCCGCTTCCGCCGTTCCTCGCGTCGGGCCGCGCGCACGGCTCGCCATTGACCGAAGGATGCCGACCACGTCCGGACGGCGTCCGCGGTCCGCGCCATGGAGAACGTCGTGGCGAGCAGCAGCGACACCAGCATCGCGGACAACAGGACGATCGCGGCGCCGAGGGGGTTGAGCGTCGTGGCGAGCCACTCGGCGATCAACTCTCCGCTGGCGCCCCCGGCCGGGATCTGCTCGTCGATCCGCGCCAGCGGCGACATGGCGAGCGCGGCCGACGCCGTCAGCAGCATCATGGCCATTCCCGTCAGGCGCGGCCCCACGTTCTGGACCGTCCAGGAGGCCAGCCAGTGCAACGCGTAGACGCCGAGGAACACCGGAAGGAGAAAGCTCGCCAGGCCGAACGCCTGGAACAGGGCGTCGGCCGCGTGGGACCCGACGACGCCGATCAGGTTCGTCGGTGGCCCCTGGAACTCGGGGTTGCGGCTGATGTTGAAGGATGCGTCGCCGGCGTCGAACGAGGCCAGGCTGAGCGCGGTGAGAACGGAAACCGTGGCCAGGACCAGCCCGACGAATTCGTTCAGCCGCCGGTGTCGGGTGGGCCGGAGATACGCTGTCCAACGCATCAGACTGGATTCTAGCGGAAACCCGCCTGGAACGCGAGGAGGACCACGAGACCGAGGATGATGCGGTAGTAGATGAACAGATACGTCGTGTGCGTGGCGAGGTATTTCAGCATGAACGCGATGGCCAGATAACCCACGACGGCCGCCGAGGCGATCCCGGCGCCGAGCATGCCGGCCTCGTCGGCGCCGATGCCGGCGGCGGCGAGATCGATCAGCTTCTTCGCCGCCGCGCCTGCGATGATCGGGGCCGACAGCAGAAACGAGAAGCGGGCGGCGGCGTCGCGCCGGAGGCCGCGAAACAGGGCCGCCGTGATCGTGATTCCGGCTCGGGAAACACCGGGTACGATCGCCAGCGCCTGGGCGGCGCCCACGGCGAGAGCGTCGGTCCATCCCAGGTCGTCGACGCCGCGGGTGCGCCGTCCCATGCGTTCGGCGGCCATCAGGACGGCCGCCAGGCCGATCAACGTGGACGCGACGACGATGGGGCCGCGAAGGTAGGCGGCGACCAGGTCCTCGGCCAGCAGCCCGGCCAGCCCGCCCGGAACCGTGGCGGCTGCGATCATGCCGAACAACCGGTGGTCGCGGCCGCGTCGGCGGCCCGTCAGCAGGTCGAGGCCGGCCCGTGCGAGGGCGATCCACTCGGACCGGAAGTACAGCAGCAACGCGGCGAGCGTCCCCAGGTGCAGCGCGGCGTCGAATGCCAGGCCCCGGGGTTCCCATCCCAGGAACCATGGAACCAGTATCAGGTGGCCGGTGCTCGAAATCGGGACGAACTCGGTCGCCCCTTGGACCGCGCCGAGCACGAGGGCCTCGAGGAGGCTCATATCTCCATGATCACCGGCAGGATCAGCGGCCGCTTGGAGAGGCGCCTGGAAATGTAGCGCTTCAGGGCGCGCCGGATCTTTTCCTTGATGACGGCCCAGTCGCCGCGTTCCTCGATCGAGGACTCGGCGATGGTGCCGGTCACCAGATCGCGGCATTCATCGATCAGCGGATCGCCCTCGTCGACCGTCATGCCGCGGAAGACCATTTCCGGCTGGCGTTCCAGTTCGCCGCTGTGCTTGTTGATCACGATGACGGGGAGGACGATGCCGTCCTCGGAGATATGGCGGCGGTCGCGCACGACGATGTCGGTCACTTCCTCGAGGCTCCCCTGATCGATCAGTACGCGGCCGACCGGCGCCTTGCCCGTGATCGCGATCCGGTCGGGTTCGATGCGGACGACGTCTCCGGTTTCCGCGACCAGTACGGTGTCGCGCACGGCGCCGGTGTCTTCGGCCAAGCGGGCGTGGCGGTGCAGGTGCCCGTAGGTGCCGTGGATCGGGATGAAGAAGCGCGGCCGCGTCAGCATCATCATCAGCTTGAGCTCCTCGGCGCTGGCGTGGCCGCTTACGTGCACCGGCGGCGTGGCGCCGTCCGGGTAGACGACGTGAACGCGCCGGCGGTACAGGTGATCCATCATCCGCATGATGGCGGGCTCGTTGCCGGGGATCATCCGCGAGGAGAGGACGACCGTGTCGCCGGCCTCCAGCGTCAGATCCTTGTGCTGGTCCAGGGCGACGCGGGCCATGGCCGACATGGGCTCGCCCTGGCAGCCGCTGACGACGACGCACACCGCGTCCCGGGGCTCGGCGGCGATTTCGCGGGGCCGGATCACGCCCTCCGGCGGCAGCTTCAGCGAGCCCAGTTGCCGGGCGGCCTCGGTGTTGGCCAGCATCCGGCGTCCCAGGAACGCGAGTTTCCGTCCGTGGCGTCCGGCCGCGTCGGCGATGATCTGGATGCGTGGGATCGAGGACGTGAAGCAGGTGACGGCGATCCGTCCCGGGGCCGTGCGGAAGATGGCGTCGAGACGGTCTTCGACGGCCCGCTCCGACGGCGTGTACCCGGAGCGGCCGGCGTTGGTGCTGTCGGAAAACAGCGCCAGGACACCCTCGCGTCCGCAGGCCGCGAACCGGGCCAGGTCGAACTGCACGCCGTCGATGGGCGAGTGATCGATCTTGAAGTCGCCCGTGTGAACGATCAACCCGACCGGCGTCCGTATGGCGAGCGCGAGCGAATCGACGATCGAATGGGTGACCGCGATGGCGTCGACCGTGAACGGGCCGATCTCGATCCGGTCGTCGGGATGAATCTCCCGGAGCGTCGACTCGTCCAGGAGCGCGTGGTCTTCCAGCTTGCGCCGGACCAGCGCCAGCGTGAACGGGCTCCCGTAGACGGGGACGTTCATGTACGGCAGCACGAACGGGAGGGCGCCGATATGGTCCTCGTGGCCGTGCGTCAGGATGATCGCGCGAACCTTTTCGCGGTTCTCGAGAAGATAGGCGATGTCCGGGACGACGATGTCGACGCCCAGCAGTTCCTGCTCGGGGAACAGGACGCCGCAGTCGATGACGATGATGGAGTCGTCCACGGCGAACGCCATCATGTGCATCCCGAATTCGCCGAGTCCGCCCAGCGGGACTACTTCGAGCGACGGGCCGTCCATCGACGCTCATTATAGGAGAAAACGCGTAAGTACTGCTCAGGCGAGAGTTCCTCGGGCCGGGCGTCGGCGTCCACGCCCGAGGCTTCGAGCAGCGCCCGGGCGGCGTCCCGTCCGAGACCGCCGGCCGCCAGGTTGTTCACGAGCTTCTTCCGCCGGGCCGAGAAGGCGTTCCGAACGAATCGGACGAACTCGTCCGCGTCTCGAACGCCCGGCTTCCACTCGAGCCGAATCATGCGCGACCAGACCTTGGGCGGCGGGCGGAAGGCGCCGGGCGGGACCGGAAAGCCCGCGTCGATCACCGCGTAGTGCTGCAGCCACACCGAGAGCGGTCCGTAGTCCCGGCCGCCGGGCGCGGCCATCAGCCGGTCGGCCACTTCCTTCTGCACCATGATCGTGACGGACGCGATCGAGGACCGCGCCGCGACGAAGCGCTCGAGCAACGGCGTGGCGATGTTGTACGGCAGGTTGGCGACGAGCCGGTAGCCGGGGGCGGCGACCGTTCGGTAGTCGATGTCGAGCGCGTCGGCCTCGACCACCTGCACGTTGCCCGGCATCGACGCCCGCAGCGGAAGAATCAGGTCGCGGTCGATCTCGACGGCCACGACCGCGCGCGCCGTCTGGGCCAGACGCCGCGTGAGCACGCCGCGTCCGGGACCGATCTCGACGACGAGGTCGGCGCGTTCCACGCGGGCCAGGTCGACGATGCGATCGAGGATTCCCGCGTCCGACAGGAAGTGTTGGCCGAAGCGTTTCCTGAACACGGTGCGCCCGGAGACATGCGCGCCCGGCAACGAGGTCGCGCGTTCTCCATCCAGCGTCCCGTACGGGATTTGAACCCGTGTCGCAGCCTTGAAAGGGCTGTGTCCTGGACCAGGCTAGACGAACGGGACGAGCGGTCCACGGCGGCGCGCGCCGCGGACGGACCAACCGGGATTTGTACCATCGATCGAACCTCCGAATCAAACCGCCGCGGCGGGAACGACCGCGCGGACTCGGGCCGCGGGCCAGTCTTGACACTGCTTCGGGGAACGCGGTTAACTGTGGCGTTGGATCGACGGGTAACGATCAAGCTGTCCGAGAGGAGGACGATATGCCGCTTCGATTGGGGGCGACCGCTCCCGATTTCTCTGCAGATACGACCGAGGGCCCCATCCGTTTTCATGAGTGGATCGGAGATGGCTGGGCCGTGATCTTTTCCCATCCCAAGGACTTCACTCCGGTGTGCACGACCGAGTTGGGAGCGGTGGCCGGACTCAAGGCCGAGTTCCAGAAGCGCAACGTCCGGGTCATCGGCCTGAGCGTGGACTCGGTCGACGATCACCAGCGCTGGTCCCGGGACATTGCCGACGCCACCGGCAACGCCCTCAACTACCCGTTGATCGGTGATCCGGATCTCACCGTTTCGAAGCTGTACGACATGCTGCCGGAAAGCGAGTCGGGCGCGGCCGGGGGGCGCACGGCCGCCGACAACCTGACCGTGCGCAGCGTCTACGTGATCGGGCCGGACAAGAAGGTCAAGCTTTCGCTCACCTATCCCATGACGACGGGGCGGAACTTCGACGAGTTGCTGCGCGTGATCGATTCGATCCAACTGACGGCGAAGCACAAGGTGGCGACGCCGGCCAACTGGACCGACGGTGACGAGTGCATCATCGTGCCGGCGGTTTCGGACGAGGAGGCGCGCCAGACGTATCCCGACGGCTGGAACGCGGTCAAACCGTACCTGCGTCTGGTGAAGCAACCCCGGTAAGGCCGCGCCCGCCCGGTCCGCGCCGTCAGCGGTAGGCGGGAATTCCGGTAATCGCTTCGCCCAGGATCAGCGTGTGCATGTGGTCCGTCCCCTCGTACGTGTAGACGGATTCCAAGTTCACCAGGTGACGGAAGACCGGATACTCGAGCGTGATGCCGTTGGCGCCCATCAGGTCGCGCGCAAGCCGGGCCGCTTCCAGACCGACGCGCACGTTGTTGCGTTTCGCCAGCGACGTGTGCGTGAAGTGAAGCCGGCCGCTGTCCTTCAGCTTCGCCAGACGCCACGCCAGCAACTGGCCCTTGGTGATCTCGGTCAGCATGTGGGCCAGTTTCTCCTGCACGAGCTGGAACGAGGCGATGGGCCGGCCGAACTGGGTCCGGCCCAGAGTGTAATCGACGACCCGGTCGTAACAGGTCATGGCGGCGCCGATACCGCCCCACGCGATCCCGTACCGGGCCTGGTCGAGGCACGCCAGCGGGCAACGCAGGCCCGCGCCCTCCGGCAGGCGGTTGGCCTCGGGCACCTCGACGTCGTCGAGGATCAGGTCGGAGGTGACCGACGCGCGCAGTGAGAGCTTCTTCCGGATATCGGAGGAGGTGAAGCCCGGCGTGCCGCGTTCCACGATGAATCCCCGGACCTCGCCGCTTTCGTCCCGCGCCCACACGATCGCGATGTCGGCGATCGAGCCGTTGGTGATCCAGCGCTTCGTGCCGTTCAGGATCCACCCGCTGCCGGATGGGCGCGCGCGCGTTTCCATGCCTCCGGGGTCCGAGCCGTGGTCCGGTTCGGTCAGGGCGAAGCAGCCGATGGTTTCTCCCCGCGCCAGACGAGGGATCCACCGCTGTTTCTGTCCCTCGCTCCCGTAGGCGAAGATCGGGTACATGACCAGGGCCCCCTGGACGCTGGCGAAGCTGCGGAGCCCGCTGTCGCCGGCTTCGAGCTCCTGCATGATCA
>JAJEDW010000164.1 GCA_022821265.1 Acidobacteriota bacterium
ACAGCATCCGGTTGATGTTCCTTCTGCAGCCCGTGGACCAGAAGAAGCAGGCCGAGCAGATGGAGCGCCGCCGCAGCCGGCAGCAGTTCGTCACGGCCAACCAGGGCGGCGGCCAGAAGCAGCGGCAGCCGGTCCGCCGCGAAAAGACCAAGGTGGGACGGAACGCCCCCTGCCCGTGCGGCAGCGGGAAGAAATACAAGAAATGTTGCGGGGTGGCCGGATGAACGAGAGCGGTTTCAGCGAAGCGTACACTTTCGACGACGTCCTCCTGGCGCCGATGCGGTCCGACACGCTGCCCAGCGAGGTGAGCACCGCCACCCGGCTGACGCGCGCGATCACCCTGAACATCCCGATCGCGAGCGCGGCGATGGACACGGTCACCGAGTCGGGTCTGGCCATCGCGCTGGCCCAGCAGGGCGGCATCGGGGTCGTGCACCGCAACATGACGATCGAGGCCCAGGCCGGCGAGGTCGACAAGGTGAAGCGGTCCGAGAGCGGCATGATCGTCAACCCGATCACGATGTCTCCCGACCAGCGAATCCAGGACGCCCTGGAGGTGATGGCCAACTACAAGATTTCCGGCGTCCCGATCACCGAGAAGGGGAAGCTCGTCGGCATCCTGACGAACCGGGACCTGCGTTTCGAGGACCGCCTGCACCTGCCGATCCGCGAGGTCATGACCCGCGACCACCTGGTGACGGTCCCCGTGGGCACGACGCTGGAAACGGCGCAGAAGCTGCTGCACCAGCATCGGATCGAGAAGTTGCTGGTGGTGGACGACAACTACGCTCTCAAGGGGCTGATCACGGTCAAGGACATCACCAAGAAGATCAAGTATCCGCTGGCGGCCAAGGACGACGCCGGCCGCCTGCGGTGCGGCGCGGCCATCGGCGCCACCGGCGACTACATGGAGCGCGCCGCGGCGCTGGTCGAAGCCAGCGTGGACGTGATCGTCGTCGACACGGCCCATGGGCATTCGGCCAGGGTGCTGGACGCGGTCCGCGCCGTGAAGTCCCGGTTCGCCAACGCCCATGTCATCGCGGGAAACGTGGCGACGGCCGACGGCGCGCGCGACCTGATCGACGCCGGCGTCGACGCGGTCAAGGTCGGCATCGGGCCCGGGTCGATCTGCACGACACGCGTCGTCAGCGGCGTGGGCGTCCCTCAGGTCACGGCGATCCTGGAATGCGCCGCCGTCGCCCGCCAGCATGACGTCCCGGTCATAGCCGACGGCGGCGTCAAGTTCTCGGGCGACATCACGAAGGCCATCGCCGCCGGCGCCGACACCGTGATGATCGGCTCGCTGTTCGCGGGAACCGACGAGAGCCCGGGCGAGGTGATCCTGTACCAGGGCCGCACCTACAAGTCCTACCGCGGCATGGGTTCGCTCGGGGCCATGCACGAGGGCTCCGGCGACCGCTACTCGCAGGAGAAGGCGCCGCCGGCCAAGCTGGTCCCGGAAGGGGTCGAAGGGCGCGTGACGCACAAGGGTCCCCTGGCCGCGATGGTGCACCAGCTCGTGGGCGGCCTGCGCTCGGGCATGGGATACTGCGGTTGCGCCACGATCGAGGATCTGCGCACCGAGACCCGGTTCATCAGGATCACCGACGCGTCGCTGAAGGAAAGCCACGTCCACGACGTGTTCATCACGAAAGAAGCCCCGAACTACCAGATGGAATAGGCGCCCGGGCGCTGACCCCCCCACGTTCAGGCTATCCCGACGGATCTCTTTTCTTGAACTGACGCGGCGGCTCCGCCGCCTTGTCCACCCGCGGCGAGGAACGCCGCGGGTACCCTTGGGGCAGACGCGAGAAGGTTCCCTCAACCGAACCTCCAGCGCTTCATGCGCCAGCCGCCGCCCCCAGGATCACGCACCGCCGTCCGGGTCCTCCCCCATGGTAGGCGCGGCGTTCCTCGCCGCGACTGAACAACGAGCGGAGCGAGGCGTTAGCCCAATAAATTAGTCTCTTCCCTCTTCCCGCCGGTCAGAGAGCCTCAGCCGGTCCCGTCACACCCGACGTAGGACCTATCCCGACGAATCTTTTTCTTGGACTGACGCCTCGGCTTTGCCTCGCCGATCTGATGCACCCAAGTTGCCGGGCCCGAAGAGCCTGCGGTCGCCGGGGGCGACGCTGGACCCGCTCCGTCAGGACGGTGCGCCGTTCGCGTTCGTGCTGACCCAGGCGAAGGCCATGCGCGGCGGGCCGCGCAGACGCGGGCGGTTCTCGCCGAAACGATTCTGGGGAGTATAATGGTGGTATGAAGTTGAAGACATCGATCACACTTGAGAAAGAGGTGGTGACAGCTCTCGAAAAGGCTGCCCGCAAAGGGGAAAGCCGGTCCCAAGTGATCGAGCGGCTGCTGCGTCAGAGCTTCGCAGTGCGAGACCGGGAGGCCATCGACAGGCGCGACCGCAACACCATCGACGCGAACGCCGATGAACTCAACGAAGAAGCGGTCGATGTCCTGGGTTATCAGATAACAACGTGAGACGTGGCGAGCTCTACAGAGTCGAGAAGCCTCACGCGCGTGAGCCGAAGCGCTTTCGCGTGTTCGTCGTCGTCAGCCGGCAGGCGTTGATCGATTCGCGGTTCTCGACGGTCGTCTGCGCGCCGGTCTACTCGACGCGCCACGGACTGGCAACGCAAGTGGATGTCGGACCGAACGAAGGACTTCACCACGACAGCAGCGTCCACTGCGACGAGCTTGTGAGCCTGCGGAAGTCGCAGTTGACTCAGTTCGTCGGGAGCCTCGACGCCGCCAAGCTTCAACGTCTCGAAGATGCCTTGAAGGTTGCGCTGGGCTGCTCCGCGGCGAAAGAGAATTAGCGGCTGGCGCGAGAGTCGGATTCCGGCCCGCCGTGTCGACGAGACGCGATCTTGCCAGGGGCCGACACCGTGAACGAAGAGATCTTTTTTCTTGAACTGACGCCTCGCTTTGCTCGTTGTCCAGCCGCGGGGAGGAACCCCGCGGCTACAATAGGACATACGCCAATATTGTCAGTGATTTACAGGTGTCGGCATTGCGGTCGATCAACGGAATCGCCGGCGGCCGCGTTTACGTCCATGCGATGAAGCCCTGGGCGGTGCCGCTGCCCGCCTCGGTCCGATAGCAGGGAACGTAGTCGATCAACTCTCCGCTCAGCCCGGTCCCGAACAGACAGCCGGACGCCGACACCCAGTTCAGGAGCTCGGAGGTGCCGTCCTTCATCAGGGCGGGATCGATGCCGCGGAGCCAGTCGGCGTCGCGGTTCCCGATGGCGTCGATCAGCGCGTGGTCGAACCCTTCGTCGATGACGAAGTGCGACATCCCGCCCGAGCCGATGACGGCCACTCGCGCGTCGCGGTCCCATTCGGACAACACGCGGCCGACGAGCTCGCCGAGCGCGAAGCAGCGCCACGGGCGCGGCTGGTTGGGCGGGAAGAACGTGTTCGTGATGATCGGCAGGACCGGGACGGCGCGGTCTTCCATGACGCGCCGGAGGATGTAGGCGAACGCGTGCGGCGTTCCCACGTGGTGGTGGGGCGAGGGGTGGTCCGGCCATTGGTTCGAGGCGGTGAAGTCCCAGCCGTCCTCGATGCCGCGCTCGATGAGGCCCGCGGCCAGTTCGGGCAGCGCGGGGTACTCGGTCCGTTCCGGAGTCCGGTTGGCCCACTCGGCCTCGACGATGCCGGGAGGCAGCGTGGCGGCCCGTTCCTCCGGGAGCGGTCCGTTCCAGAACGTCTCGCCGTGGTACACGGTGAAGGCGGGCTGCAGCGCCGGGAGCATCAGCTCGCGCTGGTCGTTGCCGAAGATCACGCAGACGTCCGGGTCCACGGCCTTCCAGATCTCGGCGGTGCGGCGGATGGCCGCCTGGCAGGCGGCGTGGCTTAGCGTGCGCCCCTCGAGCGAGGCGCGCTCGGCCAGGTTCTCGCCGCGCCGCATCTCCACCAGCGCCTCGAACGCGTAGGTCTGTCCCTTGTACCAGTGCCGGCGGGCCCGGTCGGCCTTGACGCGCAGCATCCACTCTTCGGGAGTGGTGCTGAGTTGGGGACCGTGCGTGGTCCAGAGGCCCAGAACTATTTCAGCCATCGTCGAGTCTTTCGCGCCGCAGGCGCCCGGCCACGTCGGGTATCAGGCCAACACGACCCGGCGTTTCATTCTCGCCCGAGTCCGGCCGTTCGGGTACCAGCCATGGATACAACGTCTTGTCGTTCAAGGCAAGGGCCGAGATCGGGTCTTGGCCTCGACCCGGGCGTAGCCCGACTGCCCGCGAGGCCGAGCCCGGAGCCTGTGGTATAAGCTCCAGGAGCGCCAGCGGTTTCTGACATGGTCTTCAATCTGGGAAATTTCAGGAATCTGAACCTCGGCAACTGGGCCAGTTTCCTTACGTCTTCTTGTGAGGTTTGCGGTTGTAACCTGGATTGTGCTCCGAATCAATGCACGCAGTGTGCGCGCGAGATTTGTGAGGACTGTACATGCGAGGAATCGAGCGGCGTCGGCTACGTCTGTTCGGAGTGCAGTGCGGATGGTTAGAGGACGCGTCAGGATGACGGGTTCCTATGATGATGTCTCGATCGAGTGCTGACGGTTTAGCTCAATGGTTCGGCGCACCCAGTATTCCCTCTCCGATGCCAGGTTCTCGCGTTCTCGGGACACGTCCAACTCGTGTACGAACCGATGTTCGGAAAGGAGTTCACTGGTCGTGGGCGTGCCGGTTTGTTTCCAGGTCTTGAACCTCTTCGGCCCGGTGTAGGCGCGAATCCGATAACTCTCACCCTTGATGCTCAGATGCACGAAGGACTCCGGATAGATCTCCGGGCAGTAGACCATGAGTTTTCGCGTCGCGCCGCCGAAAGTCCGCCGGACGGAATCCTTGGGACGCTCCGTGACGGGCGTGACAGACGAATTCCGCCACCAGCCGGGCAACTCCGGGTGGTCCACGGCCCGTCGGAAAAGTCCCGGCCACTGCTCATCGAAATCCTTCGAAAAGTCGAGGTCGAAAGTGACCAATTGAGGCGGGTCTAGCACACAGAAACTGAAGACGACAGTGTGACTCATCCGGACGACATTGGCTCGCTCGCCGTCAAACGCTTCCGAAATTTTCGCCTCGACCGTGCGCCAGGTACTGCGGTTGGCGCGTTCTAGCGTGTGAAACCAAACGCCGGCCACGTTTTCCCGCAAGAGCTTCTCGAAGTCTTTTCGGAACGATTCGGAAGTGGCCGTTCCCGACTTGAGTTCGATGTTGACGCGGCGGTCTGAATCTTCGCTTTCGCCGTGAAGTGTGACATCAATGCGAGCGCTGAGCGCGTTCGCGCCCGACTGTGAGTATTGCTCCGTGGTCGGCGTTTCGATCGAGTACCAATGCCCCTGAGTCTCCAACCACTGGGTGATCAGGATCTTCGATTCCTGTTCGCTCACCCGCAGTGTTCCAGACCGCCGACTCGGGAAGATTAGCCTCGGGCGGTCCGGCCGCTTGTGGTAGATGCCCCACAAAGACTCGGAGACGGCTTTCCCCATCGCACGGCGATCGATCAACTCCTGCTGGAATTCATCGTTTTTCATCCCGAATTCGACTTGCGCGTACGGCGGTCAAGGACAGCGAACCACTGCGTATGTACCACTGCGGAGACGGCCGGGAGTCCTTTCAGTGTTTTGCCGCGCCCCAAGCGTCTGCGCCGGCCAAGGAGAAGCTAAGGAGGCGATTGATGTTCGGATATCGGGCAAGCATCCTGGGTCCCAATCTGCATCGTTGACCCTGTGGCTCACAGGATATATAAAATCACGTAACGCCGCCAAACTTAGGAATCACTTAGGAATCACGTGCGAACAGCCGTCGGCCGCCGTTCATGACCATCCCTGTTCTTGTCGACGTGGAGCCGGTTGCCAGCGTCCAAGTTGCGTCCCAGTCGCACTCAGGCTCGACGGCGGACAAGGCGCGCTGAAACTGACGCTGAAACGGACAGTCGCAATACTGAACTGAACTGTCCGCGTGTGCATGCAATGATCGAGGAAACAAAGCGCGCGGCCGAGCAGGGGGATGCTGAAGCTCAATTCAGATTCGGGATCATGCTCGCCAGCGGCGACGGCGTGCAAAGGAATTTTGACGAGGCCAAGTCGTGGTTCCAGCGTGCGGCCGAACAGGGACATGATGCGGCCAACGCCGCAGCGGCATTTCGGCGTGCGGCCGAGCACGGCGATGCGGAAGCGCAGTTCAGCTTGGCGGTCATGTACCGCTTCGGCGAAGGCGTGCCGGCGGACGATACGGAGGCGGCGGCGTGGTTCCGCCGCGCGGCGGAACGAGGGCATGCGCTCGCCCAAGTCACCCTCGGATTAATGTACACCAGCGGCGAAGGTGTGCCGGAGGACTATACGGAGGCTGTGGCGTGGTTGCGGCGCGCGGCCGAACAGGGGAGCGCAGAGGGCGAATGGGCCTTTGCAATCATGCACCTTGGTGATGGATTGGGAGGCGTTCCAGGGGACGATGCCAAGGCGGCGGAATGGTTTCGGAGTGCCGCCGAAAAGGGACACGCGGATGCTCAAACCCAGCTTGGGAACATGTACAGTATGGGCGATGGAGTGCCGCAAGACTCCATGGAGGCCTTGGCATGGTACGAGCGCGCGGCTGAGCAGGGGGATACGTCCGCCCAAGGCCATCTCGCGCGAACGTACGCCGACGGGGAGGGCGTTCCGAAGGACTACGCGAAGGCGTTTGCATGGTACGAGCGTTTGGCCGAGCAGGGGGATGCGTCCGCCCAACGCGATCTCGCGCGAATGTACGCCGACGGGAAGGGCATGCCGAACGACTACACGAAGGCGATGGCATGGTACAAGCGCGCGGCTGAGCAAGGGGATACGTTCGCCCAACACGATATTGCGCAGTTGTACGCCGCCGGCAAAGGCGTGCCCGAAGACTACGTGCTCGCTTTCGCTTGGTTGAACGTTGCGGTTGCGCAAGGCGCCGAGTGGGCGCGAGATGAAAAAGACGATCTCCGAGCGCGCATGACCGCCGAGCAAATTGCACGCGCCCAGGAACTAAGCACAGCCATTTTCGATCGCATCGCCTCAGCACCGTCCGATTAGACTCCTTCCTCGTTGTCGGCCGACATTTGTCGTACGAGCCCAACAGGCTCGAACCCAGCCCGGAAGTTGGTGCTGCCCGCTTTCGCGAAAACCGTGATTCCACCGTGGTCTTGCCGATGTCGAATTCCATGAGTGCAACGGACGACTTCCACGCTCTTCGTTCCTCGGGTTGCGGCTTCCGGCCCGATGATGCTATTTCGATGTCATTGTGGCATCATATCGACCGAGGGAGGTCGGTTTGCCAGACATCGCGCTTCGTGGAATCCCCGACGCTGTACATCGGGAACTCAAGGCGTCGGCGAGACGGAATCACCGCAGCCTGAACGGGGAGATCATCGCCCGGTTGGAGGCGTCGTTTGGCGGTGCGCCCCTCGACCCGCAGGCCCTGCTGACGCGCATACGGCAGCGGCACGAGACTCTGGGGCCGCTCGACCTCAGCGAGGACACGCTGCGAGAGATGCGGAACACGGGACGCCCGTGATCGTCGTGGACACGAACGTGATGGTCCGTCTGGTCGTGGGCGGAGCCGACGGCGAGGACGCGGCCAGACTGTTCGAGCGGGAGGCCGAGTGGGCGGCCCCCCACATCCTCATGAGCGAGTTGCGGAACGTCCTGGTCGGCTTCGTGCGGAGGGGCGCCCTCACCCCGGAGCAGGCCCGAGCGATGAGCGATGACGCGACTGTCGTTCTGGGAGACCGCGTCGCCGGCGTATCCGGACACCAAGTGATCGACGTCGCGTTGGAGTGCGGCCTGACTGCCTACGATGCCGAGTTCGTCGCGCTCGCCCGGGCCCTGGGTGTTCCGCTGGCGACCCAGGACAACGCCATCCTCGACCGCGCCGCGGACGTTGCGGTGTCGTTGCGGATGCTCGCCAACTGATCGGGGCCGCCGGCGTCGGGCGAAGGGTTCGGCTGGGCAGGATCCGGAATCCCCGATCGGCATTCCTGCAGGACCGCGGCAAGGAACGCCGTGGCGACCATGGGACAGGATTCGGACGGCAGTGCGTTAGCCTCGAGGGGCTGGCAGACGAAGCGCCGGAGGTTCGGCCAACGGAGACTACTTGCGTCGACCCCAAGTGTACCCGCGGCGTTCCTCGCCGCGGGTGGACAACGCGGCGGAGCCGCGGCGTCAGACCAAGAAAATGATTCGTCGGGACGGCCCGGACGTAGGGGGATACGGGACTTGTCGGCGGTTTTCGACCCTGCTTTTTTTGGGAATCGCGGATGGGAAACGCCGGGGGGAGGAAAGAGATAATTTTCCTGGGCTAACGCCTCGCTCCGCTCGTTGTTCAGCCGCGGCGGGGAACGCCGCGACTACCATGGGACGGGACTCGGACGGGGGTGCGTGTCCTCGGGTACCTGGAGGCGTTTGACCGCGGGGTGTCAGAAGAACACCCGTCCCGCGCCCTCGAAGGGCTGCTCGATGAGGCGCGCGGCCTCGTCCTGCGCGCCGTAGGCGTCGTCCCGCGTGTTGATGGCTTTCTGGTACTCGGTCACGGCCCGTTCCCGGTCGTGGCGCATGTCGTAGATCTTGCCGAGGTTGATGTAGGCCCAGACCTCGATCCAGATGGGGTCGAGGTCCCCGTTCAGAGCCTCGCGGAACAGGCTGGCGGCGAGCTGCAGGTTGCCGAGCTCGAAGTAGGCTTCGCCCATCCGGAAGTAGGCGAGCGACTTCAGGTCGTCCAGGTCGAGGGCGGCCTGGTACTCGCGGACCGCGTCGTTGAACAACCCCTGGTTCGCGAAGTCCTCGCCGCGGCTGATGTTCACCTGGACGCGGATTTCAGGGGAGAGCCGCAGCAACCGCATGCGCGGATCGATGACGATCGCCTCGGGCTTGCGTTCCGTGACCAGGTCCATGTCGCTGGAGGGGCCCGACACGACCACGGTGGAGTACTCCGGCTCGCCGTCGGTGATCACCTCGATCTCGACCGGCATCCGGAACAGGTCGAGATCCTGGTTCAACTGGCCCACGACCTCGTATCCCTCGCGGGCGCGGTAGATCTGGAAGACCCGCGTGAACTCCGGGACGCCCGAGCCGTTGAGCCACTGATCGAAGAAGTAGGTCAGATCCTCGCCCGCGGTCTCGGATGCCGCCTCGAGCAGGGCGCCGGTCGACAACCCGCCGTCGCCGAAACGTTCCGGGAAGGCGGCCAGCATTCCGGCGAACGACGCCGCGCCCATCACGTCTTCCAGCATCCTCAGCACGAAGCCGCCCTTGTGGGCCGCCAACGCGTTGAACTCGGGCGAGTTCTCATCCAGGACGCCCACCTCGCGCAGGGGGGGGCCGCCCGGATAGCTCAACGCCCGCACGCGCGTGCGGTCGACGTATTCCTGGGACGCGGAGAAGGAACCCTGGGTCTCGAAGTAGCGCAGCGCGGCGAACACGCCCAGGCCCTCGGCCAGCCACGCGTCCGACGCCGCGTTCTCGACCCGGTAGGTCAGCGGAAACCACTGGACGGCGACCTGCTGGGCCAGCTCGAACGGGTCGAAGTCGTCCCCGATGGCGGCGGACGGCAACAGCAGCAGGCCCGGAATCGAACGGGCGTCCCACGCCGCCCCCTCGATCTCGATCACCCGGAGCGACGGCGCCGCGGGCTCGCCGAACGTGTTCCGGAAGAAGCGGAAGTAGCCGGCCGCCGCCTCGGTCATCGCGCCGGCCGCGTCCAGCGAGCCCGGAAGGACCCATGTCTCGACGGCCGTCCCGTCGTCTTCGGCGAGCGGCGCCGACTCGTAGCCGCCGGCGATGAGCGTTCCCCAGAAGCCGGGCACGGGGTCGGCCAGCGACCGGCGCACCGTGCGGGCCACCGGATCGGCCAACTCGAAGCCAAGCTCCGGAAGCGGGCTGATCAGGCGCCAGCCGGAGGGAAGCGTCACGTCGAGATCCATCGCCGCCGGATCCTGGCGGACGCCGTTCATCGGAAACCACTTCGCGTCCTCGAGCAGAAAGGCCCCGCCGGGGCCCACGCTGGAAAGGACGGGATCGACGTCGCCGCCGGCGTCCAGGAGACCCGCGTATTCCACGCGTATGAACGGCTGATCGAACTGGCCCAGCTCGGACAGGTCCACCTCGAGCGTCTCCTCGAGATCGAACTGCCGGAACCGGACCGGCAGCGGTTCCTCCTCGCCGAGGTACACGTCGCGGACACGGAGCCGCGGATCCAGGTCGAACACGGCGTAGGACTGGCGATCGAGCTGCACGAACCGAATCACGGCCGTGCCGGTGAGTTCGCCGTTCGCGCCGTCGAGGACCGCCTCGACGGTGTAGGACTCCACGTCGATCTGCGGCCGCGCGGCGGGCGAGGGAATCAGCGTCTGGGCCGTCGCCGTCGCCGCGAACGACAGACAGGCCGCAAGGAGCCGTAGTTTGGTCATGGTCTTCACCCGGCGACTCCGGCGGATGGCGCCGGAGCGCTCTCGAAAGGTTGGACGCGCTCCATCCGGGATCGTTTCACGCCAGTTTACTGCATTCGGTGGCGGATTGCTCCGTCCTCAACGCGTCCGATGCGGGTATATTCGCAGGGCAGGTGGACATGACGATGTCGCTCGCGCTCCATTCGAATCCGACGCGCGGTCGTTGGCGGCCCGACGGCGCCGGGGAACTCCCGGGCGGCTTCGTCCCGGACGACGCCGGCCTCGGGGATTCGCCGATCCGCCGCGGGCCGATGAAGGTCGCGGCCCGGGGCATCGGAAACGGAAAGACCGGTTGTCGATGACGGCGGAGCCGACCGAAACCGACGCGGGACTCGACGAGGGCGTTCGGGAGGCCTTCGCTTGCGCGCAAGCCAGCCTCGGCGAGGGCCGGCTGGCGACC
>JAJEDW010000260.1 GCA_022821265.1 Acidobacteriota bacterium
GAACGGCTCGTTCGGCGCGACGCGTTCCTTCACCCTGGGAACGTAAGTCCGCACGCTCTCCCACATGTCGTCCCAGGTGTCGCCGGGATGCACCAGCGTGGAATACGTCAGGTGGCCCTGTCCGTTCGGCAGATCCATGTCACTCCATTCCGCTGGCGCGCGATTGCTCCCGCCCCAGCACCGCCCAGTCCCGGTCGCCGTCGCCGTGGGCGACGGCGCCGATGAGCCGGTCGCGGAACACGTTGAGGCTGGGCAACGGCACGTGCTTGAGATCTCCCGCGGCGAGGATCAGGTTCGCATCCTTCAGGCCCAGCTCGGCCGTGAACCCGACCGCGTCGTACGCCTCGTCCACGATGATCCGTCCATACAACTTGTAGGCGGGAGCCGCGAACAGCGCCTCGGTCAAGACCGTGTAGAAGTCCTCCGGGGCGACATTGCACTGCCGGGTCAGCGCGAACGCCTCGGCCATCGCCTCGATCGCGCAACCCAACACGAAGTTGTTGGCCAGCTTGATCGCCGTAGCCGCCTTGGGTTCCGGGCCGGCGTGGAACGTGCGGCGGCCCGCCGCTTCGAAGAGCGGATCGCACTTGCGAACCGCCTCGGCCGGTCCGGCCGCGACGATGGCCAACTGACCCGATTCGGCAAGGTCGGGCCGGCCCAGAACCGGCGCGGTTACGAGGATGCGCTCGCGGGCGGCGTGGGTCTCGGTGAGCCGCTCGACGGCCTCGACCCCGTGCGTGCCCATGGCGACGTGGATGGCGCCCTTGGGCAGGGCGTCCACGATTTCGGACGCAACCGCCGCGATGACCCGATCGTCCGGCAACATCGTGATGACGACCTCGCGTCCCTCCGCGGCGCCGGCGGCGGTCGCCGCGACCCGGGCGCCCTTCGCGGCCAACTCGGCGGTCTTCTCGCGCGTCCGGTTGTAGACGACCACATCGTGGCCGGCGGCCAGGATGTTGCCCGCGATCCCCCGGCCCATTCGCCCCATGCCGATGAATCCGATTCTCATATCGACTGTCTCCGCACGGTTCCGGAATCCTCCCGTGACATGCTTGCGCCCCCGAATCGCGTGAGCGGATGGAACACTACAACCTGCCTGATGCCCTGTCAAACGGGCCCCGGCAGGCGGGAATCAGGCTTCCGACTTCGCCGGAACGAGCTCTCGCAGATGGAAGTGGTGCTTGCCGAGCTTGCCGCCGTAGTTCCCGGCCGAAATGGCGACGACGCCGCCCCGGCAGGCCGCGTCGACGCCGGCGCGGAGCGCCGCCTCGATCGACGCCCGGTCCAGACCGTCGACAACGATTTCCAGCACGGAATTGACATCCGCGGGAAGGGCGGATTCCGGGCCGAGGCGCCCCTTCAGCGTGGGGCAGTACGCGTCGTTGGTCGACGCGATCATCTTCTTGTAGTGCCGCGCGCCCACCTTGCTCCCGCTGCGGACTATACCGCCCGGAAACGGAAGGACGACCCCCCGAACGCCGCGCATCGCCTCGACCGCGGCCTCGGCGGCCTCCAGGGCGGCGCCCGAATCGCGCGCCAGGATCAACAGGTTGCCGCCGCCGATCGCCTTCCGGACCCCGAACGCCTCCTCGATCAGGAACTCGCCTTCCATGACCGGAATCCGCCAGTACCGCTTTCCGTCGAGGAACTTGCTGGACTGGAACTTGTCTCCGAAGTGCCGCAGCATGCCGCCGACGTTGACGCGGTCCTCGGCGTCGGGCAAGCCGTCGAAGCACGCGGTCGTCGGACAGGTCAACACGGTCTGTCCGATGCGTTCGATCAGCCTCTTGGCCAGGCCCTCGGAATCGAAAGCGAATACCAGGACGCTGACCCCCGGCCGGCCGTCCGGCGTCTCCCCGGCCGCCCATTCCGCCTCGACGCCCGCTTCCAGCTTGCACCCGATGACGGACGTGGCGAACCCGGTCAGCGACCCGGCGGCCGTGCGCGCCCACCCCGGCGAGCGCGCCGTGATGATGACGCGGGCCGCGCGCATGCCGAACGCTTCGGCGAACGTGTCCTCGATTCGGACCCCCTTGTGCTCGATGATGGACGGCGCCTGTTCCATGACGTGGACGGCTCCCTCAGCCCCGCGGCTCCCAGACCAGCAGCTCGCCCTTGCCGGGTATGGCCGCGTCGCCCGTGTACCTCCGGTACGCGCCGGCGCTCTCCTCGACGGGAATCTCCACACCGAGCCGCTTCAGGCGCCGTGCATACAGGCCGAGGAACGTCGGGCTGTAGGTGGACGCGTACGCGAAGGTCGGCAGGATCGGAATCGTCTGCAACACGACGATCGTGCCGCGCAACATCCACGCCCCGGTCCGCAGCTCCGCCGCGCCCAGGACGATCGTACCGCCGCGCATCTCCAGGCCGGCGAAATCGCGGACGCCCCCGGAAACGACGATCGTGCCGCGCTTCATGCGCTGGCCGACTTCCAGCCCGGCCCGTCCGTCGATGACGATCGTGCCGTCGCGCATGCCCGCCAGGCCGCCCCGATAGGCGGCCCCGACCTGACCGCCCGCGTTGCCGCGGACGCGGATCGCGCCGCCGGACATTTCGGCGCCCAGCCAGTCGGAAACGTCGCCGGAGACCTCGATCTCGCCCCCGGCCATCCTCGAGCCGAGGTGCATACCGGCGTGGCCTTCGACGGTGATTCGGCCGCGGGTCATGTCGCGGCCGATCCACTTGACCCGTCCCGCGTCGCCGACGATCCTCAACTCGTCGCTCTTCTCGCCCTCGACGTCGAAGAACTCGTCCAGGCGGCGCCGGTTCTTGCCCAGCCAGACCGGAAGCGAGCAGATCCGGTCGTGGGCCAGATCGGCGACCACGTCGGGGGACAGCACCTCGGCTTCGAGCGGAACGCGGGGCGCTGCCGTGATTGTCAGCGTAATGGGCGTATCTCCGCTCCTTTCACGCGCTCGATCTCCACCGGGTAGTTGGCGAACGACATCGTGTAGGCCTTCTCGAACAGCGGACGGAGATACTCGGCCGTACCCGCCTCCGAGGGGGGATGCACGATGAATTCCTTGCCCTCGGTGACCGCGCGCACATCGCCTTCCTCGACCACGACCTGGCCGCCCTTCACGACATAGCGGGGATAGGAGAAAAGCATGCCGTCGCCGTCGGGAGCGCCCGCGTAGATCGTCACGTCGGCGTCGGCGCCCACCCCCAGATGTCCCTTGCCGGTCAAACCGAGCGCGCGGGCCGGCCCGGCGGCGGTGACGACGGCGATTTCCGAAAGCGTGTACTCGCGGTCGAGCTCGGCCAGCACGATCCGTTCCCGGGCCTTGGGCGCGAGCTGCCGCAACTGTTCCTTGCGAAATTCCGCGTCCATCAGAAGCCGGATGATCTCGGGATACCGCCAGAAACATCCGCCGTTGGGATGGTCCGTCGTCAGGTGCACGCGCCACGGATCGTCGATCAACAGCATCAACTCGAGTCCGGTGGCCCACTGAACGGCGTTCACGAGGCTGCGGTCCTTGTAGACGTATGGAACAATGCCGCAGCCCGTCTCGTTCTCGACGTCCAGGTTGGCCCACTTGCGTCCGGTCAACTGGTAGAGCAGGTGCTGCCAGGGACCGTCGGCCGTCAAGGTCACGCTGTCGCCGAACAGGACGGCGCCGGCGTCGGTCGTCAGGTTCGCGTTCGCGTTGAAGGCCTCGGCCACCTCCACCGCGCCCGAACGCATCGTGCCCCAGTCATCGCCTCCGTAGGCATGGAACTGCAGGTGCGCCAGGTGCGCGCGCCGGCCCTCCAGGAGCTTCATCGTCTCCAGGGTCGTTTCGACGTTGCCCGGAATCCCGAGATTGTTGCAATGGAGATGCACCGGGTGGGGCAGCCCCAGATCGTCCACGATGCCGGCCAGGCCCGAGATGATCGTCGCCGGCGTCAGCGTGTCGTAGCCGTAGACCGGCTCGTGAAGGACGCGCGCGTTCCGGCCCCACTTCCAGGCGTTGACGCCGCCCGGATTGACCGCCTTCACGCCGTACGCCTTGGCCGCCCAGATCAGCCAGGCGACGACATGGCGCGCCCGCTCCGTTTCGCCGGCTTCCAGCAGGTCGAGCACGAACTCGTTGTTGGCCATCAGCACGAGCGTCGACTTGTCGATGATCGGGACGTCGTGCAGTTCCTCGTGCGTGTGCCGCGCCGTCAGCACGGGCATGGCGGCTTCGTTGACGGTGGTCCAGCCCATGCCCGCGTACAGGTAGCCCGTCGCGAACGTGGTCGGCGTGATTCCGCCCAGACCCTGGCGGCGGTCCGGGGAGTGGATGAACCGCCGCGCCGCCCGGTAGTTTTCCGGGGTCAATCCGCGGGCGAAGTTGAGCGCCGCTCCAGCGACGTGCGAATGGACGTCGACGCCGCCGGGGAAAACCACCATTCCGGCGGCGTCGATCGTCGGGCCCCCATCGACGCCGTCGACGATCTTGCCGTCCCGGACGGCGATGTCGGCGACTTCGCCGTCGACGCCGTTGG